>JAJDZJ010000063.1 GCA_022824685.1 Caldilineaceae bacterium
TATCTCGCCGACTGAGGGCCTGATCCGCGGCGTCTTCCCGTCGATATTCAGTAAGTGCAGGGTGATTTCCACTTATTCTCGCTTTCTTCTGGCCACAATTTCAACTGAATCGGCCTACAGATTTAGATGCGATTGCCCTGACCCTCGCCGCTGATTCCATGACATGAGACACCGTCTATGGTAAGATGGCGCAAAACATTGAATCGGGTGGTACTCGACTCGCATCCACCGGCGCATCCTGGCCCGTCCGTCAACCTGCTCCGCCTCGAGCAGAGCAGGTTGTTTAACCCAGCGAGATATGACCATGACCCAAAAAACTGTCTTTCCCGCCTCCGAAGCCACCGTCCAGGAGTTTGACTGGGGCGAGCTTGTCTGGTATGCAAGCGGCCAAATCGGCAACAGCTCCACCATGACCTTCGGTCGCGCCGTCCTCAAAGTCGGCCACGAAAACTTCCGTCACTCCCACCCCAACTGCGAGGAAGTTCTGCATGTCCTGAGCGGCCGCATCGTCCACTCCCTCGGCGATGATCTCTACCCCATGGGGCCGGGGGACACCATCGCGATTCCACCCAATGTGGTCCATAACGCCAGTAACGACGGCGACGAAGTCGCAATCATGACCATCATGTTTTCCACGCCGGACCGCCAAACAGACTTCGTCGATGAATGAGCGCCGCCCTAAGCCGCCAAAGGGGAAACTGATGCCTGCCGACGCACCGACCCAAAACGACCGAAGTCCCGAAAAGATTAACTGGTACCGTGTACCCCTGACCCGCGCCGAACTGAACGCGCTCAATCAGCGCAGCGACTGGCTTGGCGCGCTGCAGGTCGTCGGCCATCTGGCTCTCATCCTGCTGACCGGCCTTGCAGCCTGGTTCGCAGCCCCCCGCGTGTCGCTGTTTGCCCTGCTCCTGCTCATGTTCGCGCACGGCACCTTCTACGTCTTTCTCTTTAACGGCTCCCACGAGCTAATCCACAACACAGTCTTCAAAACGAGGACGCTCAACGTCCTGTTCACCCGCATCTTCAGCTTTCTCGTCTGGCGAAATCACCACATGTTTTCCACCAGCCACGTCGAGCACCACAAATACACGTTGCATCCGCCCGACGACCTGGAAGTCGAACTCCCCATGGAGCTGACCTTGCCAGGATTCCTCAAAAACGCGGTCGTGAATCCCTGGAACCTCTTTGATACCCTCAAAGTGACCATTCGACACAGCTTGGGCCGCCTTGAAGGCGAATGGGAGCACGCTCTATTTCCACCCGAAGCAACCCAAAAACGGCGCCGCCTCTTCGTCTGGGCCCGCCTGCTGCTCGCGGGTCACGGGCTGATACTGGCCGTTTCACTCTACTTCGGCTGGTGGCTCATTCCCGTGCTCACGACTTTCGCCCCCTTCTACGGCGGCTGGCTGCGCTACCTCTGCAACAACCTGCAACATGCCGGCCTCCAGGACAACGTACCGGATTTCCGCCTCTGTTGCCGCACCGTCTATCTCAATCCATTCACAAGCTTTCTCTATTGGAACATGAACTACCACACCGAACATCATATGTACGCCGGTGTCCCCTGTTATAACCTGCCCAAACTGCACAGGCTCATCAAGCAGGATATGCCGGAATGCAAACGGGGCCTCCTGCCTGCCTGGGTTGAGATAATCCGGATTATGCGCAAACAGAAGACCGACCCGGCCTACCAGCACGTGCCCGAACTGCCCACACCCGCCTCAATATGAAGCGCAATATGAAGCGCAATATGAAGCGACGTGCAGCTCGACCGGACATCCGCTTTGGCGTTCTCGCAACCGCCGCCAATGGATCAGTCGGCAACGTCAAGCCCAGTCTTTCAAAAACTGACACGCACGACCTAAATTCACCAGGAGAACCGTAATGACGGAATGCACCCTCTATGTAGGCACCTACACCCAGCGCGACAGTGAAGGAATCTACATCTATCGCTTTGACACGGAGACCGGCGCTCTGCGCCCGCAGGCCTCCGTCCCCGGACATTCGGACCCGTCCTTCCTTACGCTTCACCCCAATGGACGCATTCTCTATGCCGTAACCGAGGACACGGAGGCCGGACAGGTCAGCAGCTTTGCCATCGACCCCGCTACCGGCGGGCTGACCTTCCTCAACCGGCAGCCAACGCACGGGACCTCGCCCTGCCACCTCGTCGTCGAACCGGGCGGCGAAACGCTCGTCGTGGCCAACTACTACAGCGGCAACGTGGCAGTCTACCCGCTCAACGCCGACGGAACCATCGCCGACCCCGTCCAGAACATCCAGCACCACGGCAGCGGCCCCAACCAGGAACGCCAGGAAGCCGCCCATGCCCATTCCACCACCCTCAGCCCCGACGGCTCCCGCGTCTACGTAGCCGACCTCGGTATCGACAAGGTGATGATCTATCAAGTCGTCAACGGGCAGCTGGAAGCCAACCAGCCAGACCACGTCTCCGTCCAACCCGGCGCCGGCCCGCGCCACTTTGACTTCCACCCCAACGGTCGCACTGCCTACATCATCAACGAGCTCGACCTGACCGTCACGGTTTGCGACTTCGAAGCCGCCACCGGCGCCCTGACCGCCGTTCAGACCATCTCCACGCTGCCCGACGGCGTCGATGACCGGACCGGAATGAGCACCGCGGACATCCACGTCTCTCCCGACGGCCTCTTCGTCTACGGCTCAAACCGGGGCCACCACACCATCGCCATCTTCTCCGTCAACCAGAATGACGGTACGCTCACACCGGCCGGCCATGCCCCGACGCGCGGCGAGACGCCCCGCAACTTCACGCTCGACCCGACAGGCAACTGGCTTCTGGCCGCCAATCAGGATACAGACGACATCTCCGTCTTCAGTCGCGATGTCGAAAGTGGCCAATTGACCCCTGTCGGAGACTTGGTCGGGGCCCCAATGCCGGTCTGCCTTCTCTTCGGCCCCTAGTTCACGCCTGAATCGGGTTAGGAAAAGAGCTTGCTCGGTCAACAGTTCTGCCTCTGCCGGACCGTTTACGCGCCGGCCGCTGCGTCCTTGCAGTAAGATCGCATTCCACATCAAGCCGCCAGAAGGGATCTACGCTTGCAATTCGGCATCTTCTACGAACACCAGCTCCCCCGGCCCTGGGCCGAGGACAGCGAACACCGCCTCCTCAAAGAGGCCCTCGATCAGGTCGAGCTGGCCGACCGGCTGGGCATCGACTACGCCTGGGAAGTCGAGCATCACTTCCTCGAAGAATACTCCCACTCCTCCGCGCCTGAAGTCTTCCTCGCCGCCTGCAGCCAGCGCACGCGTCAAATCCGCTTGGGCCACGGCATTGTCCTCATGCCCGCCAGTTATAACCACCCCGCCCGCGTCGCGGAGCGCATCGCCACGCTGGACCTGATCAGCGATGGCCGGGTCGAGTGGGGCACCGGCTCCTCCAGCAGCCGCAGCGAACTGGAAGGGTTCGGCATCGACCCGGAACAGAAGCATCTGATGTGGGAGGAGTCAGTCCGCGAGGCCGCCAAAATGATGGTGATGGAGCCCTATCCCGGTTTCCAGGGCCAGAGCTTCGCGATGCCGGCCCGCAACGTTGTGCCCAAACCGCTGCAGAAGCCCCATCCCCCGCTCTGGCTCGCCTGCTCCAACCGCGATACGATCAAAATCGCCGCCCGCTACGGCATGGGCGCGCTGACCTTTGCCTTTATCGATCCCGACAGCGCGTCCCACTTGGTGGAGGAGTACTACTCTACTTTTGAAAAAGAGTGCAACCCGATTGGCAGGACCGTAAACCCGAATATCGCCGTCGTCGCCGGCTTTATGCTCCATCCCGACAGCGACGAGGCGGTTCGCCGCGGCGCCCGCAACTTCCAATTCTTCGGGTACGCCCTCAGCCACTTCTACATCACCGGCAGCCACATCCCCGGCCGCTTTGACCTGTGGGAAGACTTCCAGCGAAACATGCCCGAGAACAGCGAACCCACCACCGGAATCGGCAGCCCTTCCCAGGTGGCGCAGAACCTGGAGGCTCTCGAAGAGGCGGGCGTGGACCAGGTCGTCTTTGTCCAACAGGCCGGCAACAACCGGCACGAGCACATCTGCGAGTCGCTTGAACTGTTTGCGGACCAGGTCCTGCCCGCGTTCAAAGACCGGCACGAACCGCGCCAGCAGTGCAAACTGGCCAAACTGGCCCCCGCCATCGAAAGGGCAATGCAGCGCGTGCCCGATCTGCCGCAGTTGGACAGCCTGCCCCCCATGGACGCCTACCCGGTCCTGGCCGCCAAGGCCGGCCTGTCAGAGCAGCCGCAGCGCCCGACCGAAGGAGACAACATCGTCACCGCGATCTCCGGGCGGAGCTGACCCCGCCCGCTGCCGGGCGCAGCGCGCAACGCCCCCTCGAACCTGAGTCCCGGTTTCCCGCCTACCTGGACTGTCCGGTCAGCGATCAGCCGTCTCGATCGCGGCCGGTCTCGCCTGCGCGGCCCGGATCCGCGCCATGTCGAACTTGCGTCTGCGGTCAAAACCGTAGATCCCGTTCTGCTCCTGGTAAATGTCGGTCAATTGCGTATAGCAATAACCAAAATGGGCCGGGTCATCCAGCAGGATCGCGCACAGGCGGGCGAACCGCTCGTAGAACTCCTCGATCGACTCGGGCCGTTCCCCGTAGCCCCATGAGTCCTCCTCCTCTGCCTTCGGGTTCCACCAGATCCCGCCGAACTCGCTGACAAAGAACGGCTGCCCACCATAGCCGATCGACCAGGTCTGCCCATCTCTGTCATTGGTATACGGCCTGCCCGCGGCGACGTGCGCATGATGTTCGGCAAAGGCATCGGTATCTTGCGTATAGTCATGGCAATCGTAGACATCGGCCCCGGCCACGCGGTGCGAATAGCCCGACGCGTCCAATACCGGTCGCGTCCTGTCCATCGCCTTCGTCGCCAGGTACAGACCTCGGGACACCGCGTCCAGCGTCGTAATTCGGTCGTGCAACGGCTGCCACGTTTCGTTCAAGGGACACCAGCCCACGATCGAGGGATGCGAATAGTCCCGCTCCAGAACCTCCAGCCATTCGGTTATGTAGGACGCAGTCGGCTGCTGATGATCCTCCACCGGGCCGTACCTCCGGCAGCCCCAGTCCCCAAACTCGCCCCACACCAGATAGCCCAGCCTGTCCGCGTGATAGAGAAACCGTTCCTCAAAGACCTTCTGGTGCAGCCGCGCGCCGTTAAAGCCCGCCTCCTTGCTCAGTTCAATATCCCGGCGCAGGGCGCTGTCGCTCGGCGCGGTCATGATGCCGTCTGGGTAATAGCCCTGGTCCAGGACAAGCCGCTGAAAAACAGGCCGGCCATTCAACGTAATAGCCCGCCCGTCAACGGCGACGCTGCGCAACCCGGCATAGCTGCGCGCCTCGTCCACCACCTTCCCCTCCCCGTCGACCAACCGCAGGACGACGTCATAGAGATGTGGATCTTCAAGCGACCACATGCGCCGCCGCGCCTCCGGAATCTGCAAATCCAGTTGCGGGCACAGGTCTAATGCGGCGCTGCATTCGGCCTCGGCCGCGACCCCCGCGCTGTCCAGAAGCTGGGCCTGCAGCCGCAACCCCGCCCTCCTCGCGACCTGAAGCGTCTCCCCCGCCGCCGGCCGCAGCGCGAGCGGCTGTTCAAGCCGTAACACACCGTTGCCCGCATCCGGCGTCAGCCGCGGCCGTCCCAGGCAGATATCCGGGACCGGTTCCATCCACACGCTCTGCCAAATCCCGGTCGTGCGCACGTAGATCGCGCCCATCGGCCCGTACGTCTGCGCCTGCTTGCCCCGCGGCTGCGGATCCCGGTGACTGTCCCGCGCCCGCGCCACCACCGTCACCCGCTCTCCCAGGCGCGCCGCCTCGCCCAAATCACACGTGAATGGGCTGAACCCCCCTCGGTGCCTGCCGACCTCCTCCCCGTCCACCCACACCGTCGCGTCATAATCGACCGCCTGAAAGTGGAGCAAAACGCGACGCCCGTGCCACGAGCTTGGGATCTCCACCTCGCGCCGGTACCAGACCGCCTCCAGAAAGTCGTGGTTCTCCACCCCGGACAGCTTCGACTCCGGACAAAATGGAACGGTGATGCGGCCCGCGAGCACGCGATCCAGCAACCCTCTTTCCAGACCGCTGTCGCCTTGATCGATCTCAAACTGCCACGTGCCGTTCAGGCAGAGCCAGTCCTCGCGTTTGAACTGCGGCCGCGGGTATTCAGGCCGAGGAATAGTCATGGAGTTTCTCCGATTCTGAGTTAATGAAACTGAGTGGGGCGAACTGATCTTGGAGGAAGCCTGCTGCCCAAACACTGTGTCTCTTCACAGAAGGCGCAGTCCGGATTCTGAGCCTTCAGGAGAAGCGCTTTCCAGGATTCAGCGGAACAACCCAACGGCAACCCGAAGCTCGTCCCAAACTCCCCGGCCCCCAAACGCCCTCCCCATCGATTTTCAACAACGCCCCGCCCCGCGGCGTATCTCCGCCCCGCACTGATCACTGACCACTCACCACTGACCACTCACCACTAACCACTGCATCGATCCGGTACCAGCAGCACCTTTGAAACATTGCCTGGGCTGTGAATCAGCCGCATGAACCAGTCGCCGCCCTCAGCCAGAGGCGCCTCAACGATCCACGGATCCAGCCGGTAATGACCCGCATGAAGTTCATCCAGTCCGTCTTCAAAATCGGCCGCACCGTACGCAAAGCTGCCCCGGACAGTCAACTCCTGCCGTATGATCTCCGCCGCCGGCATCGGGCTCGTCTCCTCGTGCAGGCCGGACAGGATCAGCGTCCCCGCGTTGCGCGTTGCCGCCACGCACTGGCTGCGCGTGCCCCCCGTCCCCACCGCATCCACCGAAACCGCTACGCCGTCTCCAGCTGTTGCCTCCTTCACGTTCTCCACCACGTCCTCTCCCCCGGCCGCGCCAGGGCCGCCGCCGGGCGGGGAAATCGTGATGCCGCCGAGCGCGCCCCCCATCGCCAGCCGCTCCGGGTCCAGGTCCGCGATGAAGATGCGGTCTGCGCCGGCCAGCTGCAGCGCCTGCAACGCCAGCAGCCCGATCGGACCGGCCCCGATAATCAGCGCCGACTCGCCCTTTACATCCCCTGCCAGACGTCCGATGCGGACCCCGACTCCCACAGGTTCCGTCAGCGCGCCGCTCCGCAACGACATCCCTTCCGGAAGCTTGTGCGTCACAAACGCCGGCACGCTCACGTATTCCGCAAACGCGCCAGGCCTGTGCGCCCCTACCAGCCGCCTCTCCGGGCAGAGTTGGGTCAGCCCCATCCGGCATGTGCGGCACTGTCCGCAATAGGTAAGCGGGTTGACCGTCACCGGATCCCCCACGTTGAGCCCGGACACGTCGCGCCCCGCCTCCACGATCTCGCCCGAAAACTCATGCCCCATGACCAGCGGCGGTGTCCGCAGCGCGTTGTGGCCCAGGAATCCGCTCAACTCCGAGCCGCAGATCCCCGCAAAGGCCACCCGTATGACCACCTCATCCGCAGCCGGCGTCGGCTCGTCCTGCTCCTGTATCTCCATCTTCTCCGGCGCCGTCCATACAAGTGCTCGCATCGCTTTCCTCCACAGAATTCCTGAGTCCGATTTGGCTCCATCATACGGAATCCCAGCCTGATCCGCAATTCAGCCCCCACCCTTCCCCCGCCTTTCAACTTTCGATCGGATGGGCTACACTTCTGTCGTTGGCTCTGCCAAGAGCCGCGGCCGAATGCCACGAAACCCTATCTCGTCCCTTCCAAACACGCTGGGCCTCCAGCCGGCCCGGAAACCCGGCCTCCAGGCCAAGTCCGAGGAGCAACCAATGAAGATTACTGACATTACCGCCTATCCCGTCTGGGCCGGTCATCGTAACTTTCTCTTCGTCGTCGTTGACACCGACGAGGGTATCTACGGCGTGGGCGAGTCCGGCCTGACCAGCCGCGAACAGGCCGTGATCGGCGCATTCCAGGACTTTAAGGAGGTCCTCGTCGGACAGGACCCCTTTCGCATAGAACATATCTGGCAGCTCCTCTTCCGCGGCGGCTTCTTCCCGGCCCAGCGCGTGCTGAGTTCTGCCATTTCCGCAATCGACATCGCCTTGTGGGACATCAAAGGCAAGGCTCTCGGCGTGCCCATCTATGAACTGCTGGGCGGCCGCGTTCGCGACAAAGTCGTCTGCTACCCGCACAACCACAGCCACGCCATGGAAGTTGAGCCCCTGGTCGAAAGCTGTCTGGAAACCAAAGAGCAGGGCTGGAAGTTCGTTCGCTGGGGTCTCCCCCAGGATGGCGACATCCTTGAACCGCGCGACGCCGTGCGCACCGCGATCCGGCAGTTTGACGCCGTGCGGTCGGCCGTCGGCGACGAAATCGACATCTGTTTCGATGTCCACACACGGCTCGACCTTCCCGACGTCATTTGGCTCTGCCGCGAAGTTGAGCAGTACCAACCATTCTTCATCGAAGATCCCTTGCGTTGCGAAAACCCCGACTCTTTCAAGACCCTGAGGCCCCGCACCCACGTTCCCCTCGCCGCCGGCGAACAGTTCTCCTCAAAATGGGAGTTCCGTCAGCTGATCGAGGAGGAATGGATTGACTACGCCCGCATCGACATGTGCATCGCCGGGGGATTCACCGAAGCCCGCAAAATCGCCGGCTGGTGCGAAACCCACTACATCAAGCTCGTTGTACACAACCCGCTCGGCCCGGTTTCCTCTGCCGCCTGCCTCCAGATGAACATGGCTACCTCCAACTTCGGTGTGCAGGAGCAGCCGCGTAAACCGGAAGATACGCTGCCCGAAATCGTGCCTGTCCACCACCACTGGGAGGACGGCTACATGCTGCCGACCGACCTGCCAGGGCTCGGCATCGAGTTTGACAGAGAGGCGGCCGCCGGCAACCCCTCCCAAAAACGGGAGTTGCCGCAGTTGCGCCGTCTTGACGGTTCGTTTACCAACTGGTGAGCGTCGCGCGAACTCCTCCATTGCAGGCGATAATGGGATTCGCGCCGCGGACCGGCTGGCATGGTAATCATAGGAGAAGGGAGCAAAACGATGAAATCAGCAGCTGTTTTCGGACCGGAACAGGGCGGCGTCGTTGACGCGCCCGCCCCGACCGCCGGCGATAACTGGGTCGTCGTCAAAGTCCACACCGCCCCGATGTGTACAGAATTCAAGGTCTACCTCAACGGCAACGATGCCCCCTACCTGGGCCATGAGGCGGCCGGCGAAGTCGTCGAAGTCGCGCAGCCCTGCCGCGTAAAGGTCGGGGATCGGGTCGTCGTCATGCCCCAGACACCATGCGGCCAGTGCGAACTCTGTCTCGGCGGCGAGTACATCCACTGCCAGGACTCGGAAGAGCCTCCCCCCCAACCGAACGGCGGCGAGGGCAGAGCAACCATGGCCCAATACATGCTCAAACAGGACTGGATGCTGGTTCCCATTCCCGATGGCATCTCCTACGACCACGCCTCCATGGCCTGTTGCGGCCTCGGCCCCACCTTCGGCGCAGTCCAACGCGCAGGGCTGGGCCCCGACCATACTCTTCTGATTACCGGCCTGGGGCCGGTCGGGCTCGGCGGCGTCATCAATGGCACGCATCGCGGCGCAACTGTGATCGGCGTCGATACAAATCAGTATCGCGCAGCAAAGGCGCGCGACCTGGGCGCAGCCGAGGTCATCGACCCCACCGACCCGGACGCCCTGCAGAAGACTCTGGCCCTCACTCGCGACGGGCGCGGTGTCGACCACAGCATCGACTGTTCCGGTGTGGTCGCTGCCCACCGCCTCTGCATGGACGCCACCCGCCGCAAAGGAACCGTCAGCTTCGTCGGCGAGAGCGGCTCGGACAGCACGCCCATCCTGGTCAGCACCGACATGTTGCGTAAAGGACTGACTCTGCACGGATCGTGGCACTTCAACATGGCCGACTCCCCGAAAATCCTGCGCGTCATTGCCGCCAACCCCGACAAACTCGACACGCTCATCAGCCATCGCTTCCCATTGGACCAGGTTGCCGACGCCTGGGCGTTGCAGGCCAGCGGCCAGTGCGCCAAGGTGTTGCTCAAACCGTGGCAATAGCGTGACGCTTCCGCGCCGGGCCATTGCAAGGTTGAATCGGGAGTGACGCCGCCGCGCAAAGTCTACGCCCTGACCCGCCGCACTCGACCCGCAATTCTCTCGGAGCCGCGGCTCCTCAAACATGAACAGGACGGAATCCCCCTATGCAAGACCTGCTCAACCAGTACTTCGGCTACGACGAGTTCTTGCCGCTCCAGGAAGAGATCATTGACTGCGTCCTGACAGGCCATGATGCACTGGTCCTCATGCCGACCGGGGGCGGCAAGTCGCTCTGCTACCAGCTGCCCGCGTTGCGGCTCGAAGGCCTGACCCTCGTCATCTCGCCCCTGATCGCCCTGATGAAGGACCAGGTCGACGCGCTCAAGTCGAACGGCATACCGGCAGAGGTCATCAACAGCGCCTTGACCTACGCAGAAATGCGCCGCGTTCAGGAGGATGCCCTGCGCGGCAAAACCAGGATCCTCTATGTCGCTCCGGAAAGGCTGGCCCAGGAGGCCTTCCAGCGTTTTCTCTCAAGAGTCAAAGTCTCTCTGGTCGCCGTCGACGAAGCGCACTGCATCTCCGTCTGGGGCCACGACTTTCGGCCCGACTACCGCAGGCTGGGCGATCTGCGCGCGGCCCTGCCCAACGTGCCCTTTCTGGCCCTGACCGCCACCGCCACCAAACGAGTGCGCCTCGACATTCTCGACCAGCTCCGCTTGGACAGGCCGAAGCAGTATGTCGCCAGTTTCAACCGCCCCAATCTCACCTATAACGTCCTTCCCAAGGACAGAACCAGCTTCGATACCCTCCTCACGCTTCTGCAAAAGCATAGGGGCGAATCCGCCATCATCTACTGCGCGTCGCGCAAGGAAACCGAAAGTCTCGCCGCGCGCCTGAACGCGACCGGTTTCAATGCCCAACCCTACCATGCCGGGTTGGAGAACGATGTCCGCCGCAAGACCCAGGAGGCATTTGTGCGCGACCGTGTCGACATCGTTGTCGCGACCATCGCCTTCGGCATGGGCATTGACAAACCCGACATTCGACTTCTCGTCCACTACGATCTGCCCAAATCGCTCGAAGGCTACTACCAGGAGACCGGCCGCGCCGGCCGCGACGGCCTGCCCAGCGACTGCGTTCTCCTGTACAACTATGGCGACGCCTCAAAGCAGGAGTTTTTCATCGACCGGATCGAGGACGAAACGGAGCGCGGCAACGCCCGCCAGAAGCTCGGCCAGGTCCTTGAGTTCTGCCAGCTTCAATCCTGTCGCCGCGGATTCGTCCTGCGTTACTTCGGCGACGAGTGGGCAGATGAAAACTGCGGGGGCTGTGATTTCTGTCTGACGCCCAGGGAGGAATTTGACGCCACGATTATCGCCCAGAAGATCATGTCTACCGTGATTCGCACCGGTCAGCGGTTCGGCATCAGCTATGTGAGCGAAGTGCTGCGGGGAGCGAAAACCAGAGCAGTCAGGCAGCGAAACCATGCCGAACTCAGCGTCTATGGCATTGAGAGAGAGTTTTCTGACAGCGAGATCAAGGAGATTTCCGGACTCCTGGTCGCCAAAGGACTGCTTTACAGGAACAGCAGTGAGTACGCCACGCTCGGCGTCACCGAGGCCGGACGAACCTTTCTAAAGTACCGCGAAACTCTGACCCTCGCCAAGCCCAAACGGGAGGCGAAGAAGGCCTCTTCGGCCGGCCGTGAGGCACTGAACTATGATCAGCCGCTCTTTGACAAGCTGCGTGATCTTCGTCGTCGTCTGGCCGCGGAAAGAAGCGTCCCGCCCTACGCAGTTTTCGGCGATGTTACATTGCAGCAGATGGCGTACTACCTGCCCCGAAGCAAGGAGAGCCTTTCCCGCATTTCGGGCGTGGGCGCAAAGAAACTGGAAGACCTGGGCGATGCCTTTCTATCGATCATCGTCGCCCATGCGCAGACCCACGACTTGCAGGAAAGAGAAATCCCAGCCCCACGCAACGGCGGAAGCAGCCGGGTGAAACGCTTGGGCGCCACCCACGACCAGACCAAGGAGCTTCTGCAGCAAGGCATGAATGTCGAGGAGATCGCGCGGAGCCGCGGCCTCGCCCCCACGACCATCAGCCGCCATATCGAGGATCTCATTCAGTCAGGCGACAAGCTGGATCTCAGCCGGCTGATGCCCTCCCAGGAGAGGATCGACAGTGTCAGAGCCGCTTTCGCCCAAACCGGCGGCAACCTCCTTTCGCCCGTCAAAGCAATCCTCGGCGACGAATACTCCTACGACGAAATCCGGCTCGTAAAGCTCTATTTGCAACAGGGGGAAGGACAAGGGGAAGAGGTTTAGAATAGAGGATGAGCCGATTTCCAACCCGGAGACCCAACCGACCATGACCTACAAATGCGGCATTATCGGCGTCAGCGGGGGGCGCGCCAACGGCCACGCCGACGCCTACGCCCATATCCGCCGCGGCGCGCTGGCCTGCATCGCCACCCGCAACTGCGCCAACCTGGATGCCTTTGGTGAACGCTGGAACGTCGACGCCCGCTACACCGAATACCGCGAAATGTTCGACCGCGAAAAACCTGACCTCGTGCACGTCAACACGCCGCCCGACGTCCGCCTGGAAGTCATGCAAGCCGCAGACGCGGCCGGCATCGGCGCACTGATCATCGAGAAACCGCTCGCCATCCAGGCCGAGGACTACCTGGCGATCCGGGACTTTGCCTCCGGGGCCAAGGTGAAGGTCGCCATCAACCACCAACTCCAATTCCATCCCCGCCGCCAGCGGCTGCAGAACCTGGTAGCGGACGGCGCAATCGGCGCCGTCCGCCTGATCGACGCCAGCGCCCGTATGAACATGGCCTACCAGGGAACCCACGCCCTCCAATCCATTGCCGGCTTCTACCCCCAGGGCCGGCCGGCAAGCCTCTTCGCCCAGGTATCCGGCGCATCCGGGCTCATCCAGGGCCGCAAACAGCACTTCGCGCCCGACGCAACCATGGCGGCCATCCGCTACGGTGATGGCGCAAGCGCGCTCCTGCGCTGCGGCCTCAACGCCCCATACGTGCTCGCAGCCGACAAGCGCACAAACGTCCACAAACGGATAGCCGTCTACGGCACAGAAGGGTACGTCTACTGGACAATGTGGGGCTGGGAAACCTCCATACGCGGCCGGCGCGAACACGGCAGCCACAACTACCCTGACGAGGACATCCTAGGCCAGGCCGCCATGACCGAAGCCGCCTTCGACTGGCTCGAAGACGCCGGCAAACGCCATCCCCTGAACCTCGACGCCGCCCTCCTCGATTTTCACATCCTCCTCAAAGTCTATATGAGCGGACTCAGTCGACAGGAGGAATCCCTCGCCACCGACCTTCAACCCGGCTTGATTGAAGCCCTTCGACAAACTCTGGCAGATTAGGCAGGCAATGGCGCGCTGGAAACGCGCGCATGAATCGATCTAACCCGTCCTGTGTCCTCTCACGTTGGAGCTGGCATACCTGAACGCAAGTTCCGGTTCGGCCCTCTGCAGACGCTGTGGCGGCAAGCCGTTGGCGATGGCTTCCAGGTCGTCCAACACCATCTCCCCGATCTCATAGTACGCCTCCCTGACGCTTCCCGCGCGGTGCGCGGAGAGAATGACATTCGGCGCGCTGCGAATCGGATGCGTTTGATCCAGCGGCTCCTGCGGGAAGACGTCGATCGCGGCGCGGAACCGACCCGCCTGAAGCAGTTCGGTCAGGGCATCGAAATCGACCAGGTGGGCGCGGCTGATCAGAAGGAAGACCGCGTCCGGGCGGATTCGCTCCAACAGCGCGCGGTCAAGGAGCGCGCGATTCTCGTTGGAGGGAACCGCCAGCACGAATATGAAATGCGAAGTCGCCATCAGCTCCTCAAGCGCGACCGGGGCGACACCTTGGCGCCGCAGGTACCGCTCGCCCAGCCACGGGTCAAAGGCCGACAGCTGGCAGCCGAACGGCTCAAGCAGCGGCTGGAGGCAACGAGCCAGACCCCCGTATCCGATCAGGCCGACCCGTTTGCCATATAGATTGAACATCCCCACATTGCCGACCTTCCCATAGGACTCATCGCCCCTTCGCATCGCCTCGTGCCCCGCCACAATTCCCCGCGCGCTGGCGATCGCCATGCCAAGCGCCATCTCGGCTACCTGGCGGCCAAATGCGGGAGCCGCCGATAGGACCCTGATGCCGTTGGCGAAGCAGAATTCATAGTCCAAGTCCGAAGGAAACGCCCCGGAAACCGACACAATGTGCCTAAGATTGGCTCCCTCGTACAGTGCATCCCCATAGCGCCAGCCGGAGCAAACAACGGCATCCGCTTCCTTAAGCGCATCCCTCGCATCCTCCAAAGGCATCGGCTCTGACCTTCCCCAGATGACGTCCACGGTCTCTGGCAGGCGGCCCAGGTCGGAGTCGGAAAAGATCTCCTCCATCCTGCGAAAGCTCGGGTCCACCAGCGCCTTAAGTCTTTCCGCCATCGAATACTCCTTCTTTCGCGAAGTGCCGAGATTCTTATACTCGATCTGTAGCTGCAAAATTCTTGTTGTATCGCCAACCTGCGCGGCGCGAGCAAAGGTGTTTCTAACTCCTCTCTCCTCCCCCCTCTCTCCTATCTCGTGGGCGGTCAGCCGCAACCGGCTTCCCTCGTGCGGAGGAACTTCCCCCACAATGCCCCCCTGAGAACAGGCCCCGTCGCCAACGCGCCGTCGTTCCTACAGATCGGCCAACCCACCGGAGACTGACCCCTGACCCTTGACCACTGACCCAAGCAGTCCCGACCACTGCAGTTCCCGGACTGTGCGAGCGTCTCCTCCCAACTATCTGGCGCCATCGAGAAAGGGAAACCCCGGTTGAAAGTCATCTTACCTGACCGGCTTCCCTTTAGCCACAGGACTTTGGCAACCTGCGGCTCCGCCTGAGAATGTTCCCCGTCCCGCCGTGCGTCTGGGCGGCCGGGCAGAGGAGACTTGTAGCGTGCGGGGGCCCCCCCACCGACCCCTCTTACACCATGCCGCTACTGGTGGGCGTCCTCCTCGTTTCATCATGATCTGGCTGGCTGCCTGCATGAAGAAGAAATGCATGGTGAAGGCCGCTCATCAGATGACCGGAACCACTCTGGGACATGCGGAGATTTCGCTGCTTGGCGGAATCGACGGCTCAGAAATCATATTTTCCCTCCCTACCGATGATTTTGCCACGAACATGGCGAAATAATCGTACTTGACAACATAGAACTTTTCGCTAAAATCGTATCCAATATCCAAAATAGAGGCTTGTACACAGGCAATGGCAATCCAAGACAGCAGCGCGCCAACCCATGTGCCCCCTGGTTTTGACCACTTGGCAAGGCCTGAATTCTCAACTCTCCACAACCGTCGTCCCGTACACGAACTCATTGCAGATAGTCTGCGGCTGACCATAATGGCCGGTCATCACCTTCCGGGAGAACGTCTCAATCAGGAAGAGCTGGCTTCCTTCTATGGTGTCAGTCGCATGCCGGTCCGCGAAGCGCTCCTGAAACTCCAGGGCGAGGAGCTTGTCGTTTCCAGTCCGCATAGAGGGTTCGCAGTTGCGGAGCTCTCGGTGGAGGAGGTTGAAGACATCTTCTCCATCCGCATCATGTTGGAAGGTCTGGCCACCCGGCTCGCCATCCCCAACATGTCGGACCAACGACTCGCTCGAATCGCCGCGAACCTGGAAAGACAGAAGAGATACGGCGACAACATTGACGCCCGCCTCGAGTTGAACCGGGAGTTTCACGGGACAATTTACGAGGCGGCCAAGCGCCCCCGCCTCGTTGCCTTGGTGACAAACCTGCGCAACATTGTGGAAGCCTATTCTCGTATCTACACCTCGGCTGAAGGCAGGGCTGAAGCAACGCTAGTTGAGCATAAGCGCATATTTGAGGCCTGTCTGAAAGGGGATGCAGAACTGGGAGAAAGTCTGGCGCAGGAACATCTCCAGAACATCGTGGCTGTTCTCGTTCCAAAGTTGAGACTGTCGAACGTCACGAAGAACGGCTCGCAGAAGACAGCAGAGCAAGCGGAGCCTGCCTTCGCAGAAAACGATATCTCTCTCTGAATCACGCCAAGCAGGAGGTGAGCGTTGAAGATTCCGGGCCGTGCAGAAGCCACTCCGGCCCTCCAAAACTTTCCGCCCGAGTCGTTCCAGGACGTTCAACGAAGTCCCAAAAGGAATAAAGGTGAATGGAATGAAAGGCACCGATCTTGTTGGTCTGTTTACCGAGCATCTTCGCCTGTGTAACGTAAAGAAAGGTGAGGTGATACTTGCCTTTACCGACGCGCAGTTCGCCTTCCCTGAGTATCCCGGAGCCATGCTCGCAGCGGCCCATGCCTTGGGCGCCGAAGCCTTTGCAATAACCGCCCCTTCCGACGCCGAAATCTCGGCGCAGCTCGTACTCGACGCCTGGAAATCCGCCGACATGGTCGTTGCCATGACCACCATCCCCTGGCTCTATACCGACGCGCACAACGAAGCCCTCGCCTCCGGCACGCGCACACTCATGGTGCACGAACCGGTCGCTAACCTGAAGCGGATGTTTCCCAATGAAGACGTAGTCCGGCGCACCTATGCCGGCGCAAAGCGCATGGCCGAGGCCAGCGAGATCCGCGTCACCGATTCCGCCGGCTCCGACTTTACCCTGCGTAAGGACGGGAGAAAGGGCCACGCGCAGGTGGGCCTCGCAGACCAGCCCGGACGCTGGGACCACTGGCCCGCCGGCCTCGTCGCCACCGGCCCTCTGGAAGACACCGCCCAGGGCACCTATATCGTGCGTGCGGGAGATGTGATCCTGCAGCAGAGAAGGCATACCGTCTCCGATATCCGTATGACCCTCGAAGACGGCCTCATCACCAGCATCGAAGGCGGCCTCGACGCGCAACTCCTGCGAGACTACCTCAGCTCATTCGACGACCCCGACGCGTTCCGCTTTGCGCATGCCGGCTGGGGAACTGAGCACCGCGCCCTTTGGAACGTTGTGGGCATGGACTCAGAAAGCCTTTACGGTACCGTCATGGTTTCGCCCGGCCGCAACATCTTCAATGCCGCCCACGAACACTCCGGTCTCGGAGGCACCAATTACACCAGAGCGCACATCGACCTCTGCTGCCGCCACAAGAATCTCTACTTGGATGGAGAGTTGATCGTCAATGAAGACGAGGAAATCGTTCCCGAATACCTGCGGTGATGTGAAATTGAATCGACATCGCCCTAAGGGCGGCCAGCACTCGATAAGAGGAGCGCAAGATGTCCACGCCAGCACAGACCAATAGTTTCGCCCAGTTAATCGCCGAAGCACTGGCGTTGAGCAAAATCGGAGATGGCACGCGCGCGGCACTTCTCAGTTCGCATGTGTACGACGAACGCGCCATGCGGGCCTACAGCGATGCCCTTAATATTCTTGGCGCCGATTGGGTCCGCGTGATCATGCCCCCGCGAACAGAGGGAACCGGCTTTGCCAACCCTGTGCAGGACGCCTCCTTCGTCGCCGACATTCTCAAAGCGGCGGATGTCGTCGTACGGCCGACGACGAAGAAGGGAGCCGTCGCCGACATCGGCATGTATACGCCCGTCTTTGAAGAGATCATCATGAGCGGAACACGCTGGTGGGACTGCTCCGTCGGCGGCTCTGAAACGCTTCTGCGAAAACTGTTCCCCACCCAACCGATGATCGACCGCACGCGCGCCGGTGCCGTGCGTATGCAGGAGGCTCAAACGCTGCGCATCACCTCCGAGGCCGGCACCGATCTGACCCTGAGCGTGGCAGGACGGATCGGCCACTGCCAGGTCGGCATCGTCGACGAGCCGGGACGTTGGGACAACTTCGGCTTTGGGCTGGTCGCGACCGCGCCCGTCGAGAACTCTGCCAACGGCAAAGTGGTCTGGGACGCCGAAGATTCATTGGGCGAGCTTCTTGGCTCCTACAGCGCCCTGCTGCCGGAACAGGTCGTAACTCACTTCGAAAACGGCAAGATCGTCAGCATCGAAGGCGGTTGGGTCGCCCGCCGCTTCGAATCCTATCTGGCCGGCCTCAACCGCCCCGAGTTCTATCGAATCGCCCATATTGGCTGGGGCACGCACGAAAGCGCGGCCTGGGGAGGCCCCGGATGGAATACCGCCGAGTGGGAGAGCTTCTACGGCTGTATCATGCTCCACCTCGGCATGAACATCTTTTCCACAAAGGCCCCCTACAACGGCCTGCACGGACAAAACCGTCCGTCGATCGCCTGGCCGATGCCGTCCCACGCCGGGGGCTGCCTCCTGCGCCACGACCTCTACCTCGATGACGAGCTGATTGTGGAGGCCGGCCAGATCGTCCCTGACGGACTGAAGTAAACGACATCCACGCGCAAAGGTTTGCCGAAGCCGAGCTGTTCGCCAAAACGACTGCCAGAGAGGAGTCCATCCATGCGTATGCAGGATTTCGCGGTATCCTACCACTCAGCCACTGAAATTGTCGGTCTGTTCCGTCAGGTCCTGGAAGGGTGCAAGTTGACCTCCGACGAGACGCTCCTGCTCTTTACCGACACGCAGTTCTATCCTCCCTACCCGGCAGCGTTCATGGCCGCCGGGCAGGAGATCGGCGCCGAAGTCATTCAGATGACCGTCCCTTCCACCCTCCCCGAAATCTCATCGGACTACATCCGCGACGCCTGGAAGGCCGCCGATCTCGTCATCGGCATGTCACAGGTGCAGTGGCTCTATTCGCGCGCCCACGACGAGGCGCGCAAGTCCGGCACACGGGCGCTGATGGTCATCGAACCGATCGATGTCCTGCGCCGCCTCGCCCCCGACGAAAATGTCCGCAGACGCGGCCGGGCCGGCGTTCCCGTCCTGACCGCCGGCAAGGAGATGCGCATTACGTCCAGGAACGGCACCGACTTCGTTGTCAATAAGGAAGGGCGTGAAGCCTATACGCTCTATGGCCTTGCCGATGAACCCGGCAAGTGGGACCACTGGCCCCAGGGCCTGGTCACCTTCTTCGCTGCCCCGGGGCAGGGCGACGGGACCATCGTGGTCGACCCCGGCACCGTCTTCCTGAAGTTCCGCCGGCACTCCACCGAACCTGTAGAGCTGACCGTGCGCGAAGGCCGCATCGTCAAGTTCGACGGCGGAACGGAGGCCCGCCTGGTCGAAGAGTGGTTCGCGCAGTGGAACGACTCGCGCGCTTACGAGCTCGCCCATGTCGGTTGGGGGACGGAGCACCGGGCCGATTGGAACGTCATCGGGATGGACTCCGAAGCCTACTACGCCAATTTTCTCATCGCCTTTGGCCGCAATATCTTCTGGCCGGTCGGCGGTGACAACGACGTCGCGGCCCATTGGGATTTCTGCTGCCTCGACCACGATATCTACGTAGACGATCAGGTCATCGTCGAAAACGGCGCTATCGTACCGGAGAACCTCAAGTAATGAGATTGCTGCAATATGTGGCAAAGAGGCTGCTCCATCTGATCCCGGTGCTCCTTGGGGTCTCAATCATCATCTTCACCATCTCACACGTCCTTCCCGGCAATCCAGTCTATCTGTTTGTCGGCATCGACACCACGCCTGAAGAGATTGAGGCGATAACAAAACGTCTGGGTCTGGATAAGCCGCTGCACGAACAGTATCTTATCTGGTTGGGTAACGTGCTGCGCGGGGATCTTGGCGACTCCTGGTTTACCTCCGAATCGGTCGCCCAGGACCTGATGCGGCGCTTCCCCGCCACCTTCGAGTTGACGACCGTCGCGCTTCTGGTTGCCATCGCGCTTGGCGTGCCTCTCGGCGTCCTGTCGGCCGTCTACAGGAACAGCTGGATCGACAACATCAGCCGCGGCGTCACGCTTCTTGGCGTGTCCGTGCCCTCCTTCTGGTTGGGGCTTCTACTGATTTACGTCCTGTTCTTCCTGCTGCGAATCTTTCCGCCGCCGAGCGGACGCATCGGCCTCCTGATTTCCCCCCCTGATCGAATCACCGGCCTCTATCTCGTCGACAGTCTGATGACGGGGAACTGGAAGGCCTTCAGCTCCAGCGCGCAACACTTGGCGCTACCCGTCATGACCCAGGCGCTTGTTACGCTGGCGCCAATCACGCGCCTCATGCGATCGTCTATGCTCGAAGTTCTGGGCTCCGAGTACATCCAGGCAGCGCGCGCAAACGGAGTGCCCGACCGCCAGATCTACTTCCGCGACGCCTTGCGCAACGCCCTCCTGGCGCCGCTTACATTCGTCGCGCTGGTCTATGGCAACCTGCTTGGCGGCAGCGTTGTGATCGAGAGGATTTTCGCTTGGCCGGGCATCGGACGTTACGCGCTTGAATCGATCGTCGTTAAGGACTATAACGCGGTGCAGGGCTTCGTCCTGCTCGCGGCTGTCCTTTACGTCACGGTATTCCTGATTGTTGACATCCTGTACTTTGTTATCGATCCAAGGATTACCGCCTGACCTAACCGGCGCCTGACCGCCTGCCGGCAATGATTCTCCTGGATCAAAGCGGCTACCGAGAGTGGCAAAGCGTCATCAGTGTAGGGACTGAGAAATGAGCGCACAGGGAACGCCTCTGAAACTGGGGCTGGATACTGAATTGTCGCCTGGCCTCCAGCGCTTCCTCTACCAGCTGCGTCGCAACTGGTCGACGCTGGTAGGAATCGCCATCATCTTTTTCTTTGTCCTCATTGCTATCTTTGCGCCGCTGCTCGCAACGCATGACCCGGTCGCGACCAACCTGGATGAGCAGTTCCAGCCTCCCAGCAGCCGGCACTTCTTCGGTACAGATGAAGTCGGGTGGGATATCTACTCTCGCGTCATTTACGCCACCCGCGTCGACTTCCTTATTGCCATCGCCTCCGTTCTGCTGGCCATCGCCATCGGTGTCCCCTTGGGTGGCCTTACCGGCTATTTCAGCGGGCGTTTCGACGACATCCTCATGCGCATTCTCGATGCTTTTCAGGCCTTTCCCCCCCTGATTCTGGCAATGGCTGTGGTCGCCGCGCTTGGCAGAAGCATCTGGCTTGTCATCGCCGTCATTGCGTTCATCAACTTCCCCTCCTACCTGCGCGTCGTCCGCGCCGAAATGAAAAGCAAGAAGGAAAGCTTCTACGCCGAGGCCGCCCGCTCTGTGGGCAATCCCTCCCACCGGCTCATTTTCCGGCACCTCATTCCCAACTGCCTCGACCCCGTCCTTGCCCAGGCCCCCCTCAACGCCGGTTGGGCCATTCTCGTTGCAGCCAGTCTCAGCTTTATTGGCCTGGGGGTTCCCATACCCACACCCGAATGGGGCTCGATGATCAACGATGGCGTCGGGGGCATCGTTAGCGGCGAGTGGTGGATCTCCTTCTTCCCGGGGCTTACCGCCATGATCGCCGTACTCGGCTTCAACCTGCTTTCGGAAGGATTGAGAGACATCTTTGATCCCAAACGGATGGAATCCTGAACGATGCGTCAAGCCAGCCAACAGGACACACTCCTGGAAGTAAGGGGCCTGCATACCTATTTCTACACCTACGAGGGTATCGTTAGAGCTGTGAACAGCGTTTCCTACGGACTGAATCGCGGCGAAATCACCGGGCTGGTCGGTGAGAGCGGTTCGGGAAAATCCGTGACTGCGCAGTCGATTATCCAGCTCGTCAAGGCCCCCGGCAAGATAGTGAGCGGCGAAGTCTGGCTCGACGGCGAGGACCTGATGTCGTTCAGCCAGGACGAGATGCAAGCAGTCCGCGGCCGCAAAATCTCAATGATCTTCCAGGAGCCGCGCGCCGCGCTCAATCCACTGTTTACCGTCGGCGACCAAATAAGCCGCGTCATTCAGCTACGCGAGGGCTGCACGCGTAGCGTCGCGGAAAGCCACGCTGTCGACATGATGCGCGCGGTTGAAATCGCTGACCCCGAACGTCGCGCCAGCGCCTACCCGCACGAACTGTCCGGCGGCATGTGCCAGCGGGTCATGGTCGCCATGGCGCTGAGCGCCAATCCACTGCTCCTCATCGCGGATGAACCGACCACCGGCCTCGACGTCACCGTCCAGGCGCAAGTGCTGGACCTGATTCGCACGCGAGTCAGATCGGCCGGCTCCGCCTGCCTGTTCATTACCCACGACCTGGGCGTCGTCGCCGAACTGTGCGAACGGGTGATCGTTATGTACGCCGGCCGTGTCGTCGAACAAGGACCGGTTTCCGAAATCTTTGCCAGGCCGCGCCATCCCTACACGCAGGGGCTTATCGCTTCGACTCTGCGCGTCGACATTGACAAGCCGATCTCCACGATTCCCGGGACGGTGCCGGACGCCGTCCATCTGCCCAGCGGCTGCGCTTTCCACCCCAGATGCCCCTTTGCGGAAGACCTTTGCCAGCAAGAGGAGCCCGCAATGGTCGAAGCGGGGCCGGACCATACGACGCGCTGCCATATCGTTTCCGGCAGAGTCAAGAAAGACATGCTGGAAGAAGCCTGGGAGCTGGAGGCTGCCTAAACTGGCTCCCCCCATCCTATAATGAATCGGGTCCATTACCGGTCTTTGGGCCCGTAGAGCGCAAATGTCACTCGCTAACAACAACGCGTTCATAAGAATTCGCAACTTGCGCAAAGAATTTCCGATCCGCGCCGGCATGTTCTCCCACGTGCAGCTACGGGCAGTCGACGACATTTCGTTCGATATCCCTAAAGGCTCAACCATGGGACTGGTCGGCGAGAGCGGCTGCGGCAAGACGACAGCAGGCCGCTGTCTGCTGCGACTAATCGAACCGTCATCCGGAGAAGTCTGGATGGGCGAACACAACCTGACCAACTTGACAAACGATCAAGTCGCAAACATGCGCGGGCGCATGCAGATGGTCTTCCAGGATCCGGGCGGCTCACTGACCCCGCGCATGACGGTCGGAGCCATTCTGAGGGAACCGCTCGATCTGCACACGAACCTGAACGCGCACGAAAAGGACCAGCGCGTCAGACAACTGCTCTCCCAGGTCGGCCTGCAGCCTGATCACCTTTCCCGTTACCCCCATCAGTTCAGCGGCGGCCAGCAGCAACGCATTGGAGTCGCCCGCGCCATCGCGACGCACCCCGACTTTATTGTGCTTGACGAGCCGACTTCCGCGCTTGACGTATCCGTTCGCGGCCAGATTCTGCGCCTGCTTACCCAACTGCAGGAAGAACTGGGTCTGACCTACCTGTTTATCTCCCACGACCTGAGCGTGATCAAACATACATGCACCCAGGTTGCAGTGATGTACTTGGGGCGCATCGTGGAGACGGGCAGCACAAACGAGATTTTCGACACACCTGCCCACCCGTACACACAGGCCCTGCTCTCCGCCGTTCCGATCCCCGATCCCTCGCAACGCGGCAAGGAGCGTCTGAAGCTCCCAGGAGAAGTGCCGAGCCCTATCGACCTCCCGCCGGGGTGCCGCCTGTATTCGCGCTGCCCCTATCGCCGCGACGACTGTTTGCAGCCCGGACCGCCCCTCTTTCATATTGCCAACACGCATAGCGCCGCCTGTATACTTGTGGAAAAGAGCGATCTCAATCGCGAAAAATATGGTGTCTCGGCTTACTCGCAACCCGCCTAGACACCCGGGGCCAATGCTCTGAACTGTGTTGCAAAGGCTGATCTTCCTCTGAGTCCATTGGTATCGCGCCGCTGCACCAATGTGGCATCCTGAGCCAGCTATCAGGAATTGAAGCCGGAAACGGACTGACACTGTGGACCGCGAGCTGGCGCCCCCACAGCCTTCCTGCCAAAAGGAGTTTGCAATCATGCAAAGCAAAAAGATGTCGCGCCGATTCACGTTGGTGATCGTTGTCAGCCTAATCTGTTTGGCCCTCCTGGCCGCCTGCGCTCCAGCGGCCGCGCCCGCTGACAGCGGGCAACAGGATGAAGCCGCCGCCGCGGACACGTCCGAAATGACCGGGCGCGAGAAGGCCCTCGCCTCCGCCTCCGATGAAGATCGAACGCTCGTCGTCGCCGTCAGTCAGGACCTCTCGACGCTTGACTGGGATGTGTCCGGCGCCTTTCCCCGCATGACCGAAACACAGGTGAATGTTCTGGGCAGCTGGGCGCAGCCGGCTATCATCGAGCACGAAGATGGCAGCATGACCGGCGACGCGCTCAACTTCGAGCCGATGCTGGCCGATTCGATGGTGATCTCGATGGACGGCACCCAGTGGACCTTCAAATTGCCCGAAGGCATGAAACACTACCCCTCGGGCAATGAGATTACAGCGAATGATTACCTCTACTATAAGGACCGGCGCAACAATATGCGCGTGCCGCCCTCGCTGGACCGGCTGGTGCGTTTGGCCACCAAGGAAGAGCCGCTACAGGGCTTTGAGGTGCTCGACGATTACACCTTCCGCTTCAATGCGTCAGACTGGACGCCGATTCTGCGGCCTTTCATGAGCTGCTGCCTGTTTGGCTACCTTATCGATAGTCAGGCCTACATGGATGCCGGCGAAGCTGAAGGCGACAAATGGGGCCAGGAGTACGCGACAACCAACATGCCGAGCAGCGGCCCGTACTACATCCATGACCGCATTCCGAACGAGCTGATGGAGTTCCGTACCAGTCCAAATTGGCAAGGCAAAGAGCCCTATTTCAACCGCATCCTCTTTACCGTCGTGCCGGAATCGGCAGACCGCGTGCTCCTGCTCAAGGCTGGCACAGTCGACATCGCTCAAGATCTGTCGGCCAAAGAGATAAACGACCTTCGCGGTGACGCCACTGTCAGCATCAAGCAGGTGCGAATCGGTGACATGATCGTGATGCCGATCAACCACAACACGGAACCGTTCAACGACAAGCGGGTGCGTCAGGCAGTGTCATACCTGATTCCCTATGACGATATTATCGAAAATGTCTGGTTCGGCAGCGCAGAACGAAGTCTCGGACCGGTACCCTCCATGGTGCACGGCTACGACCACAGCTATTGGCCATATGCCCTGCCCGAAGACGAGGCCATCGCTAAAGCCAAGGAACTGCTGGCAGAGGCGGGCTATGCTGACGGGCTGGAATTTGATCTGAGTATCGATCTGGGCACCCCTGAGCAGGCGAGCATGGCCAAGATCATTCAGAGCGCCCTGGCGGCGGCCGACATTACCGTCAACATCAATCCCATGCCCCGCGCCGCCTATCAGGAAGGCAAGAACCAAGGCACCCATACATCGGCGCTCGATACGCTCTTTCCCTGGACGGCCGAACCAGGCTATTTCATGGACATCCTGTTGGGTTGCGTCTCCTACGGCAACCGATACAGCGGCGTCTGCCTGGAGGAAGCTGACGCCCTGATTCGGGAAGCCGGCACGACGGTTGACGAAGACGCCCGTTTCGAACTATACAGCCAGGCCCAGCACCTGCACATCGACAACGCTTCCTGGATATGGCTTGGCGCCCGCTATTTCAACCTGGCCATTGGTTCCGATATCGCAGGCTACATCGCTTTCCCGGATACGCGCACTCGATACTGGCATCTCTATCGCGACTCTGAGTAGCAACGCAGGACAGCGGCTCGTGTGAACAGCGATTGCCACTGTTCCGGCATATCCGCTGAGCGCACCTTCTGCCTGTGACGCCCTGCCGGGCATCGGAATAGACCGCCGCTTATCAGTCCGGTGGCCCTCCCGATGCTCGGCGCGCAGGGCCAAACAATCCGTTCGACAGTGCCGGTGACGACTTGGACATGTGCCGCCTTCGCGCGACTGGGTCGGAAGAGTCGCCGGCACTGCTCTGTTGAATGCAAAGACTCCCAAACCCTGCGAGGCTGACGAGTCGGTGGTTCCAAAAAGACTGAGCCAGCGCTACATTTTCGCCTTCTGGTATCCGCTGGCTCTGAGTTGGCTGATGATGAGCATCGCCGACCCCGTCGTGAGCGCAGGTATAACCCGTCTGCCCCATCCGGAGCTTCAGTTGGCCGCTTTCGGCGTTGCGCAACCGATTGCCATTCTCATGGAAAGCCCCATCATCTACATGCTGGGCACCGGCGTCGCCCTTGTTCGTAACCGCGCCATGTACCAGCTTGTGTGGCGCTTTATGCTCCATCTCTCGATTCTGATGACCGTACTGAGCGCCGTTCTTTTCTTTTCACCAGCCTACCATGTCATGACCCGTCTGCTCCTGGGACTGACCGAGGAAGTATCGGCAGCCGCCAGGCCCGCCATGCAACTGCTTCTGCTTTGGCCCGCCGCCATCGGACTGCGCCGCTTCCTGCAAGGCGTCCTGATCAGACACGGCTACACGCGCCACATCACCCTGGGCACGGTATGCCGGCTGGTTACACTGTCCGCGACCATGGCAGCAGGCGTTTGGTTTGGAGGCATTCCAGGCGCGGCCTTGGGCGGCCTCGCCATGGTATTGAGCGTGATTGTCGAAGCCATCGTGATCGCATGGTGGGCTCGCCCCGTCGTGCGCACGCATATCCACGCAGCAGACAGGCCTGAGCCGGGTGACGCCGACATGACCTACGCAGGCCTGTGGCGGTTCTACCTGCCGCTGGCCGCCACCGACGTCATGCGCGTCATCTCCCGTCCCCTCGTCGTCGCCGGGATCGCTCGCTCCGCGATGGCCGCGCCATCGCTTTCCGCCTTTCCTGTCGCTTTTGGGCTGGGCATGTTCTTCTCCAGTCCCATGCGCGCCTGCCATGAGGTCGTCATCGCCCTCCTTCAGGATGAGCGCGCCTACCGCGCCCTCAGGCGATTTGTGGTGATTTCGGGGGCGCTCTTGAGCCTCGCAATGGGCCTGCTGGTTTTCACACCATTGGACCGTCTCTACTTCACGCTTCTCCTTGGCGTCCCGGCCGAAATCAAGCCGCTGGCATCGTTGGGTTCCCAGTTCATGGTTCCGTACACCTTCCTGCTGGCATGGCAAAACCTGTATCGCGGCCGGCTCATGAAGCGGCGCGATACACGCTTTATTCAATATGGAATGGTCGTCAACCTGGTAAGCATGTTGCTCGCGCTCACAATCGGCGTTTCAGTCGGGCTGGCTTCAGGCGTCGTTGTCGGCGCGGCCTCGGTCGTCCTTGCCCATACTGTCGAGGTGGTCGTCTTGAACGCGGCCAACAGGCCTCCTGGCGCCTTCAGAGACATCCAGCCGAAGCATGCGCATTAGCGGCAACTGCCGGCGCCGTTCAAATCAGCGCACGCATATTTTCCGACCTCCCGCACAAAGGTCAACCCGGTACCGCAGGGCAGGATTCCATGCCCGTCCAATCAGTAAGGAGAATTTCAAATGGCAAACTTTGAAGTTGCAGGCCTGAGCGCGGCGCCCGGTGAAGTCGTGAAGGGCCACCTCGGCCATGTCACCCTGGCCGATGGAAATAAGGTTGGCGTACCCGTTGTCATCGTTAACGGCGTCGATGACGGCCCTACCTTAGTCGTCACCGCCTCCATTCACGGGACCGAGATCAACGGGACCGGCGCGCTTCTGAAGACGGTGCGCGCAACCGATCCCCAGCACCTGAAGGGACGTCTGGTTGCCATTACCGTCGGCAATCCCTTCGCCTTTCAGGTCGGCTCCTACTTCTCTCCCGTCATCGCCCCAACCGGCGATGGCATCAACATGTCCTCCGCGCCGATGTGGCCCGCCGATTCCGACGGGACAGTCACTTTGCGGCTGGCCGGCGTCATAGGTGAGGCCCTCAAAGTAGCGACCCACTCCATCGACGTCCACTCGAATCCCCCCGACGCCATTCCCTTCACGTTGATTCGACGCGACGCCTGCCCCGATGAAAAGGTGCTGGCGGAAATGGAGAAAATGGCGGAGGCGTGGGGGTTTACCGTCATCGATTCGCCTGGCCGCTCCCCAACCGGCGTCGTCGGCAGTTCGCTCGCCCACGGCATCCCTTCCATGACCCCGGAACTCATCGCCGATTTCTTCCTCTGGGAGGACAACACGAACTCCGGCCAGATCGGGATCACCAACGTCATGAAGGCCATCGGCATGCTGGAAGGCGACATTGTCCCGCAGGCAACGACCCCCATGCAGGGCGACTTCTACATGGCCGATCGTCTCACTTCCCACAAAGGGGGTCTTATGTGGATCAAGCATCCACCTGGAACCTTTCTGCGCGAAGGGGACGTCGCCGTCGATATGATGGATGTCTGGGGCGACATTATCGAGGAAGTCAAAATGCCCTATGACGGCTACTGTTGGTCCTTCACCGGCGGCGTAGGATACACGCAGGTGGTGCCCGAAGGGACGCAGATCGCATTCACCTTCCGCGAACGCTGACATTCGCCATTGGGCCGTCGACCGGTTCGCATCATCCGGGCAGGCTCCCGGATCCAGGCCCGTAAGTCAAGGGACAGCAGATCTTGAGTTCCGACGTCAATGTGGGCGCGCTTTCACAGGCGCCCGCCGCCAGGGCGGTAAAGCTCGATAAATTCAGGCTCGGCGTTCTCTCATTCGGCCACCTCGTGGGTGACATGTACTACGCTACGCTTATCCCCCTGTGGCCCCTGCTTATCGACCGAATGGAGCTCACCCTGACCGACGTCGGTTTCTTTACCTCCCTCACCAGTTTCATGCTGATGCCTGTGCAACCCTTCATCGGCTGGCTGGTGGATCGCTTTCCCCGTGCCTGGTTCATGATTCTGGGCCTGATCGGCGCCGGTCTTGGTATGAGCTTTATCGGCCTCGCGCCGACATACACGGTCCTCATGGTCTGTGTCGTCTTCGGACGCTTCAGCAACGCCATCTTCCATCCCCACGCGGCCATGATGGTACGCGCCACCTCAGGCGGCCGCCACGGCACCGCCATGTCGATCTTCGCGTTTGCCGGCAACATCGGCATCGCCGTCGGACCTCTCCTCAGTGTCGGCGTTGTCACCCTGTTCGGATTGGAATCCACCTACCTGATGATTCCGTTCGGCCTGCTGGCCGCCGCCGCCATCTACTACTTCATCGGCGTGGAAGTTCCCAAAGAGTCGGCCCCACAGGACTCGAAAGAGGAAAGTGATGGACAGCAGACATCCATGGCCCAGACTCTCATCGGTCCTCTCCTTCTGCTTGCCGTGCTCATGACCTTCCGCGCCGCAATATGGGGCGGCTTCAGAACCTTTCTTCCCATCTTTCTGGTCGACAGTCGAGCCGTCACGCTTGTCATCGGCGGTCTCGGACTTTCGGCGCTCTCACTGTTTGGCGCACTGGGCGGTCTGGTGGGAGGCCATCTGGCCGATCGCTATTCCGGCTCCTGGGTCATTGCCACATCTCTGCTGGTTTCCGCCGCCACAATCTTTGCCTTTGTCAGGACTGACGGCATACTGAGCCTGCTGATGCTAATCTTGGCCGGCATGTCACTCTTTGCAAGCCAGCCCGTCGCCACTGTGCTCGCCCAGGAACTTGCCCCGGGCCGGATGGCAATGGCCTCTGGCGTCATGATGGGCATGGTCTGGGGAATCGGCGCGCTGTTCGTGACGCCCATAGGCATGTTGGGCGACATTTTCGGACTGAACGCCAGCATGTATGCTCTCGCCGTTATGTCAGCCGGCACCGGCTTGGCCTCCTTATTCCTGCCAGAGTTCAGAGAACAGCTGAAGAGAATGTTTGGAAGGATTTCGCTTCCCCGTTCAACTTGAACGTTTTCGACAAAATGAACTAGACTTCTGCTCAACTGGTCACCGCGGTAGTTTCGCCGCATGCGCAGCCCCATTCTTAGCAAGGAGCAATTCCATGGGCACCCGAATCCTCTACATCAACCCGCTGGGTACGGACATGTACGACGAGTACACGTTCAACATTTTGCAGCCTGCCGCCTGCCCGGACACTGAGCTTGTCGTCCGCAGCTTGCAGGACGTTCCCAAGACCCCTTATCTGCCTCCCGCCTCCTATTTCATGAACCAGCTCCTTCACGCTGTCACCGAAGGCGAGAAAGAAGGGTTCGATGGCATCTCCATCGGTTGTTGCGCCGACCCCGGCGTGCAGGATGCCAAGAGACTGGTTAACATCCCCGTATCCGGCCCGTTCGAAGCTCTCGCCCACACTGCCCCCGCTCTGGGCCGCGTCACCATCATCGCCGGCAACAAAGTAAGCGGCTCCTGGAACCACCTCGTCCATCAGTACAACATGGCGCCCTGGCTGGCCTCAGTGCGCGAGGCCCATTTCTCCCATCCCGATCCGGACATGTCCATGCGCCTGTTCGAACAGGATGAATCGGAGCTGCGTCGCATCGTCGTAGCCGAAATGGACCGGGCCGCTCGCGAAGAAGGAGTCGAACAGGCAAGACTTGCTTTGGGGGAGGATGGCGCCAACGCAGTCTTCTTCGCATGCACGCTCTGGTCAGGACTGCTTGAACCGGTCGCCCGCGCAGTACCCATTACAGTGCTGGACCCGATGATCACCGCGCTCAAGTATATTGAGATGGTCGCGGCCACCCGCCGCTACTACAGTGAGTATCAGCTTAAGCTTTCATTTGCACGTCATTCCCGTTTCCCTGTACTGACCGAGGCCGTCCCCTCGCTGAATTGACAGGCGCTCAACCGGCGAACGGCCGATGATAGCGACCGCGGCGGCCAAGGCAGACGGCCGTACAGTTGTTGCGGCGAACCCTTATCGATATTCCACCAGGACCAGACGCCCCGATCTGCTCCCACCAGTCTCTGCCCGTCAACATAGGAGAACCAAATGGATCGATTCGAGGCCAATGTCAAGGCCAATCAGGAGCGATTCCTTGCCGAGCTTCAGGAGTTCTGTCGGAAGCCGAGCATCATCGCGCAGGACATCGGTATTGAAGAGACCGCCGACTGGGTCAAAGACCGGTTGCAGGGCGTTGGATTCGACTCCAGGATTATCCAGGTTGAAGGAGGAGCGCCTGTCGTCTACGGCGAAATGGGCAGCGGCGACAAGACGCTGATGATCTACAACCACTACGACGTGCAGCCAGCTGAGCCCCTCGAACTGTGGGATTCCGGCCCCTTCGACGCCGAAATCAGGGACGGCCGCGTTTGGGCCCGCGGCGTATCCGATAACAAAGGGCCTTGGATGGCCCGCGTTCAGGCTATTCGGGCATATCAAGAGGAGATCGGAGAGGTTCCATTCCGAATCAAGTGGGTCGTCGAAGGAGAGGAGGAGGTCGGCAGCCCCAATCTGGGGCGATTCGTCGAGGAAAACCGCAGCCTCCTCGAGGGCGCCGATGCCTGCCTGTGGGAAGGCGGACGGAGGGACGGCGCCGGCAGACCGGTCTTCGCCCTGGGAATGAAGGGAATCGCCTATTTGGGGCTTTCCGTCAGCGGGGCAAGCAGCGATCTGCACTCCATGAACGCCCCCATTGTCGGCAATCCTGCATGGCGCCTGATCTGGGCGCTCGCCAGCCTCAAGGACGAGAACGAAAATATAACCGTTGACGGGCTGATGGACTACGTCGTCAAGCCCACCGAGGATGAGTGGGAATACCTCAGAGGCATTCCTTTTGATGAGGAGGAGTCCAAACAGGACTTTGGCATCAGTTCGTTCCTGAAAGGGGCCACCGGCGCGGAGGTTGTCAAGCAACTCCTTTTCGACCCGACCTGCACGATCTGCGGCTTTCTGTCAGGTTATACGGGTCCCGGCCTGAAAACCGTCCTCCCTAACAAGGCATCGGCCAAAGTGGATTTCCGGTTGGTCCCCGACCTGAACCCCGAGCTGGTGCTAAGCCTTGTAAGGGAGCACCTGGACCGGCGAGGATTCACTGACGTCAACGTAGAACTCCTGGCGCAGCTGTGGCCCTACCGCTCCCAGGTCGACCACCCCTGGGTCAGGACGAGCATAGCCGTGGCCCGCGACATTTTCGGCGCGGAGCCCGTAGTCTACCCTTCCTCCGCGGGCGGCGGCCCCATGTACCAGCTGTGCGGAACCTTCGGCATTCCCGGCATCTCGGGCGGAGGCGCGGGCCACCCAAACTCCAACTTGCACGCGCCCAACGAGAACATCTTCGTCGAAGATTATATGCGCTCTATCCTCTACACCGGCCATCTGTTCAAGGCCCTTGGGGATCTGTAAGGCTGGCGCAAATGCTGGACTAACCGAAGGATTCCACCTCGCCTCTCTACGGTCATCAAGGCCCTGATGCAAAGTTCGAGCCGGGCCGGGACGGTACATGAAAACGAACGTCCTGTCTGAAGAAACGGCGCGCAAGTGGGCTGTGCTGCTGGCCGTCATCGCCGGGCTTCTGGTCCACGCCCTGAACCATAGCATCATCCAGGCCGCGCTTCCGACTCTTTCCCAAGAGTTGCAGACCGACTTTGCCACAATCCAATGGGTGCTTCTCGGCTTCCAGATCACTTTGACCGTCGTGATCCTCAGCGTAGGCCGCCTGGCCGACATGTTCGGCAAGAGACGCATCTACATCGCCGGGCTCCTCTGCTTTGCGCTGGCTTCACTTCTCTGCGCGCTTGCTCCCAACGTTTACTTCCTCATCGGATTTCGCGTGCTCCAGTCCGCGGGGGCCGCCGTGATCACAGTGCTCTCAATGGCCATCGTAGCCGAGGTCTTTCCCGATGAGGAAAAGGGCCGCGTCCTCGGCATCTCCGCCGGCGCCAACTCCTTTGGCCACTTCGTGGGCCCTACATTGGGGGGCTATCTGATTGGTCAATTTGGCTGGCGTATCGGTTTCTTCATCCTCGTGCCCTGTGGTCTGGTCGCCGCCCTGCTTGCCGCCCGTTACATTCCCGCGCTGCTGCCGTCCGGCGCATCGCAACACTTTGATGTCTGGGGCGCGGCGCTGATCGGCGCGACCCTGTTCACCTTCTCGCTCGGCCTTACCTACGGCCAGCAGGCCGGATTCGCGCACACCATCGTACTGCTGCTCTTTGCTGCCAGCGCAGTCGGCATCGCGGCATTCCTCCTGCTGGAACGACGCATTCCCCACCCCGTTCTCGACTTTGACCTGTTTCGCAGCCGGCCCTTTACCCTCCACATTGCGCTCGCAGGGCTCGCGGCCATCGCCACATCGGGCGTTACCTTCCTGATGCCCTTCTTCATGCAGCTTGCCCTCCGTCTGAACATCCTTCAGGTTGGCTTCGTGATGGCGATCGTATCGATCGAAATTGCGCTGATTGCGCCGGCTGCCGGCTATCTTGCCGACCGGCTCGGCGCCCACCGGGTCACCCTCTTGGGGCTGGCCGGCCTATTCGTAGGTTTCCTCGCCGCTAGCACCGCCAGCGTCAACGACGGTCAGCTTCTCTTCCTGCTGCGCATGCTGCCCATGGGCCTGGGTATCGGACTGTTCATGAGCCCCAACAGCACCGTCATATTGGCGACCGCGCCCCGCGCCCGCTTGGGCGTCGCCTCAGGAATGGTTGGGTTGACGCGCATGTTGGGGCAGACGACCGGAATCGCTCTGCTGGGGGCCGTCTTCGCCGCCAACGTCTCCCGCTTCGCCGGCGCAGCCGTTGACGTGACCGTCGCCTCCCCTCTGGCGATCAGCCAAGCCTTCCGAACCCAGTTCCTGATCGTTGCCGTTGTTGTGGGGTTCGCGCTACTCTGGTCACTCAGGTCGAAGTCGGAGCAACCCGCCTGACCGCTAAACTCGCCAGGCCTCTGTCATGTTGTGCTGGGGCAATTTGGGTCCGAGCAACCCGCTCTTGCCCGGCCTCGAGTAGCGGAGAAAGTAGGATTCCAGCAGCGCGGAGAGCTCCGATATCAGATTTTTGTGAGCGGGCCGGCCCGTCAGATTGCGGCTCTCGCGCGGGTCATCTTCCAGGTCGAAAAACTCGTTTGGTCCGTCTGGGTATCGCGCCACCAGCTTATACCTGCCAGCGCGGACCATCCGCGCCGTCCCATACTCGCCATACTGAACGTCCCGCCATTTCACTTCACCCGGCCTCCCGCACAGAAGCGGCAGCATGTTTTCGCCCGCGTAGTCATATTCGGGCGGCAGCGCCGCGCCGCCGGCCGCGGCCAACGTCTGAAAGACATCCAGGTGGTCCACCATCTCCTCGCGCCGCCCGCCCGCGGCAATGACCCCCGGCCAGCGCAGCAGCAGCGGAACGCGGACCGACTCCTCCAGCATGTTCAGCGGGATGGTGCCGTTGCCCTTTCCCCAGATGCCATGATGGCCGCAATTCAGCCCGTGATCCGACGTATAGACGACGAGCGTGTCGTTCAGTTTTCCGGTCCTTTCCACTGCCCCAACAACGCTTCCGACAATCTCGTCAACGTGGCTGACCGCTGCATAGTACTGCGCCTGCGCTTCCCGTTCAAGATGCCGTTCGACACTCAGGGATTCCAGCGCCTGCTCGCCGAAAGCATAGGTCTCATCCGCTGGGATATCGCAAAACGTTGCGTCGCGGTAGTGGCGCGCATGCCGTTCCGGATGGCCGCGCCAGGGCCCGTGCGTCGCGGTCAGCCCGACGAGCAGAAAAAAGGGCCGCTCGTCGTCTTCTTCCACAAACCGGACCGCGCAGTCAGCGATAATGTCGTCTGTGTAACCTTCAAACCTCTCCATGCGGCCCTGGTTGCAGTAAGCGCGCCTCCCGTGATGCAAGAGCGGGTAGGCGCTGCCCACGCTGAACCAGGAATCGAATCCCTGCGCGGGCCTGTCCTCGTTTCCAACATGCCATTTCCCGGCCAGCCCGGTCCTGTAGCCCGCCCCCTGCAGAAGCCGGGGCAGTGTCTGCGCCTCGGCCAGCCACGTTCCCCGGTCAAATGCCATCGCGATGTAGTCGTGGATGCCATGCTGCGACGGCGTCAGCCCGGTCAGCAGGGAGGCACGCGCCGGCGAACAGACTGGCGCCGGCGTAAAGGCGTTCTCCATCACCATCCCGGTGGCTGCCAGGCGCTCCAGGTTGGGGGTTCTCACTTCCCGGTTGCCGTAGGGTGAACTCGCCCACTGGCCGTGATCGTCAGTGAGAAAAAGGAGAATGTTCGGTTGGTTCGACATCTCGTTGGCGTGAAAGATTCGCAATCCGAGCGGAGCGAACGATTCGGATTCTGGAGATATGGGAGTCGGTGTATAATGCGTTCATCAGTCCGCAGACTGGATAATGTGCGGCTCGAAGAGACGACCGGCGCCGAATTTATTCGATCCCGTGGCCAAGACATTCAAATTAAGGATCAATCAGACAGTCGGCAGCACCCTGCGCTGCTTTGCCATGACGGCAATCGCCTGCGCTATTGCCGCCTGCCAACTGGCCGTGCCGGGTTCGCTCAATCCGCAACCCACTGCCGGAGAGACGCCAGCCGCAGTGATGCCAGATCTCGCGCCCGCCCCCGTTGGCCTGATTCAACTGCTTGACCCGCTGGACGAACCGGAATTCTACTGCGTGGACGTACCCGGTTTCGGCAGTTCGCTGAATCTGCAGGGCGCGCTCACCGCCCACACCTGCAAGCCAGGCGCCGACGATGAAATGTTCCAATTCGACTCGCCTTCGCCGGGACAGATTCAGATGCCGGCGTACGACCTCTGCATGGAAGCCGGCGCACCAGAACCGGGCGCCGACCTGATCCTTGCAGGCTGCTCCGACGCGGCCCTGCAGAAATTCGGTTTCAACGAACGGGGCCAGATTCAACTGAAGTACGGAACCGACGCCGCCCTGTGTCTGACCGTTGCCGACGAGCCCGGCGAACCCACCGGAGGCCCTAGCCATCTGCGCAGAGACCTCACGCTGGAGACCTGCGATCTGGCTGATGAAGCGCGAACCGTCTGGACTGCTGGCTCACCGACCGTAACGGCGAGCGAGCCAGCCACCTCAGAATAGAACGAAACAGGTAGACAGGCGTTGCAGTTGCCCCGCCGACCCGCTAGGCCCCCTCAACCGGAAACTGCCCCAGACCGTACAGATAGATGTCCGGCTCCTCCGGCGCCGTCGCGCCGCTCTCTATCAGCGCCTGCATGGCGTTGGCCATCACGGGGCCCAGATAGTGGGGGCAACTGAAGTAAAAGTCAGCCATCGCATCCGGATTGTCCCCGACCCACTCATCCCTGCCCTCAGCGTGGTTCGAGATGATGCCAACCGAGGCCAGCCGGACGCCGGCCTTGCGGAACACCGGCAGCTCATGCGCCAGCGTATGGCCTACTACATGCGCGCCCATGTCCGCGTAAACCTGGATCTCCTTGGCCGTCTCAAATCGCCCCCACGCAGTGCATACATAGATCGCGTCTTCGTAAACGCCAACAAACTTCGGCTCCTTCTGCGCGGCTTCATAGAGGAGCTTGCTCATGATCGGACAGAATGGATCCTTGAAGCGGGCGGAACGTTTCCGTCCGCCGAAAAAAGGCTGGTCCTCCTCCGGTCTGAAGAACAACATGTAGTCACTGTTGATCGTAATGCTCCACGGAGGCAGAGGCGCCCCCGGCTTGTCAGGACGCTGTATGCCGCCAACCGACGCCTCGACCATGGCCCACTGTACGCCCGCTTGCTCCAGCACCCAGCCCACCTGCTTGGCCGCCAGCCAGGGTGTGCGCGGCCGCGAACCCGGTCCGCCCCCATGGTCCCACATCCCGTGCATCGCCGTTCGCCACACCGGCTGCTCCGCAATCTTCAACAGCTTGAATGGCGCCGACCGGCCATACGGCGTGTCAAAGCCCTCAAAATAGTCCGTCAGTTCGACGTTGGGCATCTCTAGGTCTTCAGGGAATCGCGCCCCCCACGTGCCGGAGCCTCCAATGAGAGCATAACTCGCGCTTGGAATTGTCGTCATAGGTCCGTTCCTGTGTGAATCAATTGGATAGTTGCCCGAACCGGTCTGACCGGCCTCCGCCCGCGCCGGTCGCCCCGAACTCGGGACGGTCATTCAGGTTGTGTCAGTGATTGACTGAAAACGGGGGGGGCCTCGGTCAGGCTGGAGGTGCATACGCAGTTGCTGCCGTCGGGAATCTCCAGCGTCGACAGCAGGTCCAGTTCCAGCTCCAAGGCGATTTCCGGAAATATCTTGGTATAGAGATGATGAATCGTGCCCCGGATATTGTGCTCTGGCTCCAAACCCTGGGCATAGTTGCTGACCATGTGGTAATACAGCACGTGGATGCCCAGGTATCTGGCCAGGAGCGGATTCAAACAGTCGCCGTGCAGAGTTGCGATCGGCGGCCGGTCCGGCTGCAGCTCTGAGGCGTTCTTTGAAACCGCCAGCCAGTGCAGGATATCGAAATCGGTCTCAAACGTGATCGACTCGGGCACGACCAGCGCTACGCGCGTGTCGGCCGGTGGGCGCACCCCGCGGATCTGGCCGCCTTCCACGTACGGCGCCAGCTTCGACTCCATAATTCCCTGTAGCTCAGGGCAGAACGGCTGCCCCAGCAGAAAATGGGACTTCGACCACATGCTCTCGAACGGCGTTCCCGGCAGGCCGCGGTGAACTGGGCGCGTGTAAAAGCTCCATGGCAGAACGACATCGCCAGGCCGGATCGCCTCCTCGCCCTGTCGCCAGTCGGCGATGCCCGACGTGCCCCCCACCAGCATTACCTTGACCCCCGCCTGCCACAGAACCCAGAAACTCTTCTCAAAGTTCAGGTGATACAGCGAATCTTCCCCGACCACCTCCCCATACGAGGGGATCCAGAGCACGTCTCGCCCAGTCGCGGTGACGAAGTGAACGACTAGCGGCGAGAGACCGTAAGGCGTTGCGAGCCGTTCCCGCCTCGCAACGCGCCATCCCTTCGCCTCCGCCCGCTCTACCACGCCGTCGACACCGTAGCCCCAGAGGGGACTGCCGGTGAATGTAGCGAACGCTGCCCTGGGTCCGTCATACGTTACCGAATGATCGATGTTCATAGACGTTACTTTCTCAAACCCATTCGATCTTCATTTAGCCGCATTAGGCCTTACGTTAGGTCTTCTACCTGCCATCGGAACAGGTATTTCTCAATTACCTTAATCAGAAGATAGGCCCCCACCGCAAGTGCGCTGGCCAGAATCGTAACAGCCCACACTCTGTCCGCCCGGTACTGTGACATGCCCTGTACAATCAGATAGCCAAGCCCCTGCCGCGCAAAAAGCCATTCGGCGACCACGGCGCCAATGATGCTGCCGGTAAACGCGATCTCGTGGGCGGCGATATAGTAAGGAAGCGCGCTTGGCCACCTGATCTTTGTGAAAACCTCCCACTGGCTGGAGTTCAAAGTCTGCATCCGGTCCAGCATGACGGAGTCGGCTGACTTAAGCCCCTTCGTTACGTTGGCCAGGATCGGGAAAAAGGTCACAAGCACCACGACTATGATTTTGGGCAACGGCGTGTCACCCAGAATGATGATCAAAATGGCCGCGATGGTGACAAAGGGCACATTCTTGATAATCACTGTCCAGGGAATGGCCAGCGCCTCAAACCATGGCAAGTAAAGGAAGGAGACGGACAGGGCGATGGCAATCACATTGGCGACCGCATAGCCGGACAGGGCCTCGATAATGGTGATCCTGGTATGAAAGAGCAGATTCTCCCTCTCGCTCCAAAGCACATCTGCCACCATATCCGGAGGCGGCATCAAGAACGACGGGAATCCCGTAATCTCAATTGTCAGCACCCAAAGAATGGGCACCGAGACGATCATGATGAGGTAGGCGAGACGTTCGCTCACGATTGCCCCCCTGAAGGGAATGACGAATAATTCGAAAAGGATATATCGGCCAAGACGCGTGCATTTCGCCCCATAAACGAGGGTTGGTCGACCGTCAGTTACTCAATTCCACTGCCCGATAGAGCGATGAACGCACGCGCGCCACTTCGCGCAGGAAGTTGTCATCCGTGCGGAAGGCCCTCGACCGGGGCCGGGGCAGCGCTATCTCGATGACTTCGGAGATCCTGCCGGGTCGGGCAGAGAGCACCACCACACGGTCCGACAAAATCGTTGCCTCCTCCACGCTGTGCGTAACAAAGATCACCGTCTTGGATGAACGACTCAATACGCCGCCAAGCCATTCACCCATCGATTCCCGCGTCAGCTCGTCCAGCGCGCCAAACGGTTCATCCAGCAACAGTATGGCCGGATCATGGACGAGGGCCGCAGCGATATTTACCCGCTGCTGCATCCCGCCGGAGAGCTGGTGTGGGTAGTGATGGTGAAACTCGCCCAGCCCAAAATCGGTCAGCAAATCGCCCGGAGACAGTGCGCCGTCGCGACCTGTGATTTCCAGCGTCATCCCAACATTCCTCAGCGCGGTGCGGGAGGCCAGCAAAGCCGGCCGCTGAAACGCAACGCCGATCTGGTGCTCGCGGCAGGCGTTCCTGGGCGTGTCGCCGTTCACCGCCACGCTTCCGGCGCTCGGCTCCTCCAGCCCCGCCGCAATCCGCAGCATCGTCGTCTTGCCGCAGCCCGACGGCCCAATCAGGGTGACAAACTCGCCGTCATCGATGGTAAGGCTGACGTCATCCAGCGCCTCAACCTCGCCAAACTGTTTGCTGACCCGCGAAAACTCGATAGTCAATTTCGCTCTCTTTCTCCTGCGCCCTCACTCGCACAGCGGCAGTTCTAACTGGCCATACCGGCTCATCGAGGCCACCTGTGAATTCCAGCGCTCGGCAGACATGTGGCCCAACGGCAGCTCATCAGCGTCAACGATGAGAGACTCCTGCAACTGGTACCGCCGCAACGCCTGCTCCTCCGTCGTCGAAGCGTCGACGGCATACCGGACCGCGATTCGGGCCGAGTCTTCCGGGCTTTCAAGGACGTGCTTCAGTCCCTGAAAGACAGCGGCCAGGTAGCGGCGCACGAGGCCGGGACTTTCCTCAAGAGTTTCTCGCCGCACGACCATCACTTCCGAATAATCGTCCCAGCCCCATTCGCTGAACTGAAAGGCTACCCAGTTCATGTAGCCCTGCTCCTCCAGCAGCCGCGGTTCGTTAATAAGCCAGGCGCCGGCGTAATCCACCTCGCCCGCCAGCACGGGATCAGGCGTGTAGCCGGTCACGACAAGCTCCACGTCCTCGGCGGATAACCCGTACTTCGCGGCAATGAACTCGAAAAAGTAGCCCTCTCCCTCGTGCAGGCCAACCGTCTTGCCAACGAAATCCTGCGGCGTCAACGCCTTTTCGGAACGCTGACCGGGCGGCGTGTCATGGTCAAGTCCCAGCCAGATGTAAGGGCTGTCCTTGATCAATGCGCCAACTGCCACGATCTCCTCTCCCCCTGGGCCCAGGGCAAGCGCGGGAACCTGGCTCCCCCCGGCGCTGACGGCAAACTCCACGTCGCCGTCAATCAACGTCTGCAAGTTGCCCAGCCCGGAACCTCCCCGTACCAGCTCCACGTCCAGACAGACGTCCCTGAAATACCCCAGCTCCTGCGCATTGTACCAGGCAGCCCCGCCATCGTTCAGAATCCAGGACATGCCAACCCTTACTTGATACAGTCCATCGCATTCCATCGGTTCCCAGGCCGCGTCGACGTCGGGCAGGAGTTCATTTGTGAAGTAGCTTTCGGCAGGGTAGTTCTCTTCTACACAGGCCAAAGTTCGCTCGTACACAACTTCATCTTCGGGGCTGTTCATTGCCTTCGGCCCCAACTCACCTCCCTCGGTGGGGATGGCGACCGGCGCAACGCAGGCCCCCGCGAACAGTGGCAAAACAACGAGCAACCAAACCAATTGTCTCTTGCACAACACTGTGCCTTCCCTCCTGAAGAGCAAAAAGTGGATAATCTCTATCGTCCTGCAGATTGCGTCGACCTTCCAGGATGCGCGCGTCCCCAAGACATTTCCGTCCTGTACGCTGCTGAGGACAAGGACCATGTCCTTGTCCTCAGCCTACCTCACCGAGTTTCCAACCGAGACCCCGCCATATGACGGCTGCCCCCGGCGCGCACGGCCAGCGGAATTACTTACCCGCCAGATGGGAAAATGCGCCGCCAATCGCAAAGCCTATTTGCAGGCCTCCAACTCAAGCTGGTCATACTGAATCATCGAGGCCACTTGCATATTCCAGCGGTCAGCCGACATATGCGATACCGGCAGGTCGTCGCTGCCCAGCACCAGTGGTTCCTGCAGCTCAAATCGGCGCAGCGCCTGCTCTTTCGTGAGCTGAGCGTCAACTCCGTATACGACGGCGATTTCGGCCGACGCGTCGGGATTCTCCAGCAGATAGTTCAAGCCCTCCGTCTGGGCGGCGAGGAAACGGCGCACAAGATCGGGATTCTCCTCGAAAGTTTCCCGCCTTACAACCGTGACATCGCCATAGCCGTCCCAGCCCCAATCACTGAAGCGGAACGCGACCCAGTTCATGAACCCTTGCTCTTCAAGCAGCCGCGGCTGGTTGACAATCCACGCGCCGATGTAGTCCATCGCGCCCATCAGTACCGGGTCCGGCGTAAATCCGGCCTCCATCAACTGGACCTGGTCAGGAGGAATGTCATACTTGTTGGACATGAAATTGAACAGGTAGTCGTCATTGCCCTGGATTCCAACCTTTGTGCCAATGAAGTCCTGCGGCGTCAACACTTTGTCAGAGCGCTGATCCTGTGGCGTGTCGGGATCCAAGCCCAACCAGATGTAAGGACTGTGCTTGAGGAAGGTGCCGACTGCCACCACGTCCGCTGGGGTGGGACTGGAAACGAGCGAAGGCACGCGGCTGCCCCCGGCAACCACGGCAATGTCCACCGCGCCGCCCGCAAGTGTCTGCAGATGGTCGACCCCCGGCCCGCCTGCGACCAGTTCAACCTCGAGTCAGACATCCGCGAAATAGCCCAGCTCAATCGCGTTGTACCAGGGCGCCTCTTCGTCGTTCAGCACCCAGGGCATCCCCACCTTGATGCTGTCGACGCTGTCACATTCCATCGGTTCCCAGGCTGCGTCAACTGCCGGCAAAAGCTCATTGGTGAAGTAGCTCTCGGCCGGGAAGTTCTCTTCGACGCAAGCCAGTATCTGTTCAAACTCGGCCTCGCTGCCGGCTTCGACGGCCTCTTCCGCCATCGGTTCTTCCTCAGCCGCCATCTGCTCTTCCTCGGCGGCCGGCGCAGCGGGCGCCTGCGCAACACACGCGCTCAGCATGAGCGCAAGTAGGGCGATCAGCGCCAGTGAAAATGTCGAGCGATTCATATGTGACGTCTCCTTTGATTGGATCTGAACGAGTCGAACAACAAGCAATATGAAAACAACCCTACGGGATTTGAATCATGCAAGAGGCAAGCCGCGACCTTGCCTGCCCTGGCTAGGCGGGATAGTCATCGCGGCGGAAGTAGGCCCTGTCCAGCGTATCCTTGGTCGAACTTACATCGGCGGTCACCCAGTGCGTTGCGTACCCCCTGCGCCACCGGTCAGACTCGTTGCGATGCGACGTATGCAACGCCTCGCTGTGGTGAAAGACAACGCCCCCTTTCTTGACGAGGGCCAGCGACTCTCTCTGTAGATCGATGAGCTCAGGGGGCGGCACCAGGTTGTACGGTTCGCCGGGCACTGCTTCGTGAGCAATGATTCCCTCTTTGTGCGAGCCGTCAATGTAGCGCAGGCAGCCATTTTCCTCGCCGACGTCATCGAGTGCAATCCATGCCGTGATCACGTGGTCGCCGGGATCGCACTGGAAATAGAAGTTGTCCTGGTGGTAAGGTTTTGCCGACCCGAAATGGGGCGGCTTCATGAAGATCTGATCGCCTGACAGCAGCGGAGGCGCGCCGAGCAGTTCCGCCAGCATACCGGTCAACCGCTTGTCCAATACGAATGCCTGGAATTCGCTTCGCTTCAGGAACGGCGTGTCGATCTTGCGCGGCGCAATCTCACCGTCCGCAGACTTGTCGACGACATAGTTGTCGCCTTCGCGGCTCAACTCTTCCTGACTCAGGTCGAGCGCAATCTGCGCAATCCTGTCGGCCTCCTCGCGGCTGAAGACCCCCTCTTCGACGGCCCAGCCCTTCTCCCAGTAGTGACGGAAAGTTTCCGGTCGCATGCCGACCTCCCTCGAAAGTGGAAGCAATCTTTAATTGGGAACACGCCTGCTTGGCCTCAATTATGCCACAATGTGACCTTCATTACCTGATCTCCCTGTCTTCGAAATCCAATTTCGGTCCCGCGCCGCGGTCCCCCTTTCCCTGCCCGCAGCCCTTCCCCCCCGGGCCGCTGCCCGCCTCCCGCAGGCCCTGTGCCAACAACCCCTGGCCAACTCCCTGCGCTCAACCTCATTCCTCGCGCCATAGCCTCGCCCAGACGGATCAAGCTGTCCCCCTTCCTGTCTGAGCGAAGCCCGGAACCGGGCCTGCAACGAGAATCCGGCTCCAGAATTCAGCGTAATCTCCCCGAACCAGCCAAAAAACGCGCCCCAATTTGGACGGCCCCCCCAGATTTCGGGCCTTTGACACTGGCACAGATATAAATTAACATTGTGCCCGTCGCAGGTGATCACTAGAGTGCTCGTGCTGGCGACGGCCTCCCGGATGGCCTTCGGGTGCAAGAGCGATGTCCTTGTCGGCGGAACACGTCAGCCAACTCTCGCATACGATCCCAAACTGCCGTGCCAATATCGAATCCCATCCAGACTTGCCGCATGAATCTTTGCCTAGCCTGTCCATAGCTTTGTCGGTTTCCTGCCGGAGTCGGCTTTCTGTCGTTAGCCTCTTCGGCCTCCATTTTCCCGTGTCTGGCAACTGATGAAAGGAGGTAGCCAAGCAGGTAGAAGAAATCTGCTCGTGTCTCAAAGGCGTAAATTCGACTCCGCCACCCGGTTGAGTCAGGCAGGATTTCACTGCGCGCCGCATAGGGCGCAACAATTCAGCAAGGAGTGAAAAGCATGTCGAGAATTCGATGGCAGATTCTAGTGGGTCTCATCCTGGTCCTTGGCATCTCCCTGACCGCTTGTGTCGCCCCGGCCGCACCGGCCGGAGACGGCATGGCAGATTCAGACGACTCGGATGCCATGATGCCCGAGGTGATGTTGCCCGACGATGCGGCCGAAGACCAGATCCTCAACGTTGTGCATGAAGGCGGCTGCGGCTCCGGTCCCTTCCCCGGGATCGACTACGGCAGCCCTTGTAACTTCGGCCACATGTTCATGCCTCCCTTCCTGGTGGACATCGACGGCAACGTAATGCCCGGCCTCTTCACCACCGACTGGGAAGTGAACGAAGACCTCACCGAGTACATCTTCCACATTCAGGAAGAGGCCGTCTGGTCCGACGGCAAGTCGATCACCGCCCAGGATGCGATCGACTGGTGGAACTACATCTTCCACTCCGACCGCAACTCATGGCCGCGCAATTTCGTGATGGGCGCAGTCGTGGGCATCGACGAATTCGCTGACGGCGAGACCGAGACGATTGCCGGCCTGACCGCTCTGGACGACAAGACGCTTAAGGTCGAGCTCTGGCGACCCGAGGGCTCGCTGCCCCAGTTGTGGGGTTTCCGTGAGGCAGCTCCGGCCCGCTTCGACCAGTACGCCGATCTCCTGGAAAGAGCTGACGAATTCAATGACGCCACGGAATGGCGCGGCGCCATGGCCGAACGCTTCTTCCAGGGTGAGAACGCAGCCGATCTGATCGTCAGCGGCCCATTCAAGCCCGTCCACCTGTCGCCGGAGCCGGACGCAATCTACCGTTTCGAGCGTAATCCGAACTGGTGGGGTAAGCCAACCCTGCTGGACGGCATCGAAGCCACCACCATCCGTGACTTCCAGACGATTCTCCTGATGTTTGAAAACGACGAGATTGACCTGGCTCTGCAGCTCGCAGGTCCTTCGTCTGTCCTGTTGCGACAGAACCAACCTGAAGCCTTCCGTGAAATTCCCATCTCCGCATTCTGGGCAATGTACTTCGTCACCGACCAGGAGCCGGCCGACGACGTCAACCTGCGCCGCGCCCTGATGTCCGCAATCGAGTGGGAAAAGGTAGCCGAGATCGCCTGGGAAGGCGAGCAGGCGCCCAGCAACGCTGGCAGCCCCATGGCTCCGTCATATCAGTGCTTTGACGCCGATTTTCAGCCCTATCCCTTTAACCCGGAAAGGGCCATGGAATTCCTGGGCGAGTCCAAGTATGGACCGACAGGAGAGACCGTTCCCAAGATTCGCATCCTGACCGGCGGGAGCGATCCGCCCCGCATCCGCGCCGCCCAGATTATCCAGGAAATGTGGCGCGTTAACCTCGGCATCGAGGATGTCGAGATCAAGAACGCCGAAGCCGAGTTCGTCGACGGTGAGGGTCTGGTCGCGCTCCGCGTCACCAGCGGTGGCTCCTTCCTCCCGCGTCCTGGCTATCTGCTGGAAGGCATCGCCCACACGCGCGGCGGCGCCTATCAGTCCTGGACGAACTACACCGAAGAAGGCTGGGACGAGGAGATCGATGCACTTCTTTCCATGGATCCCGGCAGCGCCGAGTACTGTGAGCGCTCGCAGGCCATGTTGAAGAAGTTCACCGACGCTGCACTCGTTATCCCGACCGGCTACATCCGCGGCTGGTTCCAGATTCAGCCCTGGGTCGGCGGTTACGGCCAGAGCCGCATCAGCTTCTGGCACACGATGACCGAGACCTACCTCAAAGAACGCTAAACTGTGACGCCTGGTGGTCAGTGGCCGGCTGCCTTTGAGGCGCTGGCTGCTGACCGCCTCCCGCATTCAACTCACCACGAACCACTTGCCAACGGGGATTGAGACGTGACCCGCTACCTGTCAATGCGGCTGCTGATCATCATCCCAACGCTCTTTACCACCCTGATGATCGTATTCCTTCTGGGCTATCTCGGGCCGATCGACCCGGTCACGATTCTGCGTACACAGTGGGCAGCTCAGGGTGTCTATCTGAATGAAGAGGAAGTGGCCGATCTGCGCAGTCAGTATGGTCTGGACAGACCCTTCCACGAGCAGTTCGGCACGTACATGGGCAACCTGCTCCAGGGGAAGTTTGGCTATTCCTTCCTGGACGCCGCCCCGATCTGGCCGCGCATCAAACGCGCATTGCCAGTCTCCGGCCAGCTTGCTCTGGGCGTGTTGGCGATCATGACGTTTATTGGCATCCCCCTGGGAATGCTCGCGGCCCGTTTTCACAACACTTTGCTGGACTATTCCATCGTTAGCACGAGCCTGTTCTTCTGGTCTATTCCACCCTATGTCTTGGTACCCGTCATGCTGATTATCACGGTACTATGGCTGGACCTCATGAACGTTCCTCGCGGATGGAAGGGCGTCATGCATCCTTCCTATTTTGTAGCCGCTGCAATCATATCGACTCGTTCCCTTGCCGGAGTAATTCGCCAAACTCGCGGCGGCATTTTGGAAGTAATGCAGAATGACTATGTTCGAACAGCTCGCGCCAAAGGTTTGACCGAAGTTAGGGTCATGGCGCGGCACGTGGCCCGCAACGCACTTATCCCTGTAGTCACTTCGCTGGGACTCTTGGTTGACGACTTCATGTGGGGGGCCGTCTTTCTTGAGCTCGCCTTCAACCTGCCCGGTTTGGGCCGTCTCTTTCAACAAGGGCTGGCGGGACGCGACTTTAATATGATCAACGGTGTCGTGCTTTTCACTGCCGGCATGACAATGGCACTGAATCTCATCGTCGACCTGATCTATCCTCTCTTGGATCCCCGCGTAGCCTACGACTAAGACCCCTAAAGCAGGGCCCGTCCAGGAGAGGAAAGAATGTCCGATGCAACGGCTCCAAGAGGCTGACGGGACAAGATACAGAGGAAATTTGGATGGCTCAGACGGAATCCGCCAATGCCGCGGAACTGTCGCTTGAACTGGAAACAGACGAAACGAAGACGCGCGGCCTGTGGAGCGATGCCTTTCGGCGTATGGTGCGAAACAGGCTGTCTATGGCGGGATTATTCATCTTTTTGCTTCTCTTTGTAACAGCATTCTTTGGGCCGTATCTGGCTCCGTACCCCTATATGCTCCAAAACTTGGACCGAATCGCCGAAGGCCCTAGTAGAGACTATCTCTTGGGGACCGACGACCTGGGCCGGGACATGCTGAGCCGCATCATGTGGGGAGCGCGCACCGCAGGCCTTGTCGCTATCATTTCTACCGTGTTTAGCCTCGTTCTCGGTATGTTGCTCGGGGCGGTAGCCGCCTATTCAGGGACTTGGGCTGATTGGCTGATCGGTCGCGCCATCGACGTAACCATGTCGATTCCCCAACTCCTTTTCGCTTCGCTTATGGCTGCGACGTTTCGCAAGCCAGTCGCCGACTGGGTCGATACGATGTACGAGGCGACGGGCCTGGAGTTTTTCGCTACCCCTACCTACGTCGATCTGATCGTCGTTTTCGGCGCCCTCTCTTTTATCCAGTGGCCCGCCTACGCCCGCCTGATCCGAGGACAGATACTTTCGTTGCGAGAAAAGGAGTTTGTCGAGGCTGCGCGCGCTATAGGTGTCAGCCAGAAGAAGATCTTGCTAAAGCATCTGATACCGAACGCGCTCGGCCCTTTGATTGTGCTCGTTACCTTCGGTTTTGGCGGCGCAATCGTCGCCGAGTCCGGCTTGAGTTTTCTCGGTGTGGGCGTGCAGCCTCCACAGGCCAGCTGGGGCGCCATGATACAGGACAACGCCCTGAGTTGGCGCTACCGCCCCTGGCTCGTCGCCGTTCCCGGCCTGACCATTGCCATCGTTTCAGTCGGCATCAACTTCCTGGGCGACGGCCTGAACGACGCCCTCAACCCGCGCCAAGCCGAATCATAACCCTCCAATACTTGAGTCTTTCAACTCAGTCATTCACAGTCCACCCTTGCGCGTTGCATCAGAAACCCAGGAGTTACCCATGTACGATTGGACTGTGTTGGACCAGACCGTGAGCGAAACGCTCGCCGGCGGCCGTGTTGGCGCGCCCTTATTCGTCCGCTGGACCGCGGCCGCAGCACAAAACAATGCCGAACTGAAATCTTTGCTGGCCGAAATGAGTGCCTACGCCGAGACTTGGCTGTCAGGCCAGCCGCGCCGGATCTATGCCACCGGCTCGGCAGATGACGGCCACCTCTCGCTCGCCCTGGAATTCGAGAACGGCCAGTCGGCCCTTCTGGCAATTACCCTCGCCCATGACAATCCGTCAATGAGTCTAGCCATCCTTGGGGCACGCGGCGCCATCTATCACACAGATTCCGATGTTCCAGCGCGTGCCGAAAATCTCGCCGGGGGACCGGAGGAAAGAAACCAACAATCCACGGTCTTGTCCACTTCGAAAATGGTGGCCGCAATAGATAAATCACTCTTCGCCAAACAACCGGTAGCGCTGTCACCCGAAGGAGACCAGGCATGAGCAGCCAGCAACTGGGAGTCCTTCTGATATCGGGCAGACTGACACACCAGGAAAACTACGCCTTGAACCTTCGGGCCGATCCCCGCTGCCAACTGGTTGGCCTGAGCGATGAATCCGACGTGCCCCCCGAGCGCACGCAACTGAACAGGCAGTTCGCAGAAGATCTGGACATCCCCTATTTTCCCGACCTCGAAGAAGCCCTGGCCCGCGACGACGTGCATCTCGTCTCAGTCTGCGCCGACCCTGAACGCCGCGGCCGCATCGCCGCCCGCTGCGCCGACGCCGGCAAGCACGTCTATGTCGACAAGCCCATGACGCCATACCTGTCCCACGCCGCCGCCGCCGTTGCCGCAATCGAACGGGCCGGCGTCCGCAGCCAGATGTTCAGCTCCAACCACCAGGCCTGGGTACAGCAGGCGCGCCGCGTCGTCGAGTCTGGCGCCATAGGTGAACTCAAGGCCATTCACGTAGATAACCTGTTCTCCAAAGGGCCGAACGGAACTGCAAAACTGGGTACGCCGCGGCAGGCAATCTACCCGCCCGTTATCTCCAACTTTGTCGACGCAAAAGCCGAGCTGTACGCCATCGGCGTATACGCCCTGGGGTTTGTCTGCATGCTTTCCGGCCGCGCTGTCGAGTCCGTCTTCGGCAGCACAGCCAACTACTTCTTTGCCGAACATCAGAACCGCAATATGGAAGATTTCGGGTTTCTTTCACTGACGCTGGAGGGTGGGGTAACCGCCACAATTACCGGCGGGCGCATTGGATGGGCGAGTCATCCGGCCGGCGGCGCAAACCAGATCCACCTGATCGGCGCCGAAGGCTCAATATTCCTCGACGCCAATCGACCTCGCTTGGAAGTCTACGCAAACGACCAGCCGTGGACGCCCCCTGAGATTAACCCCCGCGACCCCATGGGATTCTGGCGCACGACCCAGGATGAGGTCAACGCTCAACCCAAGCGCACCATCGCCTCCCTGCCGTCGACACTGGAAAGCCGCACCGACGCAAGCTACTTTATCGACTGCATCTTCGAAGAGCGCGAGAGCGAGATGAACGCACGACAGGCTGCCTATCTTACTGAAATCCTCTTGGCAGGATATAAGTCCGCAGCCGAGGGACGCGTCGTCAACCTGCCTCTGCTCCGTGACGACGACCCCGCATAGAATCCCCCGGTCTGAATTCCGATCAAGGCCATCTTCCAAGCGCGACTGAGACAGAAACAACAGCCAGCCCGCTTCAACCTCAGAGGAGACCGATGACAGATTCCACCCGCCACTCAGCCGACTATCTTCTCCAGATCAGCCGCAAACTGTTCGCGGCCGCGGGAGCCCCGGATGACATAGCCTCCACAGTCGCGGAGATCCTCGTCAATGCCAACCTCGCCGGCCATGACTCACACGGGGTACAGTTCGTCCCGATGTACCTCGACCGCATCGAGGACGGCCACCTTGACTGCAAAGCCTACCCCGAAATCGTCCGTGAGAGCGCCAACACGATGCATGTCGACGGACACAGCTGCTTCGGCCATGTCATGAGCCGCAGTGCAATGGAGTGGGCTATTGAAAGAGCAAGAAAGTCCGCCGTCTGTTGCGTCACTTTCCAGAACACGACCCACATCGGCCGCGTAGGCGAATACGCCGAGCAGGCGGCAAAGGCCGGATGTATCACAGTAATTACGCTGGGAGGCGCCTCCGCAGCCGGCTCTCAGGTCGTTCCCTTTGGCGGCGCGCGCGGCGCCCTCGGCACAAACCCCATCGCTGTCGGCATCCCCACCGGCGATGACGCTCCCTTCGTGATTGATTTCGCCACCAGCGTCGTCGCCGGAGGAAAGATACTCGTAGCCCTGAGTAAAGGACTTGATGTTCCCGAAGGCGTGATGGTCGACGGCCAAGGCAACCCCAGTACAAATCCTGAAGAATTCAGAAAGGGCGGCTACCTTCTGCCGTTTGGGGCCCACAAAGGCTACGCGCTTTCCCTGTTCTTCAGCCTTATGGGCGGGCTGGCAGGCGAATTCAACGCCGAGCTGACTTCGATGTCGGGCCTCTTCATGCAAGTATACGACGTTGACGCCTTCACGCCCCTGGACGGCTACCAGCGCAACGTGCGCGCCGTATTGGACGCAATGAAGTCGATTCCGCCAGCGCCGGGATTCGACGAAGTGCTCGTCCCCGGAGACTTCGAACACCGCTCACGCCAGCAACGCCTGGCCGAAGGGATCGAAGTGCCCGCCGAAACCTTCCGCAAGATCGAAGCGTGGGCCGATAAATTGAACGTTTCCTTGACCCAGGAACATTAGGAGGCAAACCACATGGAGCAGCGTTATCGAGTCGGCGTTGTCGGCCTGTCGGGAATCGCGGCCAACCGGCCGGCCGCCGAACCGAACAACATCCTGAAGACGCCCAGTCCATCTTCGCACTTGGGTGCCTACCACCTTCACCCCCAAACCGACGTCGTCGCCGTCTGCGACCTGAAACCCGAACTCTTCGAAAAAGTCGCCCAAACCTGGGGGCAGGAGTTCGGCGAACTGGAGACCTATACCGACTATCGCGCCATGATCGAACGCGAAAACCTCGATATCGTCAGCGTCGTCACCTCAGACCACCGCCACACCGACATCGTCGTGGAGGCTGCCAACGCCGGCGCAAAGGGCATCATCTGCGAGAAACCTTTTGCTACCACCGTCGACGAATGCACTCGAATGATCGAAGCCTGTGAAGCGAGCGGAACGCTCCTTTCCGTCGACCATACCAATCGCTGGGGACCCCACTACGATGTCGCTCGCGAGGCGATCCGCAGCGGCTCGATAGGCGAAGTGCAGCGCATTGTCGCCACGCTTGGCGGACCGCGCGCCATGATGTTCCGCAACGGCACACATCTCGTCGATGGCGTCTGCTTCTTCGCTGATTCGGAGCCGGAATGGGTCTTCGCCGAACTGGAGCCCGGCTACGATCATTATGACAGGTATCTCGGGGACGGCGGTAGAGATCCGGCAACCGACCCGGCCGTCTCCGGCTACGTCCACTTCCGCAACGGCGTGCGCGCCTTTGTCAACGCCAATAAATCACAGTTCGCCGCCAGCTTTACCTTCCAGGTCTACGGCGAAACTGCCATGCTCGACGTCCACAACAGTCGCGTCATCCGCCGTGACAGAAATAACTCCGAATTCCTTCCCTTCGAGACACACCTGTACACCAGGATTCCAGCCTGCGTCGCCGACCTGATCGCCGCAATCGAAACCGGCAGCGACATGCTCAGCCCGGCAAGGGAAGCAAAGAAAACGGTCGAGATTCTGGTCGGCTTCCTCCAATCACACGCTCGCGGCAACGTTCGCGTCGACCTTCCTCTTCCTCCGGGGCACTGAGGTCGATGCGAGCGGTTCCTGACGACAGAAAGTTCGTCATCGCCGATCAGAATAGCTACGCGGCTGAACTGCGCTCCCCCAATCCGCGCGGCTGGTATCACTCCGTCGCAAACGTCGTCGCGACGCGATCGGGACTGGTCGCCGTCTACCGGCTCTCCGACTCCCACTCAGCCGTCAGCACACACATCATGGTCGCCTACTCCAGCGACCACGGTCGCGCCTGGCATGGCCACCGCCCAATCTCAAGTCGAAACGTCTGGGAGCACAACAGTGTCTGGATCGCGCCCCAACTGAGCCGCCTGCGCGACGGGCGGCTCGTCATCATCTGTGACCAGGGCCATCGAACCCCGGGCGATGACTGGCCGCGCCTCGCCTTCTGGCAGCGGCCCCCCAGAGGCATGGCCAACTACCTCTTCTGGAGCGAAGATGACGGCCGCACGTGGAGCGAGCCGGTTCAATGTGACGAAGTAGGCGGCGAACCCGGCTACGTCGTAGACCTTTCGGACGGCGCCCTTGTCTACACACGCACCGAGCCGGTCGAGACCGATGCTTTCGAAATGCCGCCCCCGCCCGGCTACAACCTCTATCACCGCAACACCGCCGTCTTTTCAGACGATCAAGGCAAAACGTGGACCCGCACCACCACGATTTCCGACGATCCCTACCACGGCGACTCCGAAGTAGGCATCGTTGAACTGGAACCGGGCCACCTGCTGGCAGTCACCCGTATCGGCTTCTCCAACGGAGCCTTCGGCCAGCCAAGCCGCCTTATCCACAGTTATGACTACGGCAAAACATGGGAGGAGCCAGTACTCGCCCCCTTCTACGGCCAGCGCACCGCTGTACATGAACTGAAATCCGGCAAACTGCTGGTCTCCTACCGCAATCGCTGGGGAACTTTTGCCAGTTACGCTTTCGTCTGGGATCCGGCCGAAAGGCTCCGGTTCGAACCAGCCTCCTTCATCTGGGACGAGTCTCGTTGTTTTCTCGACAAAGGTCACCTTACGCTGAAGACAGACCTCGGTCCGGAGAATCAAGTCTTCTTCTCGCTGTATCCGGCGCTCACCAGCGGCGCACGCGTTGAACTGGAAGCGGAACTGCGACTCGCCGATCAGTCCAGCGAAGGTTGCGATCTCTTCGCTGGGTGCCGTCTTCGCATTACGCCGGAGGAACTTTGCCTGACACCAAGTAGCCAGGAAGAAGCCGCCTTTCACAGCACAACAGGCTCACCGACGAGCGGCGGCGAGTCACGCCCGCTCCCGGGCCGCCGCTTCCCACTGGATGCAACCCAATGGCGCCGCTATCGAGTCGTGCGCTCCGAAGGCGAAATTGCAGTCTACGTCGATGGTCGCCTCCGTCTGCGAGAAGCGGTACCCACATCCGGCGCCCGGCTCGTCCGCTTCGGCAGCAATCTGCCGGGAGTCTCGCACTGGCGTTCCGTCAGCGCCTCGGTCGACAACTCGCACGGCCACAACATCAACTGGTCCTGGCAGGCCGATTCCGGTACCTATCCCGACCAGTTCCGCCGCGATCGCATGGTCCGCCTCGACGCCACCGCCGACTCCGGCTACAGCAACTGGGACCAGATGGAGGATGGCACAATCGTTATGGCGGACTACTCAAACGACGAATTCAGAGACGCGACTTGGACGACGGCCGCACAACCCAAAATCAAGGCATACATCGTCACCGAAGAGGAGTTGACATGACAAAATACCGAGCCGGCGTCATCGGCCACACCGGCCGCGGCAACTACGGCCACAGCCTCGACACTGTCTACCTGGGTATGGACGAAATCGACCTGGTCGCCGTCGCCGACGCTGACGACGAAGGCAGAGCCGCTGCCGGCGAGCGCTTGGGCGTCCCCAGCGAAAACCTTTACAGCGACTATCGGCAGATGTTGGAACAGGAAGAGTTGGACATCGTCAGCGTCGCGCCCCGCTGGCTCGACCAAAAACATGATATGGTCACTGCCGCGGCTGATGCCGGCGTGCGCGGGATCTTCTGTGAGAAGCCCTTCACGCAAACCCTGGCGAAAGCCGACGCAATGATTGAGGCCTGTGAACGCGCTGGCGCCAAAGTTGCTGTCTCCCACCAGGGCCGTGTCGGCCAGTCTTCGCACAAAATAAAAGAAATGATTGCTGCCGGCGCAATCGGCGAAGTCAAGGAAGTCTACTGCGCCGGCAAGCAGGACCACCGCGGCGGCGGCCAGGACCTGATGGTACTGGGTACGCACTCGCTCGACATGCTCTGCTTTCTCTTCGGCCATCCTCGCTGGGTGCAGGCCTATGTCCTCCAGGACGGCAAGGACGCCGGTCCCGAGCATGCCCGTCAGGGAGACGAAGAGATCGGCCCCATCCTCGGCGATCACCTGGAAGCCACCTACGCCTTTGACAACGGCATCATGGCCACCTTCCACTCGCACCGCCGAGAGGTCCGCCCCGGCCCCCGCCCCGGCGGTCTGGCGATCCACGGAACCGAGGGCATTCTGCTCAACTGGGACGGTTACCTGTTGCACTGCCCTCACCCCAACTTCAACCCGGCCATGGTCGAACCGGCCTGGAAGGTCGTGCTGAAGCCGAGCAATCCCGGCTTCGATACACTAAACGCCTATATGGTACGCGATCTCATCGCCGCGTTTGAGGAAGGCCGCGAGCCGATCTCCAGCGGCCGCGACGCCCGCTGGGCTTTGGAGATGATCCTTGGCGTCTACACTGCGCACCGCAATGGCCGGACGAGCTTCCCTCTCGCGGACCGTGAACACCCCTTGCGAGACTGGGTCTGACTTGCGCGCCCTGCGCGTCCCGAACCGGACAACCATCAAGGGCAGTTCACTACAAACACTGGCAGTCAGAATCCGACGATTCCCACCCAAGCGGGAAAGGCACAATGAAACGAATCAACCAGATTATCGAGCTTAGAGAAGCCGGTCAGCCCGTCTACTGGGACGGCGGGCGAACCCTCACCTTTGAAGGGGGCGTCCAATCTGCCCAGACCCACGCCGACTGGCTCGTAATCGGCATCGAGCACCAGCCCTTCGACGTGGCCGGCCTGAATGCTTTCATGCGCGGCCTGGTCGACGGCGGGCCAACCCGAACGGGCCACCGCACGCCGCCTGTTCTGGTGACGCTGCCCTTCGACGGGGTCGACGAATATGTTGTGCGCAATAATGCCTGGATGATTAAACAGGTGCTGGCGACAGGCATTCACGGGATCCTGCTCTGCCACGTGGAAACGCCCGGCGCGGTGAAGGAGTTCGTGGAGTGGGTGCGCTTCCCCTTCCACACGCACGGTGTCGGCGAAGGGCTTGACATGGGACGGCGCGGTTCCGGCGGGCAGGACAACGCAGCCCACGTATGGGGCGTCCCGACGCAGGAGTACCTGCGCAAGGCGGACGTGTGGCCGCTGAACCCAGAAGGCGAGCTGGTGCTCGGCATCAAGATCGAGAACATTCGCGCCCTCCAGAATGCCGAAGCCAGCACCAAGGTCCCCGGCATCGCCTTCGCCGAATGGGGCCCCTCCGACATGCGCATGACCTTCGGCTACGACACAGTCCGCACCCCCGAGAACACCGAAGAAGGCGACCTCAAAGCCGCGCGCAACCGCGTCTTCGCCGCCTGCAACGCGGCCAATATAGGCTTCCTCGACGGCGTCGACGCCGACAATGTCGCCGCCAAAATCGACGAAGGCATAACCTTCCCCGCCGGTGACGAGGCAGCCGCCATCGCCGGACGCCGCCACACAGGCCGCACATTCGATTGAGCAAGCCTTAGCATCGAAATCAATATTGGTTCGCAATAAGAGAGTCGAAACCGCAAATGACGTGCATTGGAACTAAGCGCCGGCAACTCCCCGCGACCACCGCCGTCGCCTCTGACCACTGATCACTGTCCCCTGCAGTTGTGCGGTCGGGCCTTCGGCCCTCCCTTGTGCGGGGGACTCCCCCCGCAACGCCCCCCATCGTATGCCCGACCGTCGTGGACAATTGGAACAGTTGAGACAGCGACCGGTGTTCGAACACCCGCGCCGCCATCGTAGGGGCAGGCCTTGTGCCTGCCCAGTGCCCCCCAACAAATGGACGGCAAACAATTTCAGCCACCGCTGGCATGCATTTCCCACCAGACCATCTCAACCCCAAATATGCACTGCACCCGCCGTGGGCTCACCCGTCACGGGATGTGACGGGTACTGGTTTATAGGGCGGGTTCAAGTGTTGAGGAGTGGTGTGCTCAGAAATACTTGCGATGAATCAGTTCGTTTATTGTTCGCTGAAGGTTTACCAGGAAACTCTCGTCAATGTTGTCCGTCCACCAATGAGCAATGTCGTTTCGGTAGTTCTTTAGTTCCAGCAGGGTTTTTCGTCCTGCCACGACTATACTATCGTTTCGGATGCTTCCCTGATAGTCCAGCCACCTCTCTCCTGATTCCGATAACGATTGCCACAATTGCAAGTAATGAAGTCGCTGAAAGGCATCGTCCCGATACTCATCTCTGTACATTGCGTTGACAAGAAGTGCGATGTGGGGGCTGGTGATGTCTTGTTCTAAAGCAGCTATAGCGTTTCGGATTTCAGACACCCGATTTCTGTACGCCTTGGTGTCCATGGGCGTCACGGTGTCCACTCTCCCCGATGCCGTGGGATGACATATTGATGCGAACCGTCCATCGTCTGTCACTAGCCCGTTCATGTCCAGATATTTTTGAATTGGTTCGGGAGTTTGCTGACCAACTCGGACGCCAGCCATAATTAAATTGACCACCTGTTGGTTGTTTGGCAATTCCGGCCATTCTCCGTCAGCAGTAGCCCAAGCGGAAATGAATTCCTCTCCCTCTCTACCTCCTACCATTAAAGGTTCTGCTTTGCCGTCCACCATGGCTACTTCAGGTGCTATACTGCATTCACCCTTAATCATTTCTGTTGGTGTCAAATGTTCGAACTCATCAATCACGACAAACAGTGGAACTCGTCCCCCGCGTTGAGATATGATTCTTTCTTCGGTCTCGCCGACCATGTGTCGCAAACTCGGACAGATGTCGTAATGTATACTACGTGTCGAGTTTTCGAAATAATCCACCAGATTCGTCGTGACAGAAGCCTGGATGGATGGAGACGAAAAAATGTTATGGTGTGGTTCACTCCCATTAGACTGGAAATCAACTCTTGGGAATTCGAATATCTGTGTTCGGCAGAACGCATTGATTGTGCAATGAAATTCTCTGCCTTCAATATTGGTGTACATTTCTTTGGCGGCGAACAAGGAAAATTGTCTGTCAGGAGGAGTCGGACTTAAGGCTGTTTGGCGATTGGCTACTGATCGGATTCTTCTGCCCATTATCAATAACTCCTTGGTTCTTCGAGTTGTGGATTGAGCCTTCAGGGTGTGGAGTCCACCGTCACCGAACGTGGCTGTTTTTGATACTACGGGGTATGTGGAAATGTTTGCGGTGGTGTTTTGGTAGAGTTTCGTCGCATGATTTGGGGCTTATATCGCAAAGTAACATCGGGGTTTTTACGCCCCACTTAGCGTCTGATTTCCCTGTCCTTTAGGGAATTTGGTTGATCGCTCACCCCACAGCGCACGGGCAACGTTTTCTGGTGTGTCGTCGATTTTGAGGAGTTTTTCTGGTCGTCTGCGCCGTATTATTTGGGGGCTGGATTCACCCTTACTCTTGGACTTTGCCATTGTGGGCTCCTGCGCCTAAGTTAAGTCTGTTCTCAAACTAATTGGTTATGAGCAGTTCGGGACTTGCTTCTTTCTCGATAAGAAACTCATTCCTTGAGAAGCGGGTCGAACCATACAATGAATTCAGCCCCGGCGGGCTTAAGAACTTTTATACTGCTAAAATATTCGTTTGTTGCGGGATACACCGTAATTGGTCGCACTGTAAACATCTCCAAATCAGTTTTTGTATCCAATGTCGGAAGTTCATCGTGAGGGAAATTGTATCCGCCTTTCCCTACAACGAACACAAAAACATAATCCTTGTTGTTGCATCTTACAAGTTGATGAAATCGAAATTCCCCTTTTTCAATCAAGACTATGATCGACGTGACAGGAAGAAACACGCAAGTTTCGATGCTAAAGCGGCGCTCTTTGAATCGAACCGATGCATGGTCTGAGATGTCCAGTGTGTTATTTCCCACATGCCACCGCAACACATTAAATATGGTTACATCATTTACACCATCCCCTTCACATCGCGTAGACGAGGCGATTCCGCCAGAGTAAATGAATGCCGCTGGAAATCCAGACCATCTTCCTTCTTTGTGCATATCAAACGAAGGCGAAACAACGAATTCAACTCCATCTACAGTGAGAACCTGTCGCAAATATCTGTATTCATGGCCATGGAGTGGGATTTCAACCAACACCCTGTCCCCAGATTTAAGGTTCATATTTCTTGAAGAGTATTTCATCTCACGCTCCTATTGAGACGCCATGTAACCACGCTTCTTATTTTCTCGGCGTAAACCCGACAGGGTAAAGGTGTTGCTCTTTAGGCGGTTGCATGGGCCACATAAAAGAATACGGTTGGAAATGTGATTTATGCCGCCGTCAGAGCGAGGCGTGTTGTGGTCGAGTTCAAGATACCGAGAATCATCGAATTCACGGTCGCAGCCAGCGCACCGAGACCCATGTTCTTCGAGCAGAATTTCATACATTCTTTCACGGCTTATCCGTGGACCAGGTGGTTCCTCCAACCGTGTTTTCTTGATGGTTTTGAGGGGTGGTGCTGCAAACGCGCCGTCGTCTGTGCGGAGAGGAATTTCAGACGTAAAATGCAAGTCCTCATAAAGCAACAAGCCTTGCCGCGGTCTATCGACGTTAAATAGCCCTGATGCCTCTACAAGACCTTCCTGCTCCATTCTCTCCAACACAACCTCCTCAGCTTTGTCCCATATGTCAATACCAACCCACTGACGCTTTAGACGTTCCGCCGCAATGCAGGTTGTGGCGCAACCAGCAAATGGATCAAGCACAATGTCATTCTCGTTGCTAGAAGATTTGATGATTCGTTCATACAGTTCTACGGGTTTTTGAGTAGGATATCCTGTGCGCTCTTTGGCTTGGGAGTTTAACGGGCCTATATCCTCCCAAAGAGATTGTGATGGCCTCCCATCAGATTCATCCAAGTATCGCTTTAACCTGATGCCGCCCGTTCTAGTAAAATGTAGTCTGTTTTCCGAATCCAGCCTTTCCATTGTTTCTTTGGGGCACCGCCACAACGCCTTTTTGCCTTTGTACTCATATTCGTACCCACCACCTGACAGCCCATATGCAGTTAGGTTGTCATCTTGCCAAGCCCTGCCGTCGGCGTCGTGACGCTTAAATCGCTCTATATACTCCTCGGTGTATGGCTGATATTGAACATTCCATGTCCACTTTTTTTGATCCTTGGTGTAGAACAGAATCTTGTCCACATTAGCCCCATATCTCTTTGAGTCATTATGGGCTGTAGTTCGCTGCCATACGATTTCATTCTGGAAGTTCTTTGGCTTGAATATAGCGTCCAAAAGCTCTTTCAGATAGTGGCTGGCGGTATAGTCGCAATGGAGATAAAGACTTCCATGCGGCTTCAATATGCGGTGCATTTCCAAGAGGCGGACAGCCATAAAACACAAAAAGGCACCCATGTCATTTCCGTATGAAGCCCGGCTACCATTGACCACATTCATAACTTGAGGGAAATCGTCCGTGATCTGATCTACCCACTCTTCATGCACATCACGTTCCCATACCCATCTATCTTGAAAAGACGCACCCTTAGCCAAACTGTCGGGCGTAGCGTGGAAATCTTTGTCCTTTTTGAAGGGCGGGTCGGTCGCTATCAGGTGGACGGACTCACTATTCATGGCGCGCAAAAAGCCTAGATTATCACCATGGAACAGTGTTCGGTTTTTCCAGTTTGCTTTCATGTCCTTGTTCCATCGTAGGGGGGAGAGGAGGCGTTTCAATCTCTTATAATCGTAATCGAAGGGTTGATCATTTCAGATGTTTTCCCCAAGAATGCAATGTCATCAATCCTTCCAATATCGAGCACGATAGGATTATTCCCTTGTGTAAAAGTGTTAAAGACAAGCCGAAACTCCTCCTGCCAGGCGAATACATTGCGCTTGGCAAATATCGTCTCGATGCTCTGTGGAATGAGTCTTGTACCAATTTCAGGGTCATAATACTTCACAAAATCAAACTCTAAACCATACCCTTTTCGAATTGCAGCCATTACGACTCGGTTGAGGAATTTGGTGACGTGGGTAATGACCACTACATGACTGCCGAAATCGAGAAATTTCTCAGAAAACGAAACTCGCTTCCTAATCGCATCGGTGTTTTCAGGTGTAAATTCAAGATCGTTAAGTCGAACACCGTACATGCAAAGCAAGTTCAGATGGTCGAAATACGACAGTTTCATTTTGATAGAAGAAGCGAAATGCTGCCCTTCGAGTACGACCCTGTGGAACTCTTTTGTTTCCAAATTCAAACATCGAAGCATCATTGAAATTTCAGAAGGATCATTCATCACCCCTCCCTCATATTCATCTCCTCTCGCCAAATCCTTTTCCATCTTTTTGAACGCGGATAACCTGTTGGCATAAATTTTGCCTTGCAAAAATTGCTCGGCGTGTTTCCTGTTACTAAACACCCTTGCAAGCAAGAACACTTTATCATCAGTGGACAGCATTGCTCAGTCTCCTCTTGAGCACTATGGCTCAATTCAATATGCTGGGGAGGCGGGGGTTTGCGCCCTCCCCAGCTATCCCTATCAGTTGCGCAACCTGTCGATTACCCATGTCAATCAAGTCTGGAGCGCAGACATCACCTATGTGCCGCTGCTGCGGGGCTTCATGTACCTGGTCGCGGTCATCGACTGGCATAGTCGCTATGTGCTCGCCTGGCAGCTCTCCAACACCCTGGACGGTCTCTTCTGTCTCGATGCCTTGCGCCTGGCGCTCTGCAAGGGTCAACCCAAGATCTTCAACACCGACCAGGGCGCACAGTTCACGGCCGATGCCTTCACCACCTGCTTGCTCGCAGCCAACATCCAGGTCAGCATGGACGGCCGCGGCCGCGCCCTCGACAACGTCTTCTGCGAACGCCTATGGCGCAGCGTCAAATATGAGAACATCTATCTCAACCAGTACGACACGGTGCGCCAGCTGCATACTGGATTGACCAACTATTTCGACTTCTACAACCATGAGCGACCACATCAAAGTCTCAACTATCGCACACCCGCTGAAGAGCACTTCGTGCTCTGATCAGTATCTAACGCATCCCTTTGGATGCACCTTATTTTTCCCATTTCGTGGTCTAGACATTGGGGCCAACCATACTGATCAAAACCATCCGTCTCGACGCACCTTATTTTCCCCGTTTCTTGGTCCAAACATTGGGGGATTATATCGAATAGTGCCACAAATGGAGACGCGCCAGCGACGTGCTGGGCGCGCGACTCTGAAAACGATAAGCGACCCGTAAGGGTCGCTGTTCCCCTGGACTTGCCACCAGCTTATGGCTGGCTTGAGGTAGACGGGCTTGGATAAGTTCAATGGGGTCAACCCAGACTCGCTTTACATCTGCACACAAATCTGAAAACAAATTTGTATGCACATGGGCAAACCTCCTTCCGTAACTGGAGTCACGCAACTTCAGGGTTACGCCGCGGCACCAATAAATTAGTATACACGACACATGCCGAATTGTCAAATGGTGGACCCAGGGCGGGCAGGGCGATTGCATCTAAATTGGGTCAGAACATCGAAATGCAGCCGAATACTCTTCCAGGTCGGGGTAAGACACAGGGAAATGTACGAAAGATGGCACGTAGACGGAGAATTTAACTTATCTCGCCGACTGAGGGCCT
>JAJDZJ010000033.1 GCA_022824685.1 Caldilineaceae bacterium
GGCCCTCAGTCGGCGAGATAAGTTAAATTCTCCGTCTACGTGCCATCTTTCGTACATTTCCCTGTGTCTTACCCCGACCTGGAAGAGTATTCGGCTGCATTTCGATGTTCTGACCCAATTTAGATGCAATCGCCCTGCCCAGGCAGGGGAACGCCGGCGCCTGGTCGGCCTGCCCTGGCGGTGAATCGGCCTCATCTGAAGTCGGGTCGGCAGTGGGGGCCGCTTCTTGGGGCTCCTCGCTTTCGGCCTGGGCTGTGGGTGTGGGCGCGGGCAGGCCCGTCTCTGCCGCTGCTGTTTCCGTAGGCACCGGCGCGGCAGCCGGCGTCTCCTCTCCTTCAGGCCGGTCAGCCTGGATGGTGAACTGAAACTCGCCATCGGCGTCGTCCCCGTCGTCTGCGGACAGGGTGCGCCAGCGGACCGTGTAAACGCCGTCAGGCAGGTCCGATTGGAGCGAGACGGTCATCAGCTTGCGGTCGTCGTCGTCGATGGCGGCGTCGTCCAGGTCGACCCGTTGTTCGTCGGGGCCGAAAACCTCGAGGCTGTTTTGCCCTTCGCGGCGGAACATCTCCTGGGTGAACCAGACCTGGACCTGCTGCGGGACCTGGGAAACGACTGCGTCGGCGGCGGGGACGGAGCTATCGTAGTCGGCATGGGCCAAAACGACAGCGGTCAGTGAAATGTGGATGGTTGCCAGTAGAATCGCTGCCCATAGCAGTTTGGCTGTATATCTCCGCGGTTGGATCGCGATCACGGGTTAGCCTCCGTGGCTGTGGTCGTGTCCGTCGTCTTCTGTTTCTTCGGTTTCGATGTTTACGCAGTTGTCGTCGCCGCTTTCGTTGCCGCCGTCTTCGTCACTCGTTTCATCATGGTCATGGCTGTGCGAGTGGCCGTCATCGGCGCTCTCGGAGTGTTCGTCCTGTTCCTGATCCTCCGCTTCCATCTCCTCCGCGGGAACGAGCAGGCAGGCAAACCATTCAGCGACGCTGCCGGAGAAGTGGTGCTGGGCGTCGTGCGCGTCCGAGGAGAGGGGCAGGGCGCTTTCCAGATCGTCATCGGCGAGCGCGGCAGCAAGGCTTGTAAGCGTTTCAGCCAGTGCGCTTCCTTCTTCAGCCAGTTCGGTCGGCCAATTGACCGCGGTGACCAGGGGCACGAGGCGCCTGATCTGTCCGGCGTCGCCCGGCATGATTCCCTCGCCGTCATGCAGGCGCTCATACAGGGCATGAATGTCGATCTGGTCGAGCAGATAGACGGCGGAGACGGCGTCGAAGACGGGATAGGTCAGCGTCTGCCCGGTCGTTTCCTTCTGGTGAAGTTCCAGCTCCGCGATGCGGCTTTCGAGAACGGCGATACGCTCGGCCAGAGCTTCGATGGTGGGCGCCTCGTCCTCGTGGCTGTGGTCGTCTCCTTCGCTGGCAAGTAAGGAGGGGATCCCGGTGGCGGCGATGAAGAGAGCAAAAATGGCCGCCAGGCAAAGCAGCAGAAAGGAGAGGCGATTTGACTTGGTGAATGGCATGGTTACCTCGTTTTCACTTGGGCAGCCGGTCATCTGCCGGCTCCGACTTGACTCCGGATCTTGGGGTGTCACTCAAGTATACCACTTGGCTCAAGGGGTGAAACAGTGTTTTGGAAGAGGCGGATGGGCTGCCGGTTTGCGCGGGGTCAGGGCGGGCGGCCCTATTCACAGAACGGCAGTCCCAGATTGTCCAGGTCGTTGTGCGCGATTTGCCGCAGGCTCGCTGGCAGACATCCTCTCAGGCGATTTCCGGCAAGGTAGAGGGTCGACAGGTTGGCAAGGTTGGTCAACTCCGGCGGGATAGCCCCGGAGAGATCATTGCCGGAGAGGTCCAGTTCCTCCAGGTGGATGAGGGCGCCAATGCTGGTTGGGAGCGTGCCGGCCAGTTGGTTGCGGGGAAGTTTGATCGCTGTAACGCGGCCGTCGTTGTCTGCGGCAATGCCGAACCATTGTGACAGGGGCGCGTCGGAGTTCCAGTTGTCTTTGCGCGCCCATTGCGACCCGCCAGCGTCAGAATAGAAGGCGCCGAGGGCCTCCCTGCAGGTAGGGAGGTGCATGCGGTCGAGGTCATCGATCCAGATGCGCAGCAGCTCCGCCGGCATGCATCCGGTGAGCTGGTTGCCGGAAGCATGGAGGATCATGAGTTCATCAAGCTCCTTGAGCCACCATGGGAAGATCCCGGTCAGGCTGTTCTCTGACAGTTCGAGCACCGTGAGACCGGTGAGCGCGCGGAGCTCGGATGGGATGGGGCCGGCCAGATTGTTCGCAGAGAGATTCAGCCACGCCAAATTTGCGAGGTTTCCGAGTTGGGGCGGGATGGGGCCGTCGAGCTGGTTGTCATTCAGCTCGAGGTTTGTCAGAGCGGTGAGGTTGGCCAGCGCGACCGGGATCGGTCCGGCCAGGCTGTTGCCGGACATGCGCAGGATTTCCAGGTTTGACAGGCTTGCCAGGGCTGGGGGAAGGTGGCCGCTGAGCAGATTGCGATTGAGGTTGATTTCAGTTACGCCGCCGTTCTCATCTGTGGTGACGCCATACCAGGTCCCGATTGGCTCCTCGCTCAACCAGTTGGCGTTACGGGCCCAGTTCGCGCCACCGGTCGCATGGTAGAGCGCGACCAGCGCGTCTGTTTGCGAGAGCGGGATCGGAGTCGGCAGGGCCAGCAAGGGCGCCTGGGACAGCCCGGCCTGGGTGGTCGGCGTCACGCTCGGCGCGGCTGCGGACGCTGCAGGGGGAACGGGCTGCGACACCGGTGTGGGTATAGCAGTGGGCGCCGCGGCATGTTGCTTCGGCGCGGCGGGCGTGTCCGCGTCGACATACGCGAAGCCTGAACCCGGTACGCCACTGTTGAGCGCCAGGACGCGGTAGGTGTATTGGCGGCCCGGCAGCACGGTGCTGTCCACGTGGCTTGTTTCGGGACTTCCGGTATCCTGCACAAGGACGGAGAACTGGCCGGCTGGGTCGGTTGCGCGGTCGCTGCGCAGGACCTGATAGCCGCTGATGGGGTTGTTGTCCGCCGGCGCGGACCAGATTAGGCGTACGCTGTCGTGCGCCGCCTCTGCCTGCAGGTTGCGCGGCGGCCCCGGCGGCGCGGCTGCGGCGGACGCGACGACAGCCTCCGCGGGGGCAGTCCAGCTGCTTTCAGCACGCTGGTAGCGGGCGCGCACACGCACCTGGTAGCGAACGCCCTGATCGAGGCCGGCAATGAGGAAGGAGGCGGTGGTTGGAAAGGCGTTTCCAGGGTCGTCGCTGGCTGTGAGGAAGCGTTCGCCCGCCCGCGCCCAGTTCAGATGATAGTCGAGCGGCGCGTCGGCGGGAGCATTCCAGGACACTTCAAGGGCGCCGGGTTGGGGGCTGGCCACGCGCACGGCGCCGATCGATCTGCTATCCTGCGGCGCGAATGCGGCGCCCAGGAGGGAGGAAAGTGAAGGCCGAAGCGCCATCAGGGCCGCAAGGGCCAACCCGACGGCCAGCACGGTCAGGGCAAGTTTGACCTGGTTCTTATTCGTCATCAGTTCGAAGCGCCCGTTCCAGGAACAGGAGCGGCAAGCAGGCGTTGGTCGAGACAGGAGGCTTGCAAGAGGGCAGGCTGCGACAGCTCTGCACCGACGAGCGCGAGTCTGAAATCCCTGCAGAATTTCGGGTCACTGCTCGCTCGGTCAAGTCCAGGGGCAGGAGGAAACAAAAGAGGAGGCGACATCCTTTGAAGCGCGGAATGGATGCCGTCTCCTCCTTTTAATGCAGGTCGGGGCGAGAGGATTTGAACCTCCGACCTCTTCAACCCCATTGAAGCGCGCTACCGAGCTGCGCTACGCCCCGACACAGGGAGGAGTATACCATGCGGGGGAGAGAGCTGGCAAATGCGGCGAACGGGAGCGTCTGTTGGGTCCGCGAAGGGGCGAGGAACGAGTTGGCGATTTTGATTGGAGGTGGGCTTTTGCGCGAAGGGGTTAGGGCCTCCACGAGGGGCGCCCCTACAGGGGGCGGCAGGGGGGCGGCAGGGGGGCGGGTCAGACGCCGAGACGGGAGCCGATGAAGTCGGGATTTCCGTTGAGAAATGAGGTAACTGTCATCTGCCTTTTGCCGGCAGGTTGTACGACTTGGAGGGCCAGGAGACCGTCACCGGTCCCGACGGCGACTGTGTTCCCGGCAGAGAGGACCAGGCCGGGGGCTGCGGAGCCGGGGATGACGCGGCCCCGCCACAGTTTGAAATTCTGATTTTTCCAGGTGGTGAAGGCGGCCGGCCAGGGGGCGTAGGCGCGAATCATGCGTTCGATGCGGGCCGCGGGCAAGGACCAGTCGACCTGGCCGTCCTGTTTTTTGACCAGGCGGCAGACCGACGGTTCGCCGGGCAGGTCGGCCTGCGCGACAGGAGCGACATTTCCGGCCAGCCAGCTGGGAATCGTTTCGGCAAGCAACCCTGCCCCGCGGTCGGCCAGCCGTTCGCTGAGGGAGGCGGTCGTATCGTCGGATTGGATGGGAAGCCGGGCCTGAGCGAGCGCAGGGCCGGTATCCATGCCGGCGTCCATCAACATGATGGTAACGCCTGTCTCTGTCAGGCCATTGAGAAGCGCGGCGGTAATGGGTGAGGCGCCGCGATATGCGGGCAGCAGGCTTGCATGGACATTGAGACAGCCGAATGTCGGGACCTCCAGCAGGCGGGGCGGGAGGATCTGACCGTAGGCGGCGACAACGATCAGGTCGGGGGATAGCATGCGGAGCCAGGCGAGCGGGTCCGGCTGGTCGGCGGCGGACGGGGCGCCGCTCTGTCGCAGGCGTTCCGGTTGCAGCACGGGCAGGTTCTGCTGCAGGGCGAAGGATTTGACCGGCCCGGCGAGCAGTTTTTTGCCGCGGCCGGCCCTTCGATCCGGCTGCGTTACCACGCCGACGAACTGCCAGCCCGCCTGCGCGGCCAGACTGTGCAAGAGGGACAGGGAGGGCAGAGCGAATTCCGGCGTCCCCATGAAAACGATGCGGATCGGTTCCGATATTTGGGACAGGGGAACTGAAGGCTGCGTGACCATAGCGGTCATTGTAGCACAGTTTCGAGGGGCGATTGGAAACTTTCGTTGGGACCTTGCGTAGAGTAGTTATGACGGCATTCAGACACTATAGAAGATTTCCTGATCGCAGTTTTCGCCACCGCAGGGCACACGCAGGGCATACGCAGGAAATCGTCGACTCCCCCGATGTCTGGATGACGAGGAAGGACAAAATGGTTCGCGGCAGGGCGAAGGTGGGTAAGGTTCTGAGAGGTATGTTCCGCCGCACGTAGCCGACGGAGAAGAAGCGTGGAGAACAGGAAAGACGAGGAGCAGTGGGAAGAGGGATCTCCGGAATCGGAATCTGGCGAAGTCGGGCCGGAGGATGCGGAGGCATCGCATTCGACGCCGGTCGGCGGATCGGTCGACGCGCGGGAGGAGGCGGTTTCGGGCGAGGCAGATGGATCTGGCGGGGCCGGCTTTGACGAGGGCCCTGAACCATCCCCTGCCGAGCAGTTTGCTGATTCGGCCCGGACGCAGGCCGGCGCGGCGGCGGATGCGCTGCGGCGCGGCGAATTCATGCACAACGCGGCGGTGGACATAGCCGCTGACGGCGATGATCGTCTGATCGCGTTGCTGTGTTACGTTACGCAGATGCTGATTCCGCTGGTGATGCCTATCCTGGTACTGTTGAGCGCGAGCAGCAAGAAGCGGCCGTTTCAGCGCTTCCATGCAATTCAGAGCCTGGCGCTTATGACAACGTTCATCGTGTTCGGGTTGCTCCTGGCAGTCAGTTTGACGATTGTGACAATTGTCCCGGTCCTTGGGTGGTTGGTCACTGTCCTGACTGTAAGTTGCCTCATTCCGCTTCTGGCTCTGATGGGATACCTGGCCCTGGCCTACTATGGCTATCAGGCCTACCAGGGCAAACGGTTTGCGATCCCAGGGTTGACAAGCTTTTTGCAGGATCAGGGTTGGATCTAGCGGGAAGAGGCGTTGGACGCGGAAAGGGGGCGTCCCTTTCCGACCGGAACAGGACGCCCGTTCAAATTGAGAGGCCGGGCCGGCGATGACGCTGGCCCGGCCTTTCCATTTTGTGAGAGGTCAGCTTCCCGTCGGCTGAACGTCAGCCAGCTGTTAGGAAACGGCATATAGTTCGCGTATACTGATGGCGAGGTTGGAATCTAGGAATTGCGCTCCGAATGGGCGCAAGAGTGCCCGTCAGGAACGGAGAACGGTTAGGCGGGGCACTGGGATAACGTCCTTCCCTCAGAACTCGCGGAGGAAACCGTGTTTACCGAGAACATCGATGAGTTGATGCGCTGGGGATGGGTTGTCTTGGCCGTCTTCTTCTTCCTGGTGGAGATATTTACTGCCGGATTCGTGCTGCTGTGTTTTGGTATCGGCGCGCTGGGCGCGGCGCTGGCCGCGTTTCTGGGGGCGGGCCTGGCATGGCAGCTTGTTGTATTCATCGCCGCAACGATAGCTGCCGTGGTGCTGGCGCGGCCGTTCGCCGACCGCATTTCACGGCCCGGAATTCAGCAGATCGCGGGTGACCGGATGATCGGCAAGTGGGGGGTCGTTTTGCAGACTGTGGACCCGATGGAGGGTACGGGCATGGTCCGGGTGGAAAGCGAGAGATGGCGGGCAGAGTCGACGGTCAATGTTCAGTTGGAGGTTGGAGAGGTTGTCAGAGTTGTAGGCGTAGACGGCGTTCGTCTACAGGTTGAGGCATCAGAGGAAAAAGAATCGGTTGCAGATAAGCAGGCCGAGTCTGCCGCATAGAGCGGTATAGTAAAAGGAGAAGGGAAATGTTTTCCGTATTAGGGCCGATCTTGCTCTTGGCGATCATTGCGGTCGCTGTGATAGTCGTTGCCTTTGCGACGATCCGCATCGTGCAGCCATATCAGAAGGGTGTAATCGAGCGGTTGGGCCGTTATCAGCGCACGGTTCAGCCGGGTCTTACGTTGATCATTCCGTTCGTGGACGCCATTCAGAAGGTAGACATGCGGGAGCAGGTGGTTGACGTGCCGCCCCAGGAGGTGATCACGAAGGACAATGTCGTTGTCACGGTTGATGCGATCGTCTACTTTGAGGCCACGGACCCAGTCAAGCTGGTCTACAATGTGGCGGATTTCTACAACGCGGCGACCAAACTGGCGCAGACCAACCTGCGTAATGTGGTCGGCGAAATGGAGTTGGATGCGGCGCTGACGAGCCGCGATCACATCAACGCGAAGCTGCGCGAGGTGCTGGACGACGCCACGGACAAGTGGGGCGTACGCGTGGTGCGGGTGGAGATCAAGCGCATCGATCCGCCGGCCGACGTGACCGAGGCGATGCACCGGCAGATGAAGGCTGAGCGGGAGAAGCGGGCCGCGATTCTTGACGCCGACGGGTTGCGCCAGGCCCAGGTTCTGAAGGCGGAAGGCGAGGCTGAAGCGGTGAAACGGGTGGCCGACGCGGAGCGGTATAAGCTGGAGGTCGAGGCCACAGGCCAGGGCAACGCCATCACGACGGTGTTCAACGCCATCAAGGACGCGGAGCCCGATGACAAGCTGATCGCCATTCAGTATCTGGAGGCGCTGAAGGTCATCGCTGACGGAGACGCGTCCAAGGTATTTCTGCCATACGAGGCGAGCGGCGTCCTGGGCGCGCTGGGCGGCGTGAAAGAGATCTTCAACGAACAGAACAACGGCAGCGCCGGCAGCAACGGCACACGGCCGTAAGCGGCAGCGAGGAGTGAGAAGCAGGTGAGTTCTCACTCCTCGCTCCCCACACCTCTGAATTTCCCTCTTACAACCAGTTAGGCCTGGCCGACGCGCATGACTTCGAATATGCGGCGTTGGGTTGCCTGCGCGGTGGCGGCGACGATGACCAGCACCATCACGATGATGAAAATGATGGTGAGCTGGGTAATCTCGCCCTCGGCGATGACGGGCAGCATCGGCGGCAGGATTGCCTTTTCGTCAGCTGCGCTGCGGAAGAATGGGGTGAAGAGGACGGAGACCCAGACGCCGATTGCCGCGCCGGCGGCGGTGCCGTAGATGACGAGCACGGCATATTCAATGGCGAGCTGGGTGATCAGCTGGCGGCGAAACGCGCCGATGGCGCGCAGGACGCCGAACTGGTAGAACCGTTCGCGGAGCGAGGCGTAGCTGTGAATGAGGAAGGCCATCACGGCCATTAGCGCCGCGGCCAGGAAGCCGACGTTGAGCGCGCCGAAGACGCCGACCCGCTCCAGCTGAGATTTTTCTCTGATCAGCGACCCGACCACGTCGTGCCAGCGCAGCGTTTCAATGCCGCCGATTCGCAGCCTGCGGCGCACCTCCTCTCCCTGGCTGTTCTCCGGGGACCGCAGCCAGATCTCATAAGGGTAGATGGCGCCGCCGATCAGGTGCAGATAGTCCAGGTTGGTGATGATTACGATCTCTTCCTGCTCGACAGTTGGGAAATAGTCGTAGACGCCGCTGACGACGAAATCGGTGCGCACGCTGACCCCCGGTTCCAGGATCACCCACAGATCGATGCGATCGCCGATACGCAGGAGGTGCTCGGCCAGAAACTCGCGCGAGACCAGCGCAGCCTCGGGCGCGGCGGCGAGCCGGTTCATGAGGCCGCCGAGCGAGTCATCGGCGAAATCCGAGCGGAACCAGGAGACCGAGGCGAATTCGGCGCGGTCCACGCCCATCATGCGTTTGCCCTTTCTGCGGTCGGTTGCGAGCCCCTCGATGCGCATGCCATAGCTGCCGACGCGAATGGCGCGGTCGGCGTCGAACCTCTCTGTAAACCAGGAGAGTTCAGGGGTAAAGTCGGCGATCGTCTCGTCGGCGCCAACGGTGACGGGCAGGAAGCGGAAGTCTCCGCCGGCCTGGTATTTGATGCGATCGACCAGCCATTTATCCATGCTGGCGGCGAGAGAGTGGGTATAGATACCCAGGCCCAGGCAGATGATGACAAGGAGGAGAGGATTCAGATAGCTGTGCCCTTGCCGCCCGAGCTGGCGCAGGGCGAGATGGAAAACGGTGCCCGGCAACAGGCCGGCGAGTTTGTCGAGCAGATTCATGAGGGGCGAGAAGAAGCGCATTATGAGGAGCGAGGCCGTGAGGATAACCAGCGCGGGGGCCAGGATCAGGAGGGGGTCGCTGTACAGTTCGGACGCTTCCTCCTGCGCGAGGAGCGCGAACGCTTCCTGTTGACCCAGCTGTTGATAGGCGTAAACGGTTGGCACGATCAGGAGGAAATCGAGATAGGCGCGGCGCCAGAAGGGGCCGCGGTCGGGCCGGGCGTAGGCGGTTTCGAAGTCGATTATACTGGCGCGTGCCGCGCTGATCGCCGGCAACACGCGGGCGATGAAGGCCAGCGCCAGCGCGGCAACGATGAGCCAGACATCGACGCCCTGCAGGGAAACGGGCATTGGATCGCGCAGGGTGAAATCAAGGAAGCTGTCGGTGTAGCCCATGCCGCGGGCGATTAACATGCCGAGACCGAGGCCAAGGGGCACGCCCAGGACGAAGAGGAGCCACTCCTCGACCAGCACGAGCCAGAGGACGCGCATCGTGCCGGCGCCGCGGCTGACGAGCACCGATGTCTCTCTCTGCTGGGAGCGGGCGATAATGCCGGAGATCAGCACCAGGAAATAGAGAAGGAAACCGATTGCGGGCACGTTCATGCTCAACAGAAGAACGGTGAGGGTCGTCTGGCGCTGCACGAACTCTTTGAGCGGGTCCAATGGTGAGACATCCAGTTCGGCGCCGGGCAGGTATTTGCCGATGATGGTCATGCCCCTTTCGAAGCCGCGGGCGTAGGCGGCGGCGAAAGCGGGATTGAGGGTGGTGTCGTCGAGGGAGATGCGCCAGCTGGCGAAGCGGGAGCCGCCGGCCACCATCGGCTGCACCCGCTGCAGGTAGTCGGCCCGACGGACGAAGAGCGCTTCCTTCATCGAGATATCCGGAGGGCGGAACCAGAAGGTGTCGTCCGGGTCGCGGGCGCGCCAGAGGCCGACGATTTCCACTTCGGTGCCGGGCAGGGCCGCGGTGGGCGCGACGCGAAACTTTTCGCCGGGCCGGACGCCCATTTCGGAGGCGAGGTTATCGTGCATGAGCACGGAGAGGGGCCCGGTGGAGACGCCTTCATCGGATGGGTCTGCCCAGGTGGAACCGGCGGTGATTTCGAGTTCGGGCGCGACGCCTGCCAGGTAGACGAGATCGACCTGGGTGAGAAATTTGCTCTCGCCGCCGTAACGTTCGTCGCCTTCGGGGCTGAGCAACATCATGCTGCCGCTCTCGAGGTGGACGCCGACGTCGTCAATGGGGAGCCCGATTTCGGAGGAGAGCGTGTCGGCGACGCTGCGCCCGGCCCGTTCGGCTGCGGGCACATCCATCGGTTTGCGGGAGGAAGGGAAGAAGTAGACGCGCGTCGAGAAGGGGGGCCGCCCGGTGCGGGCGCTGAGCGCGTCAAGTTCCTCGTTCAGGATTACTCTGTCGACGGCCTGCGCGAAGAAGCCGGCGCTGCTCAGGAGGCCGACAGTCAGCACGATCTGGAAGAGCGCCAGCAGAGTCAAACCCAGGTTGCCGGCGAGACGCTTGTACGTTAGAAGTGTCAGCCCGCCGACGAGGCGTGGAACGGTGAAGAGTATGCGCACGGATTTATGTTAGAGAAGGCGCATGGGACGCGGCCTTGATTGCCGCGTCCCATGCGCTGCAGTACTACGCGGCACGACCGTGTCAGGCCGGTTCCTTGGCGCGTACGGGCTGGCGCAGCAGGTCCTGTCCGGGGCCCCACATGAAGTGTTCGTTGAGTTTCTCGTTGCCGTCCATCTCCATGAGCTCCTCAAAGACGGAGAGGGCCTGGTTGTAGGAATGTGTCTGTTCGCATTCGAGCGCGTCCAGGAAGAGGAGTGAGCGGTCCCCGGTTTCGAAGGCGAGGAGCTCCCGTTCCATTTCGAGGACTTCGGGCAGGATCTGGGTGTAAAGGATTTTCTCAGGCAACGGGTCGACGCGGATGGGGTGGATGCCGCTTCTGTTGACGATGGCGGGCACTTCGACGACAACATCGTCGGGGACACCGGCCAAGGCGCCGTGGTTGGGCACGTTCACCTGGAACTGGCCTTCATTGTCGTTGACGAGGCCGTCGATGATCGGCACCTGCTGCTCATGGGTCTTTTCCGAGCCGAAGGCTTCGATCAGGCTGGTAGAGGGATTGCTGGTCAGTTTGGTCATCTGGGCGACGCGTTTCTCCAGGTTTTCGACAAAATAGGGCCGGGCGAGATGGGTGTCAGGGCCACCCCAAGGTTGTGGGAACCACCACATTTTCGTGTCGATATCGGTGTGGTACCACCAGGCTCCGCGGCGGGGGGTGTCACCGATAGGCATGAGTCCGTACATGCGGTACATGTGGATTGTGCCGCGGCTCATCTGGATGTCGTGGGTACGCTCGGCGACATGCGTTTGCCAGAAGTTTTCGCCCTCTTCGGCGATCCATTTTTCCAAGATCGGGTAGGCGTCTTCGCCCTTGTAGTAGAAGTGGGTGAGCCAGATGTTGTGATTGAGGCCGGGCGCCTGCCAGGTGAGGTCGGCAAGGTCGGTGAAGCCGAGAGTTCTGGCGATCTCATGTACGCCGTAATGGCCGTGGCAGAGGCCGCATACTTTGATGCTTGAGGCGCGGGTCATGAGGGTGCAGCCCTGGTAGACGGGATTGCCAGACTGGATCAGCCAGGCGTCGGGGCAGATTTCCTCCATGTCGCCGGTCACGCCAAGCATGAGGTCGAGATTGACGAAGTTGCTCTGACGCATGCGCCCGCCGTGATAGTAGCCGTGCTTCTCCATCAGTTCGCGTCCGTCGCGCTGTTTCTGATGGCTGTGGGCCGAGGCGGTGTTGATGACGAAATCGGAATCCTGGAGGGCTTCACGCTGGTTGGTGGTACTCTCGAAGCGCAGGTCGGCGCCGAGTTCGCTGGCGTAGCGTGCGCCGAGCTTATGGATCATGTCGAGCCTTTCGGCGTCGATATCCATGAAGGAGATGAGACTGCCGCTGAGAGACTCAGTCAGGCAGATGTCTTTGACCAGGCCAAGCGAGAATTGGGCGCTGCCGGCGCCGATGACGGTCAGTTTGATAGGGGTGGACATAGAGGCTCCTTGGGTCTAAATTGTGGCGCGCTTCTGGATGGCGCGCCGATTGAAGCAGAGATTGCGTAACCTGTTCCTTGCGCAAACATGGACCCTGCAGATGAATCGTTTCACGTTGCCCGAATCTGTCAACAGCAAGCGAGTTCAATGAACTGGCAGGAGAACACCTGGAACCGATTTTTCAGCGTGGCCCCAGTGAGAATCTTGAGACGCCAGAGACTTCATTCAACAGTTTTCCATTATGATGTCTCTGGCAGTTTCTATCCATAGGGGATGCGTGTTCAGACTCTCCACAAGCCGCAGGTCTTCTCCCCCCATTTCCAGGAACAGTTCGTGATATTCCTCGCCTACTTCGATGGTGGTTTCCAGGCAATCGGCGACAAAGGAGGGCGAAAAGGCCAGGATTCTCTTTACGCCCCTTGCGACAAGGGTCTCCAGGACCTCTTCCGTATAGGGATGAATCCATGGATCTTTTCCCAGCCGGGACTGGAAGCTGACGGTGTAATCCTCTTCCTCCAAATCCAGCGCCTCGGCCAGGACCCGGGACGTAGCAAAACATTGAGCGCGATAGCAGAGGTGATTTCTGGCGTGGATAGTATCACAGCAACTGCCGCCGCTTAAGCAGTGAGAATTCCCCTTGGTGAGCTGACGCTCGGGCAACCCATGAAAAGTGAAAAGCGTATGGTCATATCTGTTTCGTGCGAACTGTTGCTTTCCGAGGCAGGCTATGGTCTGGATCATCTTGGGATGATCAAAGAAACTGTCGATGAATCGGATCCTGGGAATTTCCGCCCACTTTTTGATGACCTGCATCACTTTTTCATGGACCGACCCCACTGTTGCTGAGGCGTATTGGGGAAAGAGTGGGAAGACAATGATGTTTGACGGGCGCTGTTGCCGCAGCGTTTCCAACGCCGATTCGATACTGGGCTTCTGATACCGCATTGCCAAGGCGACGATAAATTCGTCTCCCAGCCTGAGTTGAATCTGTTCTTTGAACTTGCAGCTGTGGTACATCAGAGGCGAGCCTTCATCCGACCATATCTTGCGGTATTCTCTGGCGGATTTGGGCGCGCGAAAGGGAGCGATAATCAGGTTTACCAATAGAAGCCTGCGCCAGTAAGGAATGTCGATGATGCGCCCGTCCATAAGAAACTGGCGCAGGTATCTCCAGACATCGATCGTTTCGGGGCTGTCAGGTGTGCCAACATTGACCAATAGGACTCCAGTTCTCGATTTCTCCATCGCTTTCCATTGCTCTATGTTCGTTGAGGCAGAAATTTGGGGGACTGTGAACGCAGGCGCGACATGCCAGGTCGGGATTACACCCGGCAGCGCCACTCCAGACATTAGAATTTCTTGGCCGCCGCGATCTCGGCGTGCTGCGGCAGGTAGGGCACGTCTTTCCGGTCCCAGGCGGCGCGGCCTTCGACGGCATGGATCCCCATCAGCTGGCGCCGGTGCGGTGTATCCGCCCAGTCGATTATGTGCTGGGGCGGCGGCGCGCTGCCCCACTTCTTCACCCAGAAGGGCATGTAGCCGTAGATGAGAATACGGCGGTCGCGCGGGCTGGTATTGGCGAGGCCGGTATGCCAGCAGAGAACGTTCCAGATGATGGCGGAGCCGGCCTTGCCGACGATCTTCCTGAGGCCCGGCATCCGCTCCAGCGTTTCGCCGACGAACTCCGTGCGGGATGGGCGCGGGTCCCGCTTGTGGCTGCCGGGGACGAGGCTGAAGCAGCCCATGTCGGGCGCCTGATCATCAAGGAAATAGAAGACCTTCGCCTTGAGCATGAACTGGGGATGGCGCCAGGCCGGCCAGTCGCGGTGCCAGCCGGTGTGGGCATTGGTGCCGGAGTGATGGCAGTGGGCGACCATCTCCATTGTCTGTACGTCGGGCCCGACTACCTCTTTCAGGATAGGCAGCACGCGGGGATTCTCGGCGATGTCAAGGAAGAGAGAGTCGTACTTGTGAATGTCGCCCATCGTGTGCGCGTCGGGCCCGTTGCCGTAGCCGCCCTTGAAGTCGCCGTTGCGGACAGATTCGGCCCAGGCCGGTTCGGTCTGTCGCTGGATTTCCTCGTACGCTGCCCGGACGCGATCCAGTCCGAAGGGCTCAAGCGCGTTTTCGACGATCAGAAAGCCCTGCTCGTCGATCTGTTCCCGTTGTTCTGGTGTGAGCACCATTTCCTCCTTACGAGAATGGCGTATAGTCAGTGAAGCGATAGCGGCGATTGCGCTGAATATGATGTTCGGCGCAAACTGCCGCGGGCGGCAGGGGGCACAGTCGGTCAGACCGTGCGCAGGTAGTCGCGGATCAGCAGGGCTGCGGTTGCGCCCTCGCCGGCGGCTGAAGCGACCTGCTTGGTGCTCTCGGCGCGCGCGTCGCCTGCGGCAAAGAGACCGGGGACGCTCGACTCCAGCGCGGCTGGATCCCGGTCAACATAGAGAGGAGGGCGGCTATCGGCATCGTGGACAAGAGCATGACCGGTCTCGATGAAGCCCCAATTGTTAAGGCGCACACCGGTCCCCTCCAGGAATCCCGTATTTGGCTGGAGACCGATAAAGACGAAGGCGCCATCGCCAGACATGTGGGACTCGGCTTCGGCCTGGTTATTCCATAGCCGGAGGCCATTGAGTTGCGCCCTGGCGCCGAGGAATTCATGAACTTCGGTGTTCCAGCGCACGTCGATTTTCGAATTTCCTGACACCGACTCCTGTATGACCTGACTGGCGTGCAAGGTAGAGCCGCGGACGAGTAGTGTAACCTGTTCGGCGAATTTGGTCAGCAACAGGCTTTCTTCTGCAGCGCTGTTGCCGCCGCCAATGACGGCAACCTGTTTGTCTCTGTAGAAGGGGCCGTCGCAGGTGGCGCAGAAGTGAACGCCGGCGCCCAGGTAGTCGTTTTCGCCGGGTACATTGAGGCGGCGGTAGCGGCTGCCGGTGGCGATCAGGACGGCCTGGGCACTGTACTGATCCCCAGCGGCGGTTTCGATGCGGTGGTAGTTGTCCTGGCGCTGAATTGTCGCGACATCCTGGGCCTGCAGCATTTCGACCCCGAAGCGTTCGGCCTGGGCGCGCAGTCTCTGGGCGAAGTCATAGCCATCGACGCCGTCGGGGAAGCCGGGCAGGTTATCCAGTTTCTCCGTGGTCGCGGCCTGGCCGCCAAAGGCGGAGCGCTCGATGATGAGGATGTCGATACCTTCACGGGCGAGGTAGAGGGCCGCGGTCAGGCCGGCAGGGCCGCCGCCAATAACGATCACCGGGTAGTGCTGGCGGCTGGCGGTTGTTTTCAGGCCAAGTTTTGCGGCCAGTTCGGCATTGCTCGGTTCGACGAGGCGGGAACCGTCGGCGAAAACGATGGTCGGTATGATGCGTTTGCCATCGTTCATCTCGATGACGCGCTGTTCGGCGTCGGCGTCCTCTTCGATGTTTACCCACTGGTATGGGATCTGGTGTTCGCCGAGGAACTGTTTGCTGCGGCGGCAGTCTGGGCACCAGAAGGCGCCGTAAACGACGATGTCGGATGAAGGGTCGGGCATGGTTTCAGTCTCTCTGCTGTGAACCTGGTCGCCCGCAGCCGGCTCCGTTCTTGAGTACGGAGCGCTGTACCGACCACATATCTTGCTACGCTCCTGTTCGCTGCGGCGGCGGTCGGCGCTGAGGCGATGCGTATTGCTGTCCGCATTGTAGCAGTAGGGCCGCGTATGGGTCAATCGAAACGCCGGTTGCCGCTGAACCCGGCAGCTCGGAAACTTTGCGGCAGGCTGACCATTGCAGAAAGTTCAGACAGGTCTCTTCTCCACTTTCTGTATGTCTGCAGCATGGGCTAGTAAAGCAAAAGGCTTGGCCACAAGTAAAGCATTTTGCTATAGTGAATTCCGTGGGGAGAATTCTCTGTACGGACTGACGATAAAGCAGCAGGCCATAAAGGCCCTTCAGTAGATGCCTCGGCAGAATGCGCTGCGTATTCGCCGGGCATTGGACAGATTGGCCGAGGACCCCGACCGTCGAGATGTCGATATTGCTCTTTTGGAGGGTAGACCGGCTTTCGTCTGCGTGTTGGCGGATTTCGGGTCACTTTTGAGCGAGACGACAGGGCGTGCGCGATTGATGTGATGCGCATCGCACCACGTGGTCAGGCTTACAGGCGGTAGGAGAACAGTTCTCATGGGCAATTTGCAAATCATTCACGATGAAACCGGACAGCCGGTGTTCGCTGTGATTCCCTGGCGCGAGTATATGCGCTTGTCGAAGGGCGGGGCCTTTGAAGCAGATCTGAGTGATGAAGAGATCTATGATTTCGCAAAAGATGAGGGGAGCGAGTCTTTTCCAGTTGAGGTGTTCGACCGTCTCTTGTCCGGCGCAAACCCGATAAAAGTGTATCGAGAGCACCGCGGTATGAGTCAGAAGGCGCTGGCAGCGACGATCAGTATCAGCCCGATTTACCTCTCCCAGATCGAGACGGGCAGGCGTGTGGGCTCCGCGAGGACACTGGCTTCGATTGCAAAGGCGCTTGGAGTCAGCCTGGACTATCTCGTGTGAATTGTCAGGAGATTTGAGGGAGAGAATCGTCTGAAAGCTGCATGGCTGCAGTTGGGTCAGTTGAGCCGGAGCTCTGCCAGCGCGAGGCCGCTCTCTCCGGCGACCGAGTAGAGCAGATAGACCTGGCCGCCTTCCTGGTAGATGCCGGGATCGCGCAGTTGACGTGCAGGTTCATGAATCGCCCCGCGCTGCGATGGTTCCAAGGGCAGATTGACACCCTCGTACTCGGTTTCCGGTTCCAGGATCGAGAACGGGGCGGAGGCTTTCCACTCCTTCCAGTCCGGGCGCAGGTCAACGGTGGCGCAGAGGATATGCTCCGGGCAGTCGCCGGCGCGGGAATAGAAGACGTAGAGGATGTCGTCGCGTATGAGCAGGGCGGCATGGCGCTGGTCGCGGTCGAAAAGGACGGGCCCCGGTTCGTAGTTGGCGCGCCCGTCGCGGCTGCGAAAGAGGATACCGGGCATCGCCAGGGCGTAGTGCCAGCCTGCGGACGTGTCGGGGTAGCGGAAGACGCGGAAATAGCTGGGTCCGAGAATCTCGGTATCGGAAGTAAAGTTGACGCCGTCCTCTGAGACGGCAAGCAGCGACCGCTGGCCTTCCAGAAAGGGATAGATTCGCTTCAGCGGGTCGGAATCGAGCTCTTGCGGACGTACAAAGGGTCCGTGATAGTACATCAGGATGCGCCGGTTTTCTTCATCGATGTGCAGGTCGGGGCTGGCGATATGGTTGTAACAGGGGGTCTGCTCCAGACGCAGTGTGCCTGGGGTGTATACGGTCCACGGCCCGACGAGCTCGTCGGCATAGGCCAGGCGGATGGATTCGCCCTGATGGTGGGCAAAGTAGAGGTAGTAGTTGCCCAACGGATTGGGCAGCCAGTCCGGCACGCGCAGGAGTGAGGGCCCGTTGATATTGGCGCCGATGGCATCGTCCAGGTCAGGCGTGATGATCGGGTTGGAAGCAAGACGCTCGACCTGCATGGCGTGTCTCCTTATGACGAATCTGCCCGTTGCCTACTCCTTCAATTCGGAGAGCAGGCAACGGGCGAACAATGCTGTCAGCAGTGGATATGTCGGAATGACCAACGTCCCGGCGCCGTTCAGGCAGCGCCGGGAAAGGGATACTCGTACCAGTCCAGCAGGCCGAGGGGCGCGGCGGCGCCGGCGTAGAGGATCAGCGAGGTGTATTTGTCGGCGAAGATGCGGCCGCCGCCGACTCCGTCAATGACCGCGCCGGAGGGATCGGCGAATTTAGGGCCGCTTTCCTTGCCTTCAAGATTGGCCGTCAGCGCAGCAAAGGTGTTCGCTCCGATTTTCAGGTAGCGTTCGTCGCCGGTGACGCGCCAGGCGTAGGTGAGCGCTTCGAACGCATGGGGCGTGGGCGCGGTCCGCTGGAGGGACGGGAGCTCTTTGTAGTAGAAGACCCCGTCCGGCCCGAGACAGTGTTCGATGAGATCATCCATTACCGATACGATTAGCCGCTTCACCCTCTCGTCGTCTTCGATCAGCAGATAGCGGGCAAAAGAGTTGACGGTCAGAGAGATCATGAAGGGCACGCGGGGCATGGTGTGGCTGGTGTACGGGGCCAGGAGCGCGCCGTACTCGTCGTGCCAGTCAAGGAACATGTCGATCAGCCGCCGGGCCTCGTCGCGCCAGCGCTGTTCACCGGTGCCGAGCCAGAGGCCGACATAGGCGCGCAGGGCCCATCCTCCTTCCCGCACCGATGCCTCGCCCAACTGCCGCATGGATGGCAGCGCCATATGGCGAAGTATGTTTTCGCCGATGGAGTTCGCCGCGTCCAGGCCCTCCTTGCGACCGGTGAGGAAGTAGTAGTCGAGAAAGCCTTCGGTCCACTCGTGGGAGGGCGTGCATCGTCCGGTGGCGTGGTAGCGGGTGTGGATGCGCAGGCCGCCGTCGATCAGCGGGTCCGGGTGATGGTGGCAGAAGTCGACGTCGAGCCAGTGCCGGGCGCTGACCAGGGCGGAATCGAGGGCGCGGCGCTGTCCGGTGAGAGCGTAGTAGAGGGTACAGGCGTGAGGGCGGTCGTACTCGTTGTTGACCCAGACGTTTTCGCCGCCGCCGCGGCCCTGGTTGGTGTAGCCGGAATCGGGCGCGTCGCCGAAATGCATCATGCCCAGCGCCTTGGGGCGTCCGTCGTGCAGGTTATTGAGATCGGTAAAAAGGCGGCGGGGCAGATTCTCTGGAAAATAGGTCTCGATCCAGGGATTGTTGGCGCGGTACCACTCCACTGGCAGCGAGGGTCGATCCGGCAGCTGGAACTGCAGGCTGCGCTGGCTCAGGGTATCGAGGGATGTCTCGGGCCCGTGGAAGTGGAGTTGGATGCGGTGGGTCTTTGCCATGCCCTGCAGGATGGGGGCAGGTGTTTCTCCGGCGGGGTAGAGCCAGCAGGCGATGCCCTGTTTGCGGCCGTGCAGTCTTTTGGGGAAGTTCTGGTGGGCCTGGTAAATGGAGAGGCAGAGGCCGCCGCGAGCGTCGCGCCAGTCAGTCCAGAAGTCACCGTAGTAGGAATCGATGAAGTGTTCATTGGACTGATAGAGCATGGTCTCGGTATCCAGGGTCTGCGAGAGTTCGTCCTCGCTCTGGCTGATGGAGGTTCGATACCAGCCTTCGCCGAGAGCGAGTTGGGACGGCTCGTCGGACTGTGAGGGAGCGAAATCAAGGCGCAGGCTCTGTAGAGCGACTTGCGGCGTGTCCAGGGTATGCAGGAACTGGTGCTCGACTTCGATGAAAGGTTTGCCGGCGTAGGCGGTGATGCGGCCGCGCAACGCCAGAAACCCGTCGCCGTCAGGTTTCAGGTGGCGGCCGCGAACGAGTATGACGGCGCGAAGCGGGCCGGCCTCTTCGATCTCCAGTTCGACGGCGCCGCTGCCGCTGCCGGCCGCGGCGGCGTCGGTCTCCATTGTGAAGCCGGCAAAGGGCGCGGGCCATGCGGGACCCTCCGCCAAGGCTACGTCCTGCACGGGGAGGAAACCCTCCCGCGGCACACGGAAGCGCAGCGGCCCGGTGTCGACCAGCAGGCCGCCGGTATCCTCGGTCACGCGAACCTGCTGTTGCGGCTGCGGCGCCGGGTCAGTGCCGACGCGAAAGTTGAGCGTCTTGGAAAGGTTGCCGGGCAGGTCCGGCTGGAGGTGGACCAGCAGCCATTTGACGCTGCCATCGGACCAGCGGGCCAGGGCGCGCTGTTGGGACGGCAGCGCTTCGCCGCCGTCTTCAATGACCAGGTGGGCTGCGTCGGTCAGTTTGCCCTGGTCGAAGGGAAAGCTGACGGTGACCGGTTCGGCGACGCGCTCGAACTGAGAAAGCTTTTCAAAATAGAGGGTGCTCACGATGCCTGTTCTCCTTGTCTGCGCGTCCAAGTAGGGAATGCCGGCGCGTGGTCGGTCATTTTCGGTTGCCGGCAATCAGGGAGCGCACTTGTCCGCGAACTTGCTGCAGGATCATGGGTATAGGGCGGGAGGTATGGGCAGGATCGTACCAGCAGTGTGATCGCATTGCAAGGTTGACGTAGATGGGCTTCGAGCAGGTCGTTGGGACTGGCCGGGGAGACGTGATAGAATGACCGCAGAACAGTTGTATTACACACGAACGAGCGTTTGACAGGCTGGAGGAGGAAACATGGAACACGCAGGACTGGCGTCCGACGTTTCCGGGACGAAGACCGAGGCATCGCAGCCGAACGGGTCTACAACAGCGAATGATGAGGCGGCGCCTGAAACGCAGGTGAATCCCTGGGCGCCCGATGAAGGGCGTTATGTCACCCTGGAGGAGTACTGGGCCAAGTGGTATGAGAATCCTTACCCTGACATGGATGTCAGCTACGAATGGAATAACGGCAGACTGGAGGCCAAACCCTTGCCCAATGCCCCGCAGCTTGAACTTTACAATTGGTTCCTTGACCTTTTGCGCCGCTATCTCAGCACGTACGACATCGCAAGGCTGATCAATTTGGAGACCGGTTTTGTTTTGACCGTGGCGGATACGAAGGAAGCGTCCGGGGAACGGGTCCAGGTACGTAAACCTGACGTCGGCGTCATCCTGAACAGCAACCCGACGCCATGGGGTGAAATTGAGCAGCGACATTTTAGCGGCGTGTGCGATGTCGTCATTGAAGCGGTTTCCGATTCCACGCGGGCGGAGGTGTTGCGCGATACGGAGGAAAAAAAGCTGGACTACGCACTGGGCGGGGTGAAGGAGTACTATATTCTCGACCCCAGCGGGGAGCACATGCATTTCTTTCGTCGCGAACCGGCAGGTCAATATGAGGAGATTCCGCCGGATGCGGAGGGCGTGATCCGATCGGAGACGCTTCCGGGCCTGCAGTTTCGGCTGGAGGATCTGCGGCGGTTGCCGCAGCTGTTGGAGCTGGCTCTGGACGATGTGTATTCCGGATATGTCATTCCCGACCATAAGGTGGCCGTGACCAGGGCCGAGGAAGCAGAGTTACAGGCCGAAGCTGAAGCGCGGAGAGCTGATGCGGAGGCGCAGCGGGCGGAAGCAGAGGCGCAGCGGGCCGATGCGGAAGCGCGTCGGGCCGATGCCGAGAATGCCGCCCGGCAGCAGGCGCTGGAACGGGTGGAGGAATTGGAGGCCGAGCTGGCCCGCTTCCGCCGCCGGAGTTCCTGAACGCGTCCTGACGCAGTAGATCCCTGACTCAAATAGAGTATACGCCCCCCCGGCTCGGCATTTGGCTGTTGGCGCCTGCGCGGGCAGCCGGCGCCGGGTCAGGTTGAAGGTTGTTGTGTCCCCCTGCGAATGGGGGGAGTAGTCCCAGCGAATTGGTAAGCGAAGCGGAGCAAGGATACATTGCGGTGCGGCGCAGGAGAGGGCGCGCGGGCAGGCCGCTCCGCTCTTCATCCTCTTTACGCAGGAGTCGTCGATATGCCACCCAATATTCTGTTTCTAATGAGCGACGAGCACCGCGCGGACATCACCGGCTACGAGGGCGATCCGGTGGCGCGTACGCCTACGCTGGACATGCTGGCGCGGACCGGCGCGGTATTCAGGAATGCCTACGCGGCTTCGCCAATCTGTATACCGGGCCGACAGGCGATGATGTCGGGGCAGCTCCCGCGCACGTGCGGCTGCGAAGTGTTTGCCCAGGATTTGCCGGTGGGGCACATGACGTTTGCCCGCCGTTTCAGTCAGTACGCCTATCAAACGGTCGCGGCGGGCAAGCTGCACCATACGGGCGCCGACCAGATGCAGGGGTGGAGTCAGCGCATCGGGTCGGCGATGCAGGTGGGCCCCCACTTTATCGAGGGGCGGGACGAGGATTCGTTTGCCCGATACACGAGAGAGCTGTCTGCGGTGAAGTGGAGCGACACGAAGGAGGTACTGCGGGCGGGCGTGGGCCATTCGCCCCACATTGTTCAGGACGAGTACGCGCTGGCCGGCGCGCTGGACTTCATCGAGCAGTACTTCACCGACCCGTACTACGACCGGCAGCAGCCGGACCGCCCCCTGCTGCTGAAAGTGAGCCTGAATCAACCGCACTACCCCTATTTCACGAGCGAAGAGAAGTTCACCTACTATCTGAACCGGGTGGAGCCCTTCCTTGACGAACCGGTTTTCGACCATCCGTTTTTGAGCCAGCGGCAGGTGCGGCCGGGCGTTGACGCCTCGCCGCGGGAGCTGCGCCGCGCCGTTGCCGGGTACTACGGCATGATTGAGCGGATCGACGAGATGTACGGCTCGCTCCTGAGCGCGTTGGAGCATGTGGGCCAGGACCTTGACGACTGGATTATCGTCTACACCAGCGACCACGGCGAGATGCTGGGCGAGCACGGTATCTGGGAAAAGCAGAAATTCTTCGAGGCCAGCGCGCGTGTGCCGCTGATCATTCGCTGGCCCAGGTCGCTCGGCGGCGGCAGGGTCGTCGAGGAGAACGTGAACCTGTGCGACCTGTTCGCCACCCTGTGCGAACTGTGTGAGATCCCGGTTCCGGAGGGGCTGGACAGCCGCAGTATGGCGCCGCTTCTGCGGGGCAATGGGGGAGACTGGCGCAACGAGAGCGTCAGCCAGTTCGGGGCGCGCAACCTGATGATCAAGTGGGATGATCTGAAGTACCAGTATTACGGCGAAGAGATGCCGGAGGTGCTGTTCGATCTGAATCGGGATCCATCCGAGCGGGAGAATTTTGTCTGCGAAGACCAGTATGCGGGCGTGCTGGAGGAGTTCCGGCAGAGACGGTTTGAGCTGGGGTTCGGGCCGGGGGCGCGGGAGGGATACGTAAATGCAGGGTATTGAGCCCGAGCATTGACCATAGGGGAGGCAGCTCAGGCCATACAGAACGGTGAGACGACGCACGCCGCGTTCATGCCGGCCGCGGCGCGTCCCATAAGGCTGGCTGAAGTGTTCGTCTCTTTTCTGAACACAGAGGGCGGGGCGCTCTGGTTGGGCATCGAAGACGACGGCACGGTTTCAGGCGTGACCGATGTGGATGCCGCCCGGCAGCGGATCGACCAGGTACTGGCAAATAACGTTACGCCGCGCGCCGCGGCCTTTGTTGAACAGGTTGACGTCGGAGGAAAGCAGGTCCTGAAGATCACGCTGCCGCGCGGGCTTGACCGACCGTACTACACACAGCGCGGCCAGTGTTATGTTCGTCAGAACTCGGGGAAGCGACTGGCCTCACGCGAAGAGATTCGCCGCATGTATATGGCAGCGCCCGCGTTCTATTATGACGAAACTGCGCTCAGTGGGACCGGTTTGGCGGATGTCGATTTACCGGTCCTCAACGCCTTTCTGCGCGCGGCCTACGGCTTGCCAGAGGAGAGCGAAAGGCCCGACGACGAGCTGGCGCGTTTGCTTCGAAATCTGAAATGTTTGGCAGGCGACGAGCTCACGGTCGCGGGGGCGCTGCTGTTCGGGCGACGGCCACAGCGCATGCTGCCAACGGCGCGTGTGGAGTTCGCTCACTTCGCAGGTACGAAGGCAGGAGAAACCATCCTCGACCGCAAAACGGTTGACGGTCGTTTGCCGCAGCAGTTGGAGCAGGCGGAGAGTTGGCTGCGACTGCATCTGCTCAATGCCGGCGTCATCCGAGGATTTGAACCGGAGACGCAGATGGAACTGCCGCAGGAAATGCTGCGCGAGGCGCTGACCAATGCCCTTGTCCACCGGGACTATTCTCTGTCATCTCCGGTGCGTGTTTTCCTCTTTGAAGACCGTTTGGAGATTCGCAGCCCCGGATCATTGCCCAATGGTGTAACGGTGGAAAATGCGCGCGCCGGCATTCACGTGGAACGCAACCCGATCATACTCTCACTGATGTCCAAACTGGGGCTGATGACCAGGCTGGGAACGGGAATTCTGCGCATCTTTCGCCTGGCGGCTGAGTGGGGGCTGCCAGAGCCGGAGCTGGACGAGCGCGACGCTGAATTCGTTGTCATCCTGTACCGGATGCCAGCGACGGCATGAAGTATGGAGAATGCGCCATGCTGGAACGGAGAACCCAGGACGAATGTATACTCGAATCCCCGGCGGCGGAGGGAAAGCCTTTTACCGACAGCGACCCCTGGCGCGTGTTTCGTATCATGGGCGAGTTTGTCGAGGGCTTTGACACGCTGGCGGGGCTGGGCGCTGCGATTTCGATCTTCGGGTCGGCGCGCACGCGGCCGGACGATCCCAATTACGCGGCGGCTGTCGAGACGGCGCGCCTGCTGGCGGCCTCGGGACTTACGGTCATCACCGGGGGCGGGCCGGGCATTATGGAGGCCGGCAATCGGGGGGCGCAACCGGAGAAAGGCGCCTCGGTCGGTCTGGGCATCGAGCTTCCGTTCGAGCAGGGCGTGAACGGATACGTCGACGTTGGGCTCGAATTTCGCTACTTTTTTGTGCGCAAGATGAACTTTGTCAAGTATTCGCAGGGATTCGTCATTTTCCCCGGCGGGTTTGGCACGCTGGACGAACTGTTCGAGGCGCTGACGCTGATTCAGACGGGAAAGGTCAGGAAGTTTCCGGTGGTTCTCTATAACTCCGACTATTGGGGAGGCCTGCTGGACTGGCTGGGCGGCGCGATGCTGGCGGGGGGGAATATCTCCGCCCCTGATCTGGAACTGATGCGGCTGGCGGATTCGCCGCAGGAGGTCCACGAGCTGATTCTGGATGGTCTGTCGAAGCAGGCGAGTTGGTGCGAGGAGTCGGCAGAAGCCGCCCGCGCGGCAACGCGGCTGGCCCTGGAGGCGAGGAGATAGATGGCGCGCAGAAGAAAGGGGCTGAACCGCCATCAGAAGGCGGCTCTCAAGGGCAGGGAACACAGGGTGCGGGGAGAGGCGATCCCGCGTCTGATCGAGATGGCTTACAGCGCGGACCCTGCCGAGCGGCTGCATGCGGCCGAGAATCTCTGCCCCTGCCACGTGCGTAGGCGGGTTGAGGACGCGTGGGAGGCGCTCTACAGACTGATGCAGGACGAGGATGTGCGGGTGCGACGGGCGGCCTGGCATACGTTGGAGGACGGCGGCTGCCCGGACGACCCGGCGATTCTGCCGATCTTTGAGCGGGCGGTCGCCAACGAGACGGACAGCCAGGTGCGGCGCTTTGTGGAGTTGTTTGCGGTCCCGGAACTGTCGGAGCGCAGCCGCCAGGAGGCGTTGCGGGTGGCCTATTCACCGTTCCGGGCGTACGGCCGGTGTGACTTTTGCGGTGAGAATGGGCGGCGTGTGCGCAGGGAATACGAAACGGAATTGACAGGCGGAGACGGCGTGGAACGTCTTGCCCAGATCTGCCAGGAGTGTGACGGACAGGTGTATTCGCTTTCCCCCTGACTCCCATTCGCGGCAGGACGGGTCTCAGCTTTCCTCCTTCGCCAGGAGTGTTCCCGCTCTATCCAACACTGCATTGATTACGTGCGCGGGCAGAGCCGCCAGGAATGTTGCGTCTCTGGCTCGCCAGTCCACGCTCTTGACCTGATCTACGAGGACTGCTCCGGTCAACTTTAGCCCTGAAGGAATCGCAACTTCGAAGGGGTATCCCTTTACCTGATTGGTGATCGGACAAAGAATCGCCAATCCTGTTATCCCGTTAATATGATCCTGGTGACAGTACGATAGCGGGACGTCGGCCCGCCTGTTCATGCCCGCTCTGTGGCGCGAAGTTAAGCCAAACGGCGTCGCCGCGCTGGGGTACGTAGTCGCGGGGCGTCACCTTGATTCACGCCCCACCTCCGGTCCAGTGTCCACTTCACCGTGCAGGTTGTGTTCGGTCACTTGCGCCAAGAGGTCTGACAATTTCAGAGGGGGAGGGGTCACGGGCACGATGACTAACTCTTCGCCTCGCAGAGTCAAATTGACTGGCGAGTTTTCTTCGATTCCAACCTGGTTGGCAAGGGGCTTGGGAATGCGCAGAGCAAGACTGTTGCCCCACTTCCGTACTTGAGTTTTCATCGTTCTCATTCTCCAGAATTAGTAACTCAGTGAGAGAGGCGAAGGCGCATGCGGTTTGGTAGATAAAATAACTATACGCAAGTTGTTGCAGACCTGCATAGGTGAGAATCCTGCAGCGCCAGGCCGGACTGCAGACAATTTCGGCTGAACGAATCTGTGGCATGTGATCGCCTAGCATTCATTTCGTGGAGAGGGCCATCAGGCCCATGAAGCGTTGCAGGCTGGAACTGCAGCGTTATTGGCAAGGCCACTGGAGAACTGCCGGAACCGGTCTGTAATTTGCCTATGCGCATTAAATTCATATAATAGCAGTTGGCGCAGAAGCTGAAGGGCAATACGTTTGCGGGTCCTTCCCCCCGACCCAACGCACTGACAAAACACCGTGCTTCCTGCCAATAGCAGTAGCAGAGCGTTGCGCCAAGTAGCGCCTTTCCTCACTTTTGGTCACTGCCGACGTTCAACAGCGGGTCTTGGAGATTTGCGTTTCGTCTGCAGAAGGGTCTGATTCTCCTGGGCCAGGCTTGGCCGAATGTTCACAATTCTGAATGGTTTAATGACAAAGGCTGCCGGAACAAGGCACAGTTGACATGTAGGTGAACCGTGGAGATCAGGCATGGGGCGCACAGTCATTGACTTGAGTATGCCCGTTCACAACGACATGGTGGTCTTCCCGCGGGTGACCCGTCCGACGTTGTTGATGTATGAGGATTGGGAGGGTTTTGCGGAAGGCATCGGCGCGGCGGAGCATGGCGTGACGTCGCTGACGGCCCATTACCTGACGATTCTGGGGGACCATGTCGGGACGCACATTGACGCGTTGAAACACCTTGTTCCCGGCAAGCCGGGGCCGGAGGGGATCCCGCTGGAGTACTGCTACGGTGACGGTGTGCTTCTGGATTTTCGGCACAAGGAAAACGGCGCCGGCATCACGGCAGTCGATATTGAAGAGGCTCTGCGAAAGATAGAGTACGAGATTAAGCCGCTTGACCTTGTGCTGATCTGGACGGGGGCTGGAAGTTACAACGATGAGGACAGATACCTGAGCGAGCACAGCGGCATGACCCGCGAAGCGACGCTTTGGCTGATCGAGCGCGGGGTGAAGGTGATGGGGATCGACGCGGTCACATTTGACCCGCCGGTGTGGGCGATGTTTGAGCGCAAGCAGTTTTGGGAAGCCCATCGCGTCATGAACGAGCATGAGTACTATCATGTAGAGAACCTCTGCAATCTGGAGCAGATCCCGCGGCCGCACGGCTTCACGCTCTCGATGCTGCCGGTGAAGTGGGTAGGGTCGACCGGCGCGCCGGTGAGGGCGGTGGCGATTGTGGAGGATTGAACAGATTGCATTTCAGCGGATGCGAGGTCGATAACGAAGGAGGGTTCGTTCCGCCTTATGCGGCGACGTGATTTCAGTCCATGCCGGACTCATAGGGAAAGCAAGTTCGAGTTGCAACATGACTGCCTACCACGCTGAATTCTGTATTTCACTTTAACCTTCATTCCAAGGAGAAAAGCATGAACAAGCTCAGCAGACGATCATTCCTGCGGTCGGCGGGTATGGCCGGCGCCGGTGTCGCGCTGGCGGCATGTACGGCGCCTGCCGCGCCGGCGGCCCAGGATGCGGCCGAAGACGAGATGAGCGGGGAACCTGGCATGACCGGCAACCTGCAAATCTGGGTCCAGCACTACACACCGACGGAAAGCATGGAGCAGGGACCCAACAATCCCCTTCCTCACAACATGATTCAGGTGATCTCCGACGAGTACATGGCTGATCATCCAGGGGCCACGGTCGAGATTATCAGGAAACCGGATAACCTGGCCTCGCATGAGTGGATCGTAACGCAGCAGGCCGGCGGCACGATTCCTCACATTGTTTGGACGCACTCGTTCTGGGTGCAGGATGAGATTGACAAAAACTGGTGGATTCCGCTGGATCCGTTCTTCGAGCAGCCCAACCCCTACGTCGGCGCGGGAGAGCCGGGCAGCGAACGCTGGCTGGACCAGTTCTACGAGATACCTACCGAGGCGAAGCGCGGTCCGGACGGTAAGCATTATGTCGTGCCGATCGACCTGGTGACGACGTTCTTCTTCTTTAACAAAAATGTATTCGACGAGGCCGGTCTTTCGGCTCCGAGCACCTACGGTGAGTGGATCGAAGTACAGGAAGCATTGATGGATACCACGATCCCCAACGCCCGCCTGGCTTGGTATGAGTCGCAGATTGGCGCGATGCTCTATGCCAAGAAGGATGATATCATCAACGCCGACGGCGGCGTCGCTTCCCTGGAAGAGGTCGGTTGCGCCATGAAGAACGGGCTATACAGTGCCACAGACCCTGAATACGGCGATTGGTTCCGGCTGGTCAAACAGCTGATCCCCTATCTGGCGCCGGACTGGGCGGCCGAGGGCGCGGACTTCAACCGCAAGTTCCTCCAAAAAGATGTCGCTGTATTTGAGGACGGCAGCTGGCGCTTCGGCTATCTCAAGGCCGATCCACTGGTCGATTTCGAGTGGAGCACATTCTACGCTCCCACCATCACGGAAGCGGATTCGCCGTTTGCCATAGGCGAAGCGGCCCCTCCGATCGGCGGCGCGACAGCGGCCCAGTGGGCGCTGGCCACCAAGACGGAGCAGGATGGAATCGTTCCGCTGGCGGTGGACTTCCTGCGATACGTGACTGCGCCGCAGAATGCCGGCCGGATGATTTCGGAGACAGGCACGTTCCTGCCCAATATCAAGGGCGTTGACGTCAATCCTGATCTGAAGGAGCCGTTGCGAGCCATCACCGAGGGTTTGGGCGAGGCCGGTATGGTCACCTATCCCGACAAGATCGGCACCGAGCAGCGCGAGAAAATCGCAGCGATCTGGACTGACTTCAAGCTGGACGTCGTAACGCAGGATGAGGCCGCAGGGCAGATCAATGAGCTGCTGCTCGAGTACGCCGATGAGGCGATTGAGAAGAACGGCTGGGACTGCAGTTGATAGTTGTTAGTTGTCTTTAGTGAGCTTCTGCTTGCCAAAGATGTTTACTAAGGGCTGGAATCTCAAGGCCCATTAGAGCAGGTGGGTTCCACGGCAAAAAGTTGTGGAGCCCGCCTGCGCTGTAGAAACGGGGATAGCGCTATGACAACAGAAGAGATTCGCGCGCCTGCGTCAAGCGCCACGATGGCAGACCTGCGTGCGCCGCGGGAGAGGCAGGCAACGCTCGGGCAGCGCATCTACCGCTACCGATTCGTTTACCTGATGCTGGTCCCTACTTTTGCGCTGCTGCTCACGTTCAACTACTACCCGGCCTTTATGGGGCTGTACCGGGCCTTTTTCAAGTGGGATATAGGTTTGCAGCCGGAGTTTCTGGGGTTGGGAAACTTTGAGAAGCTCTTCATCAAGGATGACACTTTCATCAAGTCGCTGCGCCATGTGAGCCTGCTTACTTCATGGCGGGTGATCAGCGCGGTGACGTTTCCCTTCATTGTCGCTGAACTGATTTTCAACTTGCGCAGCAATGTACACAAGTACACGTATCGCGTCCTGACCATTCTGCCGGCGGTCGTGCCGGGCATCGTCATCCTGTTGCTGTGGCAGTTTATTTATGACGGGACGCACGGCCTTTTGAACGCCTTCCTGGAGGGGGTAGGACTAGAGGACTGGCAGCAGCCGTGGCTGGGCAGCCCGAAGACGGCGCTTTATGCGGTTACGTTCATGGGATTCCCGTGGGTGGGCGGTGTCACCGTGCTTATCTATTTGGCGGGCCTGCAGGGCATCTCAGATGAGGTGATTGACAGTTCGCTGGTAGACGGATGCTCCGGTCTGCGGCGAATCTTTTCGATCGACATTCCTCTTATTCTCGGGCAGTTCAAGCTGATCATCGTGTTGGCGGTCATAGGCGGCCTGCAGGGCTGGGTCGCTGTGTTTGTGATGACGGCCGGCGGGCCGGGGACGGCGAGCATGGTGCCCGGGCTGTGGATGTACAACAACGCTTTTTTGTGGAACAAGATGGGTTATGCGTCCGCCATCGGTATGTTCTTGTTTGTGCTGATTATGGGTCTGACGATTATCAATGTGAAGTTTGTCAAGACGGGTGACTATTAGGCGGCCAGCGGTTCGGGAACGGGAATTGCCGGAACAACGGCCAGGGCTCGTAGCAGGGCTAGCCAGGACAGGCAGGAGAGTTGAGAAATGACAGTACTGGAAGGACAACCGCAACCGGTGCAACGTATGTCGTTGGGCGCAGGTTGGCGCCGCGCCTGGCGCACGGGGGATTGGTGGCGCCATCTGGGACTGGGCGGCTTCCTGTTTTTCATGTTTCTGCCATTCATTATCACGATAATCATTTCGTTCAAGGATATCCCTCAGTTCGACCACTACCCGTTCACTGTCACGTTTCCGCTCCACCCCGATAACTATCTTGAAGCCTGGCGCATCGTCTCTCGCTACATTTTGAACAGCATAATCACCAGCGGCACATCAGTGATTGGCATGGTTGTTCTGGCGGCTATAGCAGCGTGGGCTTTTGCGCGCTATCCTTTCCCAGGAAGGGAGCTGTTCTTCTTCGGCGTGTTGGCCCTGCTGATGGTGCCAGGCGAACTTACACTGATTCCGGCCTTCCTGTTGGTAAAGGACCTCGGTCTCCTGAATACCCGCTGGGTATTGATCGCCCCTTACATTGCGGGCGGGCAGGTTTTTGCCATCTTCATTCTGCGCCAGTTTTTTGAAGCTCTGCCGGGTGAGATGTTTGAGGCGGCGAGGATTGACGGCGCTAACGAACTGCAGGTGTTCCGTCACATTGGCATTCCGCTGTCGCAGTCGATTCTTGGTGTCGTCGCAATTATGCACGTTCTCAGCACATGGAACGACGTCATCTGGCCCCTGGTCACACTCCGCAGTAACGAACTGATGACCCTGACCATCGGACTCTACGCATTTCGGACAGCCTGGTACACGATTTGGGGGCCCCTGATGGCGGGTTATGTAATCGCTTCGATTCCTCTCATCATCCTTTTCGCATTTACAAGCCGCCTGTTTGTCGAAGGGCTTAGCTCCGGCGCCATCAAGATGTAAGCTGCTTGGGAGCGCTGCGGTCTCTCCTGCACATTTCAATGCGTTCCATTAACAGCTATCTTGGCCTTTGGAGAATCGCTCTCCGTCGCTTCAGTTCCGAACCGGTGCTGACACTTTGTCTTCTGCTCGGGTGGAGTGTCGTGGTGGCGCTGGCCTCGGCGCCGCCGATGTACACTGACGCGGCCAACCGCTCCCTGCTGCAGCACGAACTGCAGACGGTGCCAAACCGCTCCGCTTTCTCATTCTTCTATCACTATGTAAAGGGCTCCAGCGTAGAAGGCGCCGATTGGGAGGCGTATCAAGCGCTGAACCAGTATATGGAGACCCGATACAATCAGGACCTGGGGCTTCCGCACCGGTCGGACATGCACTATGTCAAGAGCGATCTCTTCCAGGTGTTTCCCAAGCGTGACGGCCAGTATGAACTGCGGGACAAGCCTCTATTGCGAGGCTACCTTGGCTTTATCGACCGCCTGGAGGAGTACGTTTCCGTTGCCGAGGGCGAATTTCCTGCGCATGCGCAGGAAAACGCCGAGGGGAGCAATGACGAGGTCGTAGACGTCCTCGTCAGCGAGGTATTCGCGGTAGAGGCCGGATTGCAGGTGGGGGAGGGATATACCCTCTTCGACCCAAGCGCCCGCACGTCCACCGGCAATACTGTGCGGTTGGAAATACCGATACGCATTGCAGGGATATGGATTCCCCGCGCTGAAGGCGGCGCGACCTGGCATTTGCCGCCATTGTCCTTCGCCAACGTCTTCCTACTCCCTGAAGGCGCCTACATCAGCGAGATCGGGGCGAGGGTTCCGCACGCCTTGACCGACGTCGGCTGGTACAAGGTTGTTGACGGCGACTCGGTTCGCGCGGAGGACGTTGACCGGTTCCTGGGAAGAGTCAATCGTGTCGACCGGCAGATCAAGAGCCGGATATCGACGACCTATCTGGAACTGTCACCGGTTTCCGCGCTGAGGCGGTACCGGCTGGTTGCTTCGAGCCAGGCGATCTTGCTGCTGCTTTTCAGCATACCCATTTTGGGGCTTGTTCTCTACTTTATCGTTCTCATCGCCGACAGCATGGTAAAGCGGCAGCAGATTGAGATTTCGATCCTCAAGAGCCGGGGGGCAACGACCGGACAGATCTTCTCTATCTATCTGCTGCAAGGCGCTACGCTGGGGATCGTCGCGCTGGCAGTCGGACCGATGTTGGGCCAGGTGGTTGCGCAGTTCATTGGCGGGACGCGCTACTTCATGACATTTGAGGCGCAGACGCCGCTCCAGATTGAGACGACGACCACCAGCATGACGTACACGGTTGTCGCGGTCGGGGGCGCCCTCTTTGCTACGGTCCTGCCGGCTATGGGGGCGGCGCGGCTGGCGATTGTCGAAGCCAAGCAGGAGATAAGCCGCCGACAGCGACGCTCCTTCTGGGAGCGTTCGTACCTTGACGTTCTGTTGCTGGGCGTCGCGAGTTACGGCTATTACATGCTCAGGACCCAGGGACGAATCGCCTTTCTGCAGGCCGATGTCCCCACGGACCCGCTGGACAATCCGTTGCTGTTTCTGGCGCCGGCGCTGTTTATTCTGGCTGTTGCCCTCGTCGCCGTGCGTCTCTTCCCCATCCTCGCGTTAATTCTTAGTATGCTGTGGGCGCGCCTGGGCGGGATCTCGATGCTGCTGGCCTTCTATAATCTTGCGCGGACGGGCAGGATTTATACCAGCTTGCTGCTGCTGCTCATCCTGACCACAAGCCTTGGAACTTTCACGGCGTCGATGGCGCGCACGTTGGATGCCAACCTGGTGGCGCGCATCTTCTACGAGGTTGGCGCGGATGTCACACTGACAGAGGGAGCGGCTTTGCGGATACTTCCCTCTGAAGACGGGGTTCCGGTAGAGGAAGGCGAAGAGGAGTTTGTCTGGATCAATCTGCCGGTGGACGAGCACAGGCAGGCGCCGGGGGTGAGGGCGGCGACCCGTATTGGCGAGTTCCCCGTATCGACGCGCGTCGGTGGCAGGTTGGTCAGCGGCAGGCTTTTCGGCATCGACCGCAGCCAGTTTCCGGAGGTGGCTTACTTTCGGCCGGACTTCGCGGACGACTCACTCGGCGCGCTGATGAATGCGCTGGCCCTGGAATATAGCGGGGTCATCGTCAGCCGGACGATGTTGGAGGCGCTTGGGCTACAGGTAGGCGATACGATTGCGCTGAGCGGTCTCGTCCCGACAAGCAATGCGACATTTGATTTTCAAATCGTGGGGGCGATGGAACTGTTTCCAACCGTATACCCGGAGGACGGAGAGTTCTTTGTGGCCAACCTCAATTACATCTTTTCGCTCCTCGGCCATGAGGTCCCTTACAGAGTCTGGCTGGCCACGGAGGAGGCCATTGACCCGGACCTTCTGGTGAGTTCATTGGACGATCTAGGCTACAGGATTCTGTCGATGGAAGATGCGCATTCAGAGTTGGCGGAGGCGCAGGCCAGGCCGGCCCGGGTCGGGCTGTTCGGGTTTCTGTCGGTGGGCTTTATCGCCGTGGCCGTGCTGAGTATGCTGGCGCTGGTGATCTATTCAGCGCTGTCGTTTCGGCAGCGATTCATCCAGTTGGGCATATTGCGGGCGATGGGTCTTTCGACGAGTCAGCTCGTCTTTTCGCTTGGCGGCGAACAGGTTACGGTTACGACCGCGGGCATTGCCGCGGGCAGCTACCTGGGGCTGCTGAGCAGTTATCTTTTTATTCCCTTCTACCAGATTGGGCACGATCAGGCGGACCTGGTGCCGCCGTTTGTCGTGCAGATCGCGTGGGACGATGTGGCGCAACTTGTGCTGGCGATGCTATTCATGGTGCTGGCGGCCGCGGTGGGCACGCTATGGCTGCTGGTGCGAATGAAGACGTTCCAGGCGGTAAAGATGGGCGAAGCGCTGGCCTGACCGACTCGGCGGGGGCGGAAACATCTGCCGGCTGCCGGCAGATTCGGTTACCGGCCACCAAGGATTGGAGGCGTTATGAAGGTCGGACTTGACGCATTGACACTGAAGGCGGTTAGCCTCGACCCATTGGAGCTACTGGAACTGACCAGAGCGCACAGTTTGGAGGGTCTGCACTTCTCGGCCCGTCTGTTGGAGGGTTGCGACGATGCCTATGTGGAGAGGCTGGCGGCGGAGGCACAGGCGCACGGGCTCTATCTGGAACTGGCCGGAGGCGGCGTCAACCCGCGGCAGAGCGGCCGGAACGCGGCCGAAATGGTGGCGGAGTGGAAGCCGCTCTTCACGCTGGCCAGGAAACTGAATGCGCCGATCCTGAATACCTGTTTTGGCCTGCTCAAGGAGCGGACTTTCGCCTCGCCCACCCTGGCGGAACAGATTGAACTGACCACACAGGCACTGCGCGAGCTGAGCCTGATCGCGGCGGATTACGACGTGACGATAACGATGGAGCTCCATGTCGATTTGACGTCGCTTGAACTCGTCCGGATCATTGAGGATGTAAACTCGGAGCGCGTGCGCGTCAATCTGGACACGGCCAACGCCTTGGGGCTGCTCGAGGATCCCGTCGACGCGGCGCGAACGCTGGCTCCTTACGTCCACACGACCCATTTCAAGGACACGTGCATCTACCCGACGGAGGAGGGATATAACTGGCAGGGGGGCGCGCCCCTGGGCCGCGGGCTGGTCGATCTGCCCGCTGTCGTCGAGATACTTTATGAGGCCAATCCAAACGTTCATCTGAACATTGAAGACAGTGGGGGGTTTATCCCGATTCCCATGTATGACGAGGCATTTCTCAACAGCTTCACCGATCTGACGCCGACCCGGATGGCCCGCTTTGTGCGCCACCTGTGGCGCGGCGAGCGGCAGGTGCGGGCCGGCCTTCATCCGCGCCCGGAGGAAAGCAAGGATATCGATTGGGCCGCGGTCATTCCGGCCCGGCTGCCGTACAATGTCGACTACGCGCGGCGGCTGCGGGACGAGACGGTGGCGCGCGTCGCGGACAGCGAAGAGCAGAACCTGTGATTGGGATGGCAAGTAGGTTTTAATTCCACCAGAGGAATCGAAGATGACAGATTACAGAGCGGCTGTGATCGGGTGCGGACGGATGGCCCGGGGACATATGAGGGCGTACGAGGAGCTGGCTATTCCGATCGTAGCGGGAGCGGATATCTCTGAAGATGCCCTGAATGCTTTCGCCGAAGAGACAGATGCCAAAGCGTTGTTTACCGACTACAGGAAGATGCTGGCTGAGATTAAGCCGGAGCTGGTGTCGGTCGTGACACATGATGCATTGCATTGTGAGATGGTGGTGGCCGCGGCGGAAGCGGGAACGAAGGGCATTGTGTGCGAGAAGCCGATGGCCATGAATTTGGCGGAGGCGGACGAGATGCTGGCGGCCTGCCAGGCGTCCGGCTCCCGGCTGACCATCAGCCATCAGCGCTACTATATGCCGCAGTATGCTCGCGCCCGGCAGTTGATTGCCGGCGGTGCAATCGGAAACGTCATATCGGCTGAGGCCTCGCTCAAGGCCGGCTGCCTGATGACGGACGGGACGCACACAATCCACATGTTACTGGCGCTGTTGGGAGAGCCGGAAGTCGATCACCTGTTGGGACAGGTGGACGGGCATGAAGGCTATGAGTATTACGGGCACCGCTGTGAAAACGCGGGGATTGCCTTTTTGGCGTTTACAAACGGGTTAAGAGCCAGCATGGTCTGGGGCTGGATGGCGCGTGAGGCCGCGCGCGAGGAGGGAATCAGGCGGCAGAAGTCGTTGGATCCCAGTTGGAGCGACGAGCGCCATCGTTACCACCATTTCATCATTCACGGCAGCGAGGGCAGGCTGGAACTCTACGGCGACGTATTCAAGATGGCTGATCTCGAGTCGACGCCTGCGTTGCGCATCTTCCGGGGCAGCGAATTCGAGGACATAGAGATTGAATGGCCGGCACCTGTCAGTGCAATAGGGCTTGAGGTCCAGGATCTGATCTACTCCATTGAAACTGGGGCGCCCCATCCACTGGATGGAGAAAACGGCCGCAAGGTCACCGAAGTGATGATTGGCATCTATGAGTCGGCGCGGCGCCGCTCAGTCATCAGATTCCCGGTCGAGGCGCGGGACAATCCGTTCCTGGCGATGTGCGAAACAGGCGACTTTCCGCCGCAAGGGGATGAGACGGGGAGGCATGTTTCCCCGAACGAGCGCGAAAGGTGGCGTGTCCGATCTGAAACCGAAAAAGGGAAAGGAGCATCGTGATGGGAATTTTACAGGGAAAGGTTGCGCTGGTAACGGGCGCGCGACGGGGGATCGGACGCGGCATCTGCCTGGCGATGGCCGCGGAGGGCGCTGACGTGGCCGTCAATGATGTGGAGGGCGCGGAACAGGCTGAGGCGGTGGCGCAGGAGGTGCGCGATTTGGGCGGCCGCGCGCTGGTGGCTATGGCCGATGTCGCTCAGCCCGACCAGGTTCAGGCGATGGTGGACAAGGTGGTTGCGGAGTTGGGCGGGCTGGATATTCTGGTGAACAATGCCGGCGTGGAGTCGATCGTTCCCTTCCTGGAAATCACGCCGGAGGAGTGGGAGCGGGTGACGAACATCAATCTGCGCGGCGAGTTTCTGTGCGCGCAGGCGGCGACGCGACAGATGATCGCCGGCGGAAAGGGCGGCGCAATCGTCAACATTGGCTCGGTGCAGGCGGGGATGGTGCTGCCGGGGCGGGCGCACTACGCCCCGAGCAAACGGGGCGTTGAAGCGCTGACCGCAAACCTGGCGGTCGAGCTGGCGGAGCACAACATACGCGTCAACTGCATCAATCCGGGTCTGATCGATACGGATATGACGAGCTGGGTGATGAAGGATCCTGAGATTCTGCCGGTTGTCCTGGAGAGCATCGCGCTGAAACGCGCGGGCGCCCCGGACGAAATCGGGCAGGTGGCGGCATTTCTGGCTTCAGACAAGGCAAGCTATGTGACGGGGCAGTCTCTCTACGTGGACGGTGGATTCCGCATCATGTAGATGGCGGCGATTGCCGGCTGCAGGATATTCGGCTGGGCTCATCGATTGAGGAGAGGAAAATGAAGATCGGTCATACTGGAATCACCTGGGGCATTCCGGGGGATGTTGAGCAGGCGTACCGGGAAACTGCCGAACTCGGGTACCAGGGCTTTGAGACGTTTGCGTTCAAGATTCTTGAAATCAACGAGAGCCTGCCGGGAGGGTATCGCGGTCTGGTTGAAAGCGTTGGCATCCCTACGGGGGCAGCTTACTGTTACAAGGAGTGGATCAACTCGGAGACAGCGGATGCCGAACTGGAGGAGGCCCGCCGGGAGGCCGATTGTTTGCGTGCGCTGCCCGGCGGGGAGACGCTGGTTCTGCAGGGCGGTCCGCGCCCTGCGGACGGTTATACCCTGGACCAGTTTCGGCGGCTGGCCGACGCGCTGAACCGGATCGGCGAGTATTGCCGCGAGAACGGACTTGCGGCGGGGCTGCACCCACATACGGGCACCGCAATCGAGACCCGTGACGACATCGACACGATTCTGGGCCTGGTCGATGCATCGCTAATCGGATTCGCGCCCGATACCGGTCAGATTGCCAAGGGGGGCAGCGACATTCTGGAGGTGATGCGCACCTACCGCGACCGCATTGTCCATGTGCACCTCAAGGACTGGAACGGGCGTTACGAGCGCGACGAGGATGGCAAGGAGATCGACCACAGCGGCTATGTAAACTACGAGCCGATCGGCAGCGGCATCCTGCCCATGCCGGAGATTTTTGACATTCTTGCGGAGATAGACGGCTTTGGCGGTTGGGTAAACGTCGAACTGGATGGAACGCCGCGCGCGCCGAGGCCGGCGCGGGAGGCGGCCAGAATGAGTCGGCAGTATCTTGAGTCGGCGTTAGGAGACAGCGCCGCCTGGACCGCGTGAGGCGCGAAGGGGCCCCCTGCAAATGAGCTTTTGACAGGAGAAAAACCAGCAAAAGAGTAACGCGACATGACGATCAGTTTCGTAGACGCGCTCAAAGAAGATGACCGGGCTGCTTTGCGGGCCGCCCCCAAGGTAGACCTGCACTGCCATGCCTTTTTCAGCACACGGCGCCGCAATCTGGAGAGACGACTGGGCTGCAGCCTTGAGCCTCCTCCAGCCAGGATGAATAAGCTGGGGGGGATGATCGTGTACGCGATGGACGTACTGGACCCCCACTTGCGAAACCGGGAAACCATCGAGTTCGTGGTGGAGTCTGCAGTGCGCGACGCGATCAAGGATGGCGTGGTTGTCCTGGAAATGAGTCTGGATATCCGGCGCGCTGCCTACTATGCAGACGGTCTGGCCGGCGTCGAGAACCATATCCGCGCTCTGGCCGACCAATACCGGCCGCAGATTGAGCTGCGGCCGGAGCTGGGCATTCCCCGCCAGGCCGCATCCGACCCTGAGCTGATGCCGCTTGCGCATGAGGCGCTCGAGTTGGGCTTTTTTCAGTCGATAGACCTTTACGACCATCAGGAGGCGTGCGAGCCCGAGGCGGTCGAAGACCTGTATGCGAAGGCTGGCGCCGCGGGGATGAAGCGGAAGGCGCACGTGGGGGAGTTCGGGGGCGCGGAGGAGGTGCGGCGGACGGTCGAACTGCTTGGCCTGGACGAAGTTCAGCACGGCATTGGCGCAGCCGAGTCGGTGGAGGTGATGCGCTGGCTGGCAGAGAACCGGATTCGACTGAATGTTTGCCCGACGAGCAACGTGATGCTGGATGCGGCGCCAGACCTGGCGCGCCACCCGATCCGCCCTCTTTTCGACAACGGTGTTCCGGTCACGATCAACACGGACGATCCGATGATCTTTGATCAGAGCGTCTCTGACGAGTACCGCAACCTCTACCAGGCAGGCGTTTTCAGTGCGGGTGAACTGGACGAGATCCGGCTGGCGTCGCTTGCGGAAGTTGTTGTCTGAGTCGCTATCTGCCCCGAACTGTGATAGGCTACCCCACATCAAGAAGCGCCCACGCAGGTCAGCGGCAATCCTACAGTCTTGACAATCCCCAACTACGCTAAAAGGAGAAAGACTCGCATGTATGTCATCATCGCCCCCTTAGTCATCAAAGAGGAGTTCACTGACCGGTTCATCGAAGAGATTACCCTGGACGCCCAGGGTTCGATGAAGAATGAGCCCGGATGTCTGCGGTTTGATGTAATCCGGGATGGCGACGATCCGAACAAAATCTGGCTATATGAGGTCTATGTCGATGAGGCCGCGTTCCAGGCGCACATGGAGACGCCGCACTTCATCAGGTGGCGGGATACAACCGAAGATTGGGTCGCAGAGCGGCCGGAAGGCAGGGCCATCGGCGCGTCGATCATCTGGCCGCCCGCCGAAGACTGGGAAAAGTAGCGCTCTACGGGATCGAACAGTAGCGGGCCGCTGGCCTGAGCATGGGGAGCAGATCGATGTCCTTTACAACACGTCCGGTTTTCATGGGCCGCCATGGGGTCGTATCAGCTGGGCACTACCTGGCGGCGACGGCTGGCTCCCGCATGTTTGAGAAGGGTGGCAACGCGATCGATGCGGGCGTGGCAGCCGGATTCGCGCTCAACGTCCTGGAGCCGCATGCCAATGGCATTGGGGGCGAGGTCCCGATTCTCATCTACTGCGCGAAGCAGAGGCGGGTCTATGCGATAAACGGACAGGGATATGCGCCCAGGGCCGCCACGATTGCCTGGTTCCGCTCCCAGGGGATCGATATCATCCCGGGGGACGGTTTTCTGCCGGCGACTGTGCCGGGCGCGTTCGGTTCGTGGACTACGGCCCTGCAGCAGTTTGGGCGATTGCGGCTGCAGGACGTGCTGGAACCGACGATAGAAATGATGGAAGAAGGTTTTCCCGTGTACCCGGAGCTGCGCCGAGCGATCGCCCGGTTGCAGGGGAAGTTCGAGGACGAATGGCCGAGCTCGGCGCGCGTTTATCTTCCTAACGGACGGCCGCCGGAGGTGGGCGAGTTTCTGGCCAATCCCGACTGGGCGAATACGTTCAAGGCAACCGTTGACGCCGAAATCCGGAGCGGGCATTTGGGCAGAGAGGCGGCGATCGCCGCGGCCCGCGACTACTTCTACAAGGGCCCTGTCGGCGAAAAGATCGTGGCGTTCCAGCGCGATACGAAGGTGCTGGATGCCAGCGGACAGCGCAATGCCGGACTCCTGTCAGAAGCCGACTTCCGCGAGTATGTCACGAAAGTAGAGACGGCGGTCACGCTAAACTATCGCGGGTATGATGTGTACAAATGCAATACGTGGTGCCAGGGACCGGTCTTTTTGCAGCAGCTGGCGCTGCTGGAAGGATTCGACCTGGGTGGGCTGGGACACAACTCCGCTGAATATATCCACACTGTTATCGAGGCGTCCAAGCTAGCCTTTGCCGACCGTGAGCAGTACTACGGTGATCCGGACTTTGTCAAAGTTCCGCTGGACCGCCTGCTGTCAAAGGCGTATGCATCTGAGCGGCGGGCGCTGATCGATGCCGGCAGGGCGTCTCTGGCGCTGCGGCCTGGTGACGCCCCCGCGAGCGCGCCCGCCTATGCGGAAGCGGATCCAAACGTATACACGGGCGATACGACGCACGTTGACGCGGTTGACCGCGAGGGCAACCTGTTTGCGGCAACGCCCAGCGGCGGCTGGATCCCGTCGTCGCCGGTGATCGAGGGGCTGGGCTTCCCGCTGGGGACGCGGGGGCAGATGTTCTACCTGGATCCGAATCACGCCAATGCGCTGGCGCCGCGCAAGCGGCCGCGCACGACGCTTACGCCGTCACTGGCAATGAAGGACGGCAAGCCGTATATGGCTTTCGGCACACCGGGGGGCGACTGCCAGGACCAGTGGACGCTGCAGTTCTTCTTGAACGTGGTCGACTTCGGCATGAACCTGCAAGAGGCGATCGATGCACCCAGCTTCCACACGCACCACTTTCCCAACTCCTTCTATCCGCACAACGCAAAGCCGGGCAGCCTTACGCTGGAGGCGCGCATACCCGCATCTGTGCGAGAGGCGCTGAGCGAACGGGGACACGAGGTGACGGTGGGCGGAGAATGGAGCCACGGGAAGGTCCTTGCGATCACATTTGACCCTGCGAGCGGTCTGATCTCGGGCGGGGCCTCGCCGCGCGGGCAGATTGCCTATGCAATAGGGCGGTGAACGGCAGCAGCCCGTGGTCAGTGGAGAGTAGAAAGAAGATCGCGGCCAATCATTACAGCGAACAATCAGTGGACAACAGATAGACGGAGGCGCAGAATGCGATCGCCACACGGAGTTACCGCTTCGGCCTTTCGGCCGTCGGTAATGGGCAGGAACGGGATGGTTACTTCAGGGCACGCGCTCGCATCGCAGGCGGGGATTCGCACGCTGATGGGCGGAGGCAATGCAGTGGACGCGGCGATTGCGACGGCAGCCGCGCTGGGCGTGGTCGAGCCGGCCGGTTCCGGCGTGGGCGGCGACGGCTTTATTCTGATCCATTGGGCGGAGACCGGGGAGGTCAGCGCGGTGAACGCGACGGGACCCGCTCCTGCCGCCGCCACGCGCGAACGCTATCTGCAGGATGGCGGCATCCCGATGAAGGGGATTCGCAGCGTATCGGTGCCGGGGCTGGTTGATGGGTGGCTGCTGGCGCATGAACGTTACGGTGGTCTGCCGCTGGAGGAGGTATTTCGTCCCGCGATTTCGCTGTGTGAAGACGGATTCCCGGTCAGCCATCTACTGGCAGGCGCCATGCAGGGGGAGCGCGAGCGTTTCGCGTCCGACCCGCACACGCGGGCCATCTATACAAACGACGGCGCCCCGATCGCGGCGGGCGGGATTCTCTGCAACGCGAACCTGGGCGAGACACTGCGCCGGATCGCCCAGGACGGCAGAAAGAGCTTCTATGAGGGCGAAATCGCCAGGGAGATCGCTGCCTTCAGCCGGGCGCGCGACGGCTTGCTGACCGAGGACGACCTTGGCAACTTCCACGCCCACTGGGCCGAGCCGATCCACGTCAACTATCGCGGCTACGAGGTCTACGAGATGCCGCCGAATTCAAGCGGGCATATCCTGTTGCAGGAACTGAACATCGTGGAGCTGTTCGATCTGCAACGTTCAGGATGCAATACAGCCGAAACTATCCATCTGATGGTTGAGGCGAAGAAGCTTGCTTTCGCCGACCGGGAGAAGTTTATGGCCGACCCGGAGTGGGTCGATATTCCGCTGGCGGGCATGTTGTCGAAAGAGTATGCGGCTGAGCAGGCCGAGCGGATCGACATGGAGCGGGCGGCGTATGACGTGCCGGCAGGGGCGCCGGAATCGCACGAAGACACGACCTGCTTCTGTACGGCGGACCGTGCGGGCAATCTGGTCTGTATACTGCAGAGCATTCAGTCGGGTTTCGGGTCCAGCTTGATCGCGGGCGGGACTGGCATCCTGTTGAACAACCGGATGACATACTGGCACCTGGAGGAGGGGCATCCGAACTGCCTGATGCCGGGCAAGCGGGTGCGGCATACGATGAACCCGGTGATCATAACGAAGGATGGAAGGCCGGTCTTGACGTGTGGGACGCCGGGCGCGGATACCCAGGTGCAGACGAACCTGCAGCTGGTGACGCATATGCTTGATTTCGGCATGACGCCGCAGGAGGCGGTCTCGGCGCCGCGCTGGCGTAGTCTGCAGAACCCGATGGAGTCGACGATCCCGCACGTCTGCAGCGACAACCTGCAGTTGGAGGACCGCTTTGCGGCAGAAGTGCAGGAGGGGCTGGCGCATAAAGGGCACGAACTCGAAATGGTCGGAGACTGGGGCGGCCCAGGCAGCGCGCAGGCGATCATGGTCCATCCGGAATCAGGCACCTTGATCGGTGGCTCGGACCCGCGGCGGGACGGCTATGCAGTCGGCTATTAGGGACGCGTTGCAGGCGTGCGCACGCATCTTCTTGAACACAAGGTAAACAGGTTATGCCGTCTCCCAACATACTTTTCTTGATGACGGACCAGATGCAGGGTCGCGTGTTGGAGCCGGACAACCCGTGCCAGACCCCGAACCTGGACAGGCTGGCGGCCAGGGGCGTGCGTTTTCGAAGGGCGTATACGCCGAACGCGGTGTGTTCGCCGGCGCGTGCGAGCCTGATGACCGGTCTGCTGCCCCACAACCACGGTGTCCTCTATGTTGTACACACGGTTGATGACGATCAGGCGGCATTGCGCACGCAACATCCGCACTGGGCGGAGCGGCTGACGGAGGCCGGATACCGCACCGGCTACTTTGGCAAGTGGCATGTGGAACGTTCGAATGAACTGGCCCAGTTTGGCTGGCAGCAGCAGGGCGAACTGGGCGGCTACCCGCACTGGAACGATGTTAATTTCTCATTGGAGCGCTATCTGGACAGCCCGTCCGGTTATATGCCCAACCGCTTTTACGGCGTCTGTGATCAACCGGCCAGCGCACGTCCGATGGGGAAGAAGACCGATGCGGCGCTCGCGTTTCTGGAATCGGCTGTGGATGGCGTTACGCCGTGGTGCTGTTTTGTCAGTTTCACCGAGCCGCACGACCCTTTCTACTGCCACGAGGACGCGTTCGCGCAGTATGACGTGGACTCGATTCCGCTGCAGCCGAACGTCCATAACAGTTTGGAGGGCCAGCCGAATCTCTACAAGCGGACGGCGCAGGTGTGGAGCGACTGGACGGACCGGGAACATCGGGAGGCTGCGGCCTGCTACTATGCCTCGATCAGCGAGATCGACGAGCAGTTCGGGCGTCTGCTGGACCGGGTGGAGCGCGCCGGGCAGCTTGAGAACACGATCGTCGTGCTGACATCGGATCACGGCGATCTTCTGGGCGCGCACGGGTTGTATTGCAAGAATGTCGGCGCGTTTGAAGAGGCGTATAACATCCCCATGATTGTGGCTGGGCCGGGCGTAGCCGACGCGGCGGTGAGCGACGCACGCGTGGGGCTGCAGGATGTGGGTGAGACGCTCCTGGAAATGGTCGGGGCGCAGCCGCTGGGCGAGATCGACGGCCGGTCATTTGCCCCTGTTCTGGCCAGACCGCATGAGACGGCGGACTACCAGGAGGGTTTCGCCGAATACTATGGCGGGCGGTATATCGTCAGCCAGCGCTTGCTGTGGGAAGGGGACTGGAAGTTCGTCCACAACGGCTTTGATTATGACGAGCTCTACAATCTGGCTGAAGATCCCTACGAGATGAACAACCTGGCGCAGAATCCGGCACATGCCCACAAGACGGAAGAAATGACGAGGCGAATGTGGCAGATCGTGGTTGAATCCGGGGATCACAGTCTTTACAATACGCACTATCCCACAATGCGGATCGCAACCGGCGGACCGAATGACAGTGGTCAGTGGTCACCTGTCAGAGGTTAACGTCTCGTTGTAGCTGGCGGCGTGTGGTGGAAAGAGAGACCCTTGGGACTGCGACCCTCTGGGATGGCAGCGGGTGGGAGCCCGGTTGGCGCTGGGGCCCGGCAGGCGTCAGGGGGGCGTTGCGGGGGGAATCCCCCCGCACAAGGGAGCCCGCTTGCGGGCGGCCGCCCCAGAAGAAGAACGAAAAGAGAGTGACTTGGAACAGGGAGAGAAGGCAAGGGTGGAAATGAAACAGGCATTGACGGTGGAACAGGTAGATTTCTTTCGGGACAATGGGTACCTGGTGTTGCGCGACATACTGGATCCGGATTTGATGGCGCAGACACGGGACGCTTGGTGGGATGCGGCGCCGAAGACGTTGAAACGTGACGACCCGGATTCGTGGGTGGGCGCGTTTGCGGACTCACGCTTTACGTGGAAGTACCGTGACCGTAGTTTTGAGCCGTGGATGGTCGAGCTGCTTTATGGCAATCCAGAGCTACAGGCGGTCGCAAAGCAGCTGCTCGGTCCTGAGCTGAAGGTTCCAGAGCGAATTCGCGGCATCTACTGTGTATTCCCGGATACGGACAAGGCGCCGAGGCCAGCTCATTTTCACGTTGACGCGCACGCATTCCATTTGGGCGTGGTGGGCTATGTTGGCGATGTACCGCCCGACGGCGGGGGGTTCACGGTCTGGCCCGGCAGCCACAAGCACTTTTATCGTTCGTTCAAAACAGCCTATACGTTCAACCCGCTGGTCAGTAAAGAGGAGCTGCATGACACGGAGGCGTGGCAGACAGTTCAGCAGATCGACCCAGTGCACACATACGGTTCCGCCGGTGATGTTGTACTTTGGCATCACCGTATGGGGCATGGCGCAGGCCACAACCGGTCGAGCCAGGTGCGACAGGCGGTCTTGTACGACTTCTGCCGGGCCGATCTGGATGCTGTTCAGGATGAGCCGCCGCCGGCCGACATGTGGCGGGACTGGCCGGGGATCAACGGAGGATAGGGCAGACAGACGATGAGAATCAGTGACATCAAGACCTACTTAATGCACGCCGGTGTACCGGGCGGTGGATGGACGAAGCGAAACTGGCTGTTCGTCAAGGTATTCACCGATGAGGGGATTTACGGCGTCGGCGAGGCATCCGGTTGGCCGCGAGTGGTGGAGACGGCAGTTCAGGATCTGCGCGAGATCCTGATTGGCGAGGATCCGTTTCTGATCGAGCGCATCTGGCAGAAGATGTATCTGGCGATGATGGGTCATGGAATGACCGGAATTGTTGGCGGGGGCGCGCTGACCGGCATCGAGATGGCGCTGTGGGACATCAAGGGGAAGGCGCTGGGCGTGCCGGTGTGGAATCTGCTGGGCGGCAAGATCCGGGACCGCATCCGGCTCTATGCGCACGCGCAGACGGCGGAAAGAGCGCAGGAGCTGGTGGAACGGGGCTTCAGCGGCCTCAAAACAGGAGGCGTTGTGAACCCGATCGCCAAGATCCGCTCCTTGCGCGAAGCGGTCGGATCGGAGATCGATCTGATGGCCGACGTGCACGGGCCGCCGTGGTTCAGCGTGCGGGACGCCATTCGCGTTGGCCAGGCGCTGGAGGAGTTCGACCTGCTTTTCTATGAGGATCCGGTGCCGCCCGAGCATATCGAGAACCTGGCCAAAGTTGCCCGTCATGTCAATCTGCCAATCGCGGCAGGCGAGCGCCACTCGCACATCTACGGTGTGCGGGAGTTGATCGAGCGGGAGATTGTAGACGTGATCCAGCCGGATACAGGGCGGGCCGGGGGCCTGATGCAGATGAAGAAGATGGCGGCGATGGCGGAAGCCCACGGGATTGGGTTTGCGCCGCACGACGGCTCATTGGGGCCGGTGGCGGAGATGGCCGCTGTCCATCTGTTGGCCACCTTGCCGAACTTCCTGATCCTGGAACATCTGGAGGACGATGCGCCGCAGAGGTATGAGGTGATGCAGCCGCAGCCGGAGATCGTTGACGGCGCGATCATCGTGCCGGACGGTCCGGGACTGGGGGTGGATATCGTGGAAGAGGCGATCGCCCACTATCCTTCCACGGGCAACGTGGCCACGCCGCAGCAGGAGGAGTATGTTTACTTTCAGGCGAAGTACGGCCGGGCCAAGTGGTTGGAACAGTAGGCAGTGGCGCCGGACAGGAGCGATTGACCACAGGCCTGGCGGGCAGGCGGACGAGGAGAGGGATGACTACGCAATCAGTGCGGCCCCATCGGATTTCAGAGGAGGCCAAGGAGAAGCTGCGTTCGGTTTCGACGGCCACCCTCACCAGCCAGTTGCAGAAACATGGGTTGCGCAACACATTTTTGGCGGGGCTGACGCCGTTGCGGCCCGACCTGCGCATGGTGGGATACGCCTTCACGCTGCGCTACATTCCGGCGCGCGAAGACCTGGCGGATGAGCGGTACGACAACACGAAGAATGTGCAGAGGTTGGCGGTGGAGGCTGTCGGCCCGGAAGATGTCCTCGTCGTTGATGCCCGCGGGGAGGTGGGCGCGGCCTCTCTCGGCCACATTCTGGGGACGCGCATCACGCAGCGGGGCGCGGCGGGGTTCGTCACCGACGGCGCGCTGCGAGATACGCCGGCCTTTCGAAGCCTGGAGCTGCCGGCCTACATCGGAGCGGCTCACGCCGCGACGTCATTTGTCGTCCATCACCCAGTCGAAATGCAGGTTCCTATCGGTTGCGCAGGTGTGGCTGTGATGCCGGGGGATCTACTCGTAGGCGACGCCGAGGGCGTGGTGATCATACCGGCCCATCTGGCGGAGGAGGTTGCCCGCGGCGCGTACGATCAGGAGGTCCGGGAGACTTTCTTCCTGGAAAAGGTGGGCGGCGGCGCGAGCATCGTCGGCGTCTATCCGCCCAACGACGAGACGCTGGCAGAGTTCGAGAAATGGCGTCGCGAGAGGGGCGTTTAACATACCGCGTACGATTCGGGGCGTGTATGGCCCTCACGCGGCTTCCCGCGGCAAGTGCCGATTGCCTGTGAATGGCAGACAGGACAGGAGGCGTTAGTCCCCCTGCTTTGCCCGCAGCTCCGCCTCCAACTCGCGAATCCGGGTGGTATTGGCGTGTTGCCTTCCCCGCCCAAGATAGTTGGCGATGACGTTGGCCAATATTGCGATAACCATAACCACGATTATTTCGTTGAACAGCCCCCTGCGTTGATCCTGGTCGGCTGCAAACGTCGCGATTAAGTCTTCATCCACCTGATCACTTTCTTGCGCGAGTTCCTCAAGCGCCAACGTGATCCCGGTCGAGCTGGCCAGTAGCCTTGGCCCCTCAGTGACCATCTGGCTCAAGGCATATAACATCGCCACAATCGTAATCGCGTTGAAGACCACGGGCTGTAAGAGTTTGCCGTTCATTCTCCATCCTCTCTGTCCAAGCGTACCGAATTGATCTCACGTTCTAAGGTAACGCATCTGCCTGTCAATTGACAATTTGCCGCCGCCTGCCAAACTGACATGCAGTTCGGGATGCCAAAAGCCCGGGCTGTTTGCCCGCGCAGGAGGAAGGGCTTGCCATAGGCGCCGGCGCAGACTCCGGGACGCATTCTCCATTGACCAAAACGTCAGGACCGCTTCTGACCAAAAAAGCAAGGGCCAGCAAACGTCGCCACAGGTCTGGGACTGCCTTGGGAGATCGGCGGCGCTATTCTCCTCGCAGCGCGCGCAGTTCTGCCTCCAGTTCACGAATCCTGGCGGTGTTCGTGAAGTGTCTGCCCCTGCCGAGATAGTTGGCGACAACATTGGCCAGGATCGCGATCAGCATGGTGACGATGAGATAGTTATCTAACCGTCCGCGCATCGCCTGGTCGGCCGAGAGGCCCCGGACAATCGTTTCGTCGTCGAGAACGCCTTCGGCAACAAACTCTTCGAGAACCTGGATTGCCTCAGAGGTTCTGACCAGGCGCCCCGAAGCGCCCGTCACGATCTGGAACAGAGAAAATAACAACGCCACAATCGTTATGATGTTGTAAACCACGGGTTGGAGCATGGTGTCTTTCACGTTGCGTTCTCCTCATGATGGCACTCCAGCCTTACTGTAACCAAGTATGAATCTGGGGCAGAAAATTGCGCTCTTGTCTTTGGGACAATGGAATTGATTTGGCGGTGAAGTCGTTGCGTTGGTTAAGCGTCCGGTTGCAGAAGAATACATTGCGGTCCTCTTCCAACCAGAATATCGCCGAAGGGACGTCCAGCCAAGCTTGACGGGCTCTTCGGTGAGCTATTCGTTCAAAAGGCTGGCAAGCAGCAGCTTTGCCTGGGCCGCAGCCCTTCCTCGATGGCTGATCCTGTTTTTGACCGAAGTAGGCAGCTCTGCAAGCGTTCGTCCGAGTTCGGGCACGAAGAAAACGGGATCATAGCCAAAGCCGCGTGATCCTCGCGGTATTCCAGTGATCAGACCCTCCAAAGTCCCAGTGCGTGTTTCGGTATCGGCCTGCCGCCGGGCAACGGCAACAACGCACTGGAAACGTGCGATCCAGGGCCGTGGGTGCGGCTGGAGTTCTGCAAGCAGTTTTTCGTTTCTGTCCCGGTCGGATGCTTCTGGGCCGGCATAGCGGGCGGAATGTACGCCAGGCGCGCCGTGCAACGCATCCACCTCCAGGCCGCTGTCGTCGGCCCAGGTCCAGAGGCCGGTCAGGTCAGCGTAGTGCCTGGCTTTGAGTACGGCATTGGCTGCGAAGGTGTCTTCTGTTTCTGCGACCTCTTCCTGGACGCCGACTTCGGCAAGATAGGTGAGTGTCAGCGGCAGGTCGCGCAGGAGTCTCCTGTACTCTTGCAACTTGCCCTGATTATGGGTCGCGACCAACAGTTCACGGTCTTTCAAGATTGCCTCCTCAGGGAGCGGGCGTCCCATGCCGGGTCGGCTGCACAGCTTGTTGACCTGCCCCCGATGTTTGTACCACCTGTTGTGTTAGTCCGACAAGCACGGGGACAGGGTCGGCAGGCATGGGGTGAGTGCGGGGGTGGCCACGCTTGAGCTTGGAGGTGTATCCTTGGGGAAACGAACAGAAAGGTACCACAGGTCGAATTGAAGGAATTAGGCCCTTAACTGATAATCGCCTAACCTGAATTCGGAGTCAAATGGTGGCTGGCAGTAGAGCCATAACTTATGCAGAGAGATGTAGCGATGGCTTTTGGGGTTGGCAAGTATAAGCAATCAGACCGGCGATGAGATTGACGAGGAAGTTGGTCGGGCTGCGGTGACGGGTGTGTTCAATCCGGGAGATAGTCTTGAGTAGGTCAACGATGGTCTTAATGCTGGAACGATTTCGCGTCAGCAGCTTCTCTTCAGAACAAGGAGCAGATCGGACCAAGGTCTGATCCAACCTGAATGTTCCCGTTAGAGTGAGTCTGTTTGGGCTGGCGGCGCAAAGAGGGGTGGCGCACGACAGTGATACCTGCGCCTCAGGGCAAGCGTTCAAGCAATGTTTGCAGGAACGGCAGCAGGACGCCAAGCATTACAATTCCGAGGGCCCATTTCATCCACCGGAGATCGTTCCTCATTACGGCGTTATCACTTTTCAGTTCGGTTCTGACTGCGTATATCTCAGTCTGCAGATCGGACTTGAGAGTATGCATCTCCTCCCGCAGGTCAGACTTGGCCGCTTGTATCTCATTTTGCAGCTCGGTCTTGAATGTCTGCGCCTCGGACCGGACGGACTGTATCTCACTCTGCAGCTCGGTCTTGAATGTCTGCACCTCCGACCTGACAGATTGTATCTCTTCCTGCAACTCGGTTTTGACCGACTGCACATCCGCCTTGACGTCATGCAACTCCGTTTTGACTGACTGCACGTCCGTTTTGACCATCTGTACGTCCGCTTTGACCGTTTGCACCTCCGCTTTGACGTCATGCACTTCGGTCTTAATATTCTACATCGGCCTTAGTCGCCAAATGCTCGTAGGCGCCCTCGATACGGGCGATCCGTTCACTCTCGGTTGCCATTGTCATTGCCGTCTCAATTCAGCTACGTGTTTCGAGTTCGGGGGCATTGCGGCCCGGGCATCGTGAAAGGTGTCCCGTGCCGAGGTTCCGCCGGCGCCCAATTTGGGGGCCCAGCGTGTACCCGTGTTCACCAACTTAAAGAAGCATACCATACACACGTAGCGTTGGAAAGGCCCGATTCAGGGAGGGAAGGTACGCACACTTCCCCATATTGTCCTCCAGATCAGGATGACCGCCCATTCGAAACCTGAATTGGTCCAAAATATAGGGAAGACGCAACGCAGCACAACCAGCGCCGGCTCTCGGCCAGGCCTCCTACTCCATCCGCCAGCAGGTCGATATCCTCCTTCAACATAAAGAATGGGACACTGGCGCGCAGGCCATTACGGGCGATGGTCAGCGGGCGCGCGATGATGGGCTTCGGCCGGCGCGGGCGCCGGCCGCTGGTCAGCTCCTCGCCATCCCAGTTGGCAACGGAAAAGGCGGCGAGCGCGGCGGAACTTTCGCCTCCAAGGGGGGTCAGGATCGTATCGCCCAGTATGGCGCCCTGAGCCTGTTTGAGGCGATGGGTGAGGCGCGCGGCGCGTTCATGGATACGAATTGCCTGGGAGGATAGCAGAGGGCGCTTCTCTTGCCATTTCAGTGGTGTGAGGCTATGATAGGGGAGGCTGGCAGCTGTTGTTTCGAGCAATCCCCAAGCGCCCCCAGACAGGAGAGAGTGACCTTGTCGTACCACCCGTTACGCATTTTCAGTGGTTCCGCTCATAAGGAGTTGGCGCTGGAGATAGCCCAAACGCTTGGGGTGGAACTCGGTCAGTCCACCACTCGCCGTCTCCCGGACAGTGAGATCCACGTCATGATCGATGAGGTGGTTCGGGATCAGGACATTTTTCTGGTGCAGTCCTGTTGCCAGCCGGTGAACGATCATGTGATGGAGTTGATGCTGTACCTCGATGCGTTCAGACGGGCCAGCGCCCATAGCGTCAGTGTGGTGGTCCCCTATTTTCCGTATGCGCGTCAGGAGCGGATGGCGCACGGCCGCGAGGCGGTCAGCGCCCGGGTGATCGCGAATATGCTGGAGATGATGGGTGCGCACCGTGTCATCTTTGTGGATATACATGCGCGGGCCATACAGGGATTCTTCAATATACCTGTTGATCCGCTTTCGGCGCTGCCGATTCTGGCGGACTATTTTCGTCAGGAAGAGTGGGAAAACGCGGCCATCGTGAGTCCGGATGTGGGTCGAGCGAGCCTGGCGGGCCGCTATGCGCAGCTGTTGAATTTGCCGCTGGTGGTCATGCACAAGAGGAGGACGAGCGTCAGCGTAACGGAGACGACCCATGTGGTTGGTGAAATCGCCGGAATCCGCCCCATCATCATTGACGATATTATGGCCGGTGGGAGCGTTCTCAAGCAGATCGACGCTCTGTACGAAGCGGGGGCAGAAGGGACTGCCGCGTTCGCGGTGACGCACCCGGTACTGCTGCCCTCTGCGCTGGCGCATCTTGAGTCCGATGAGCGCATCGCCAAGTTGGTCGTGTCCAATACGCTTCCCGTGCCCCCGGAAAAGCGGTCTGAAAAAGTGGAGGTGTTGTCGATTGCGCCGATGCTGGCGGACATAATCAATCGAATCCATCAGGGCCGCAGCATTTCAAAGAAGTTGATATTGATGTAAGAAGACCGCGCAAGGGTTGGCGAGAATCCCGGCTTGATTGAAGTTTGTCCCGGTTTCCGTGTTGAATCTTGGCCGGCCGAACAGAGTCGTGACGGGATGAAGTGAAAATATAGTCGATCGGCTTGGCTGAAAGGCCGCAACAGAGGGTACCGTTCGCTCAGTGCGTACGTTGGGCGTATCGGATACCTGGAGAATTACATATGGAGACACTTCAACGGTCCTGGATCGACAGGTCTGGCGAGGACGAGGACGCATTTCGCGACGACGAAGCGAATCTCGATCTGGAAATCATCGAAGATGAGGATATTTTCGTCGCGTCATATTCGCAGCTGATGTGGTGGCGATTCCGGAAGCATCGGATGGCGGTTCTTTCGGGATTTCTGGTCGTCATACTGTATGGGATAGCTGCCTTCGCCGAATTTGTAGCGCCGTATGATCCGGAGCAGTCCTTTGTGCAGTACAAGTTTGTGCCGCCAATGAATATCCGAATCATTGATGCGGAAGGGAATCTACGGCGTCCGTTTGTTTACAAAATCATTCGAGAGCGGGATCCGGAGACGTTGCGCAACATCTACATTGAGGACGAATCGACGGTCTATCCGATTCGATTCTTTGTGAAGGGGACTGAGTACGAGTTGTGGGGGCAGTTTGCCTCCTCGTGGCACCTTTACGGGCTGGATGTGCCGCATGAGGAGCAGGGCGTCTTTCTGTTAGGGGCGGACCGTCTGGGACGCGATCTCTTTTCGCGGTTGTGTTACGGTGCCCGCATCTCGCTGACGATTGGATTGGTGAGTGTTGTCCTCAGTCTGGTCATCGGCATTTTGCTTGGCGGCATCTCGGGCTTCTACGGGGGCGCCCTAGACAATGCCATACAGCGTCTGATCGAGTTCATCCGTTCAATCCCGGAGATTCCGCTGATCATGGCGCTGGCTGCGGCACTCCCCGCCGACTGGCCGGTGGTCCGGCTCTATTTCGGGGTTACGATTCTGCTATCGTTCGTAGGGTGGACGGGCTTGGCCCGGGTTGTGCGCGGGCGCTTTTTGAGCATGAGGGAAGAGGATTTCGTAATGGCGGCCCGGTTCAGCGGCTCGAGTGAAATGCGGATCATTTTGCGTCACATGGTCCCGTCGTTCCTGAGCCATATTATCGCTTCCTTGACATTGGCGATTCCGGGCATTATTCTGTCGGAAACGGGACTCAGCTTCATTGGTCTGGGACTGCGAGCGCCGGCAATCAGTTGGGGTGTCTTGTTGCAGGAGGCCCAGAATGTACGTTCCGTGGCGCTTGCGCCGTGGGTGTTGACCCCTGGTCTGGCGGTGGTATTGGCAGTACTGGCCTTCAATTTTCTGGGCGACGGCATCCGCGACGCCGCCGATCCATATGCCAGGTAGTCGGAAGGAAAGAGCTCGCTTTTGGAGAAGCGGACCGGTCGCGGCGCACAAATCGGCGCCGGGGAAATGGAAACAGAGCGACGACTGCATATACATGACGGGAACGGAAATCACTCATGACAATTTCATCTTCGCAAATTGACAACGTGACTGAAGCTGGCGCGGCGGCCGATTCTCGGGAGATGCTGCTGGAAGTCCGGGGGTTGAAGACGCATTTCTTCCTGGCGCAGGGGATTGTTCGGGCCTTGGAGGGCGTTGACTTCACCGTCCGGCGCGGCCAGACTGTCGGCCTGGTTGGCGAAAGCGGCTGCGGAAAGTCGATTACGGCTCGCTCAATCATGGCGATCGTGCCATCTCCGGGACGGGTTGTAGAGGGCGAGGTTCTGTTCCACCTGCAGAGGGAGGAGAACGGAAGCGTAACCGATCAGGTCGTCGATATGACCAAGATTGACGCCATGGGCACGCAGGCCCGTTCTATTCGCGGCGGCGAAATCTCGATGGTCTTTCAGGAGCCGATGACGTCGCTGAGCCCGGTGCATACAATTGGGAATCAGATTATTGAGGCGATTTTGCTGCACCAGGAGGTAGACAAGGAGGAGGCCCGCGCCCAGGCAATTGACGTCCTCAACAAGGTGGGCATGCCCCAGCCGGAACGCACAATTGACCGTTATCCCCATCAGTTGAGCGGCGGGATGCGTCAGCGCGCGATGATTGCAATGGCCCTTTCCTGCCAGCCCAGTTTGCTGATTGCCGATGAGCCGACAACTGCGCTGGACGTCACGACACAGGCGCAGATTTTGACGCTCATGCGTGATCTGCAGGATGAATTGGGGATGGCGATTATATTCATCACGCATGATCTGGGTGTGATTGCCCAGATGGTCGACTATGTGGTGGTCATGTATCTTGGGGAAGTCGTGGAGATGGCCGACGTCGATACCATCTTCTATGATCCCAAGCATCCCTACACGCAGGCGCTGCTGCGGTCCATTCCTCTATTGGGCCGCAAGTCATCCCAGGGCATTACCAGCCAGTTGACCGCGATTCGCGGCTCGGTGCCGGACCCATACTCGATCCCTGAAGGGTGTCCCTTCCACCCGCGTTGCCGCAAAGCGATCGCCGGTGTGTGCGACACCCGCAACCCTCCCCTTCTGGAATTGGAAGGCGGCCATATGGTCCGCTGTGTTTTGTACGAGTAGCGGGCCAGATCTGCATCTTCGCCGGATTCTTCATTCGAGGCCGCGTGTCGCGGCCTCTTTTGCAATACGCCAGAACTTTCACCAAGAGATTTGTCAATCGGAGTTAACTGTAAATGAGCACAAAGACGGACGCTCAGCCGGCCGGTGGCTCGGAAGAGTCGGGGGCTGACGGTCAAATGGCTTTGTCGCCGGTCTGGCAGGAGTCCGCCCTGCGGGCCGGCTTTGTACAAGACTGGCTGGTGGCGGGCCCGGTGGCAACGCCGCTAACGGACATGGACGGCTACCCAGGCCCGAACTTCAAACAGCAGGTCGCGGCTGAATTCAGAGCTGCCTCGGGGGCAAACATAGAGGGGAAGGGGCTCTCAATCCCAGCATCTTTGGACGTTTTCGCGAGCGCCCTGGAGCGCAGCGCGTTCATGCCCGACCGCAAAGAGAGTACATGGCGCGTCGTTCGCTGCCTGGACGACCACTTCGTAGACCTGTCCACATTCCGCCATACGCCCCACTATCTCCAGTCATGGGCCTACTGCGCGCTGGACGTTGCCAGCGCACGTGAAATGACCTTTTCGGTGACGACCAACGGCCCGGCGGACATCTGGGTCAACGGAGAGCACTGTCATCGGGTGGAGCATTTCCATCACCAGTTGCCTGAAACTGTTTCTTTCCCGGCCAGGTTGAGGGAGGGGCGTAACGAGATTGGCATCTGTTTTGAGGCCGTTGCCATGCGGGAGTGTCCTTATGTAATGGCAATGCAGTTGGTAGAGCCTCGAGACGCCGGTGCCGCGCCCTCAAATGGGGAAGGGAACAGCCTGGATGACATTAAGGTGCTTCTGCCGACATCGGTGCGGCCGGAGAGCCGGAGGAAGACGTTGGAATCGCTCTTCGCCCAAGCCTACCTGGACCGGGATGTATACAGCCGCCATGCGAAGGTGACTGTGCGCTGGCCGGAGGATCAACCGGTAACCGATGATTTCGCCTTGCGGCTGACGCGAGAAGGAGGGCGCATCTACAGTGAACACCACACAAAGGGCGAACCGCGTGACGAGGTGATCCTGGGGACGGCCTTCCAGTTTCCGCAGGATGACTATCAAATCATGCTCTTTCCCAATCCAGAGCACTACTATGTCAACGACCTGCGCGTTGAGCGGCGGCTGGATGTTCACATCGTCGGCAACAACGAGTATTCGACCGAACGCTACGGCACGTATCAGGCCCGGCGGCGGGAGGCCCTGCTCAATGCGGCGCGACGCGGGGCCGAGGGCAGCGTCTTTTCCGAAATTGCGGCGATGGAACTGGGGATGTGGGGCAACCTCAACGAGAAGGTCATTCTGGACTGTATCGAAACGATCAACGAGCGGGCCGATTGCAGCGACTTCGATCTGGTCGGTCTTCTGGGCATGGCGGGGCGCTATATTGAGGAGCCCGACTTCCCGCAGTCGCTGGTCGAGCCGCTGCAGAACTGTTTTCTCAACTTCCGCTATTGGATGGACCAGCCGGGCGCGGATGCGATGTGCTTCTGGTCAGAGAACCATCAGATACTTTTTCACACTTGCGAAGTTCTGGCTGGTCAGCTTTTACCGGACGATCTGTTCGCGAACGCGGGCCTGACTGGAAGGCAGCATCGCGAGAAGGGCGAGGAGCGGGCGCTTTCGTGGCTGCGCAAGCGGGCCGCTGGGGGGTTCCGGGAATGGGATTCCAACACCTATTTTGAGGAGGACGTGCTGGCGCTCAGCCATCTGGTCGATCTGGCCGAGAACGACGACGTGCGCGAACTGGCGGCGGTTGTATTGGACAAGATGTTCTTCGGGCTGGCGGTCAACTCCTTCAAGGGGGTGTTCGGCTCCAGCCATGGGCGTACGTATTCGCCCTACATCAAGGATGCCTTCCGGGAGCCAACGTCGGGCATCGCTCGGCTGTTGTGGGGCAAGGGGATCTTCAACCGGAGTATCCGGGGGACGGTCAGCCTGGCCTGCGCCATCAACTACCAGTTGCCGCCGGTAATCGAGGCGATAGCGATTGACCCGGCTGACGAAATCTGGAGCCGGGAACGTCATGCCGGCCAGCTGGAGGCGTGGTGTGACCGGGAAGAGGGCGAATGGGAGGTAAACAAGGTCACCTATAAGACGCCGGACTACATGCTGTGTTCGGCGCAGGATTTCCGGCCCGGTGAATCCGGTTACCAGCAGCATATCTGGCAGGCGACTCTCTCGCCGGAAGCTGTCGTATTCGTCACCCATCCACCATGCATCAGCGAAGGCGGCTCACACCGCCCGAACTTCTGGCATGGGAACGTCGTGCTGCCCAGGGTCGCCCAGTGGAGGGATCTTCTGGTGGCAGTTCACCGGTTGCCGGAGGATGACTGGCTGGGCTTTACCCACGCCTATTTCCCGATCTATGCATTTGACGAGCACGAAATCCGGGACGGTTGGGCGTGTGCCCGCGTCGGCGAAGGGTATCTGGCGATTACGGCGTCGGCGGGGATGACGCTCACGCAGGAGGGCAAGAGCGCGTTTCGAGAGTTGCGCTCGCACGGGCAGAACAACATCTGGGTGGCGCAGATGGGGCGGGCCGATCTGGACGGGAGTTTTGCCGAATTTGTAGAGAAGGTGACGGCGCTGGACGTCACCTTCGGGGAGGACAGCGTACATCTGAACAGCCTGCGGGGCGAAAGCGTCGACTTTGGCTGGCAGGGACCGTTGCTCGTAAACGAAGAGGAGCAGCCGATCAGCGGCTTCCTCCACTTCGACAGTCCCTACTCCAGCACAGAACTGGGCTCGGAGAAGATGAGCATTCAGTTCATGGACCTGCTGATGCAGCTTGATTTTTCCTAGAACGAAGAAGGCGCAATGGGATGCCCCATTGCGCCTTTCATTTTGCCTACGCGAAGTCTAGGGGGCCGATACCCGCGCCCTGACAGATTGCTCGTCCATCTTGCGTTAAGATGGGAGCAGCAGTTTCAGGTCCTGACTCAGTTCATCAAGTGTGTAACTTGGCGGAGCGCCGCGCCGGCGCACTTCATCCATGATGTCGTAAACCGACATGCCTGCCAGCTCCGCGGCGCGCGCTTTTGTGATTTCGCCGCGTTGGCAGGCAGCGATTGCGTCGTCCTTCTTCCACCGCTGGATTGCCTCAGTCAGCATTTTCCTCGCAAGCACGGTCCGATCTATCTGTTCCTTTCTGGCGATTTCGTCCAGCCCCTGGATGATCGTTTCCGGGACGCGCAAGTTCAATTGGCGGTACTCTTCGTTCATAATGTCTGGCTTCCGTTTCGGCTTGCGCCTTGGGGGATCACGAGCGACGACATCATTTGTCGTCTTCTTCGGGGCGGATGATGACCATGTAGCGCATGGGAGCCTGGCTGGTGTTGATCAGCCCATGCAGTTTGCGCGGGTCGAAAACGACCGCTTCGTTGGCGCGCAGTGGATGGCTCTCCCCGTCGATCTCCAGCGTCCCCTCTCCTTCAATCATATAGAAGGCTTCAAAACCTTCGTGTTTGTGAGGGGGATGGGAGCGCTGGCCGGCTTCGACTTCCGAGATGTGGACCCGCAGCGGCTCGCCTTCCACGTCGGCGTCGAGAAGGTAGCGGGAAATCCCCTTTTTTTCCATATCCAAGAACTTCACAGTTCACTTCCTTTCCGCGAAGCCGGTTACATACCGCGGCCGCTTGTTGGTACCATTGCGACAGGCTGTGTTTAACGGCGAGGGTAAAAGACATCGAGCAGGGGTTCGATGTCGGTATAGTCATGGCCGTAGGTCTCTTTGAAGCATTCCTGGATCTGTTCCTCAGCTTTTGAGGGCGAGACAAGGGGGAAGTCCAGCGGCTGCTTGTTCATGAGTGACGATTCTGAGGCCGCCAGTGACATTTCCTGATCGAGGCGGGCTTCCTGCACGCCGTATGTCGGGTCGATGTCGTTTAGAACGGCGTTGGCGATGCTCATGAGCTGGTCGGCCATGTCGACGCCGCGGCCGTTGTTTTCGCCGACGCCGAGATGGGCGTAGGGGTTCTCCCAGACGATCTCCTGATCGGGCAGTTCCAGGCTAATGCGTTCGAGGACCTGCCGTCCGTCAACGTCGATGATCGAGCGCTGCGGCTCGTAGGCGGCGGCGAGCGCGCCGCTCTGGTAGGTTGCGGGGTCGGTGAAGTAGACGGTGTCCTCGACGATGGCGCCGCGGGTACCGTCGATCTGGGAGATGCCGACGGTCTTGCGGCCGAGGGAACGGGCGTGGATAACGTTGGAGTAGATCATGGTGGCGGCTGCGCCATTTTCGAACTCCATGAAGCTGATTGTACAGTTTTCCTGGGAATGATGGCGCTTCATACGGTCGATGATGGGTACGACGTCGGTCACGTGGGTGATGCCAAGGATTGACTTTGGGGGGCTGCCGGCGAGCAGGCGCAGCATGCTCATGCCGTGGTAGCCGCCCTCATGGAAGATGCGGTAGATACGTCCCACCTCGCCGATCACGCCGGAATCGATCACTTTGGCCTGGAAACGGGCCATGGGGACGCGGTGGTAGTTCTCCGCCACCTCCAGCTTGACGTTGTTGCGTTCGGCGGCCTCGATCATCATGTCGGTCATGGGGCGGGTGACGGAGACCGGGGTTTCGACGATGATGTTGATGCCATTCTCGGCCAGGTAGCAGCAGATGGGATGATGGGCATCGCCGGGAACAACGACGTCGACGACGTCCAGATCCTCACCCGCCACCAGGTCGCTCACACTGGTATAGGCGTTGACCCCGTACTCGGCGGCCACTTCGCGCAGGACCTCCTCCTCTTTGTCGCAGACGGCGACGAATTCGAACACGTCTTTCAATCTTGGGTAGATTGGCAAGTGGGAACTGCGGCCCCGGCGGCCGAGACCGATTAAGGCCAGCTTCAATTTGCGCGGCATGGTTTGATGTTCCTTGTGGAGTTGTCTATCCGAAGCAGATCCAGCGGACCCAATTGTCGGCGCGCAGGCTGTGGTCGGTCCAGGGGGCGAGCAGGATCAGGTCGGTCGGTCCGACCGCGGCGCTCTCGCCGTCAATGGTGACGGTGGCCTCGCCCTCCAGGATGTACCAGAAGCGTTGCTCGCCGTGTTTCTCCGGTTCGAAGGGGTTGGCCGGTGTTGTGATGCGCTCGGCGAAGTGGTCGATCTGTTCCTGCACATCGCGGATCTCATAACCCTTGCGGTTGTTCAGTTCGGGGATGGCGCTGCCTTTGATGATCATGGTGGTGGGACCTGCTCGCTTTTCGTAGTCAATATCCAGTTCCTGGTAACTGCTGCCTGAGCCTGTTCAAGCCCAAGGGGCAAGGGCGTCAGCTATAGTGTGGCGTAGGGGTCGGCGGCGTCGCGCATGCCGTCGCCCATGAAGTTGAAGGCGGTGACGGCGATGACGACCATGAGAGCAGGCGCGACCATGGTCCACGGAGCGATGGCGACGGCGCTGATGTTCTGGGCTTCCTGCAGGAGGACGCCCCAGCTGATTGCGGGCGGGCGCAGGCCGAGACCGAGAAAGCTGAGTGCGGTCTCGCTGAGAATCATGGTGGGGATGGCCAGGGTCATGGAGGCGATAATGTGGCTGAGGAAGGAGGGCAGCATGTGGCGAAGGATGATGCGAAGCTCGCTGCTGCCGGAGAAGCGCGCGGCCATGACGAACTCTTCTTCGCGCAGCTGCAGGAACTTGCCGCGCACGACGCGGGCCATGCCGGTCCAGCCGATGAAGGAAAGGATTACGGTAATGCTGAAGTAGACATAGAGAATCGGCCAGCCGGGCGGCAGCGCGGCGCTGAGGCCCATCCAGAGCGGGATCGAGGGGATAGAACGGAGGAACTCGATAATGCGCTGGATGATGTTGTCAATCGTGCCGCCGTAATAGCCGGAGAGGCCGCCCAGAAGTATGCCGAGGACCAGGCTGATGACGACGCCGATGAGGCCGATAGAGAGGGATAGGCGGGCGCCGTAGGAGACGCGGGAGAACATATCGCGGCCGAGCCGGTCGGTACCCAGCACGAAGAAGCCCTGTTCTTCATGGGGCACGTCGAGGCCGAAGAGCTTTGTGGTCACAGTAACTTCACCCCAGAGCTTATACTCTTCACTCTTGGGGAGGAAGCGGATGGGGTGGATGATGGTAGTATCTTCGTGGTAGGTATTACGGAACGTTTCCGGGTCGCGCTCTCGTATGGTCTGATAGATGAAGGGCAGGCGCAAGTTGCCTTCGGCATCAACGATATGAATTGGTGTCGGTGGATGCAGCTTGTATTTGACGAATTTGGCCTCCGGATCGTAGGGAGCGACAAACTCGCTGAAAGCCGCGATAAGATAGAAAACAAGAACGACAAAGGTACTAAAGACAGCCACGCGATGGCGGCGATAACGCCACCAGATCAGCTGCCAAAAGGAGGCGACTGCAAAGTTTGCCTCATCTTCCCGTGTCTCGAGGTATTGCTCTTCGTCTTCCGATTCATCTGTAAAGGCGGCCGGCCTTTGTTCCTCGTTCGTCATCGGTTCTATCCAATTTCTGGTTCTTGGAGCCTGGTAACGGCGTCAATGGCGGCGGGTGCGTTCAGCAGAAGTCTTCAAATTGGTGCTGATAAGCAACTACGCCTCTTCGAGGCGGATACGGGGGTCGACCCATGCCAGCAGCAGGTCGGAAAGCAATGTGCCGATAACTGTGAGCACGCTAAGCATCATGATGAAGCTACCGGCCAAGAACATATCCTGGTTGATCAGCGCGGTGAATAGCATCGGTCCCGTCGTCTGCAGACTGAGAACGATGGCGACGATGGTCGTGCCCGAGATCAGGTCGGCCAGCGACCAGCCCACAGTGCTGAAGAAGGGGTTGAGGGCGACACGGGTCGGGTACTTCCAGATCAGCCGGGTCTCTTTGACGCCCTTGGCGCGTGCGGTTTCCACGTAAGGTTTGTTGAGCTCGTCGAGCAGATTGGCGCGGGTGATGCGGATGCCGTTGGCGGTGCTGCCCACGGCCAGGATCACGATTGGGATCCAGACGTGGGCCAGCAGATCAAGAATGCGGTCGACGGTCCAGGGCGCGTCCATATATTCGGGGCTAAACAGGCCGCCGACGCTCATATCGGAATAGCTGGTCACCAGCCACATGATTACCAGGGCGAGCATGAACTCCGGCAATCCTTTGCCAATAAAATTAAGGGCGGTGACGACATAGTCGATCACCGAGTATTGATGGGTCGCCGAATAGACCCCTAATGGGATGGAGACGAGCCAGCCGAAGAGGAGGGTTGTAAAGGAAAGAATGAAAGTAAGGCCAAGCCGGTCCCAGATCAGGTCCTCCACCGGTTTCTGGAACAACATCGACGCGCCCCAGTCGCCGCGCAGAAGGATGCCCGAAATCCACTTGAGATACTGAATGTGTTGCGGCTGGCCGAGGCCGTAGCGCCTTTCCAGCCTGGCCATCAGCACTTCGTCGACTTCATCGCCCTGTTCGCGCAACTGCGCAGCATAGGTAGTCAGATAGTCGCCCGGCGGAAGCTGGATGATGATGAAGGTGACGACAGAGATCACGAAGAGTGTCGGTATCATCACGGCGAACCGGCCGAGGATATATGAGAACATGAGAAACCTCGAGGAGTGAGTAAAGAGGCGTGAGGAGAGAGAAAATCTCTCTCCTCACGTTTCGCTCTTCACTTCTCAATTACATATGATTTTCCGGATCTTCCCAGTACCAGGTGGCGTTGTCGATGATATGCTCATAGACACCGCGGCAGCAGTCCCACGGGTTGCCGGCATGGATGCCTTTGAAGCCGTTCTTGACCATGACGAGGCGGGGCAGCTCGCCGAAGAAGCCGACGGAAGGCAACTCTTCGGACCAGATTTCGAGGATCTGCTTGAAGAGGTCCGCCTGCGCTTCCTCGCCGGGGGTGGCGCGAATCTGATCCCACAGGTCCCAGATTGTCCAGATCCAGTGGCCGGCAGGCGGCTCCTGGGCGATGGGATTGGAGGGATCGAGCTTCCAGGCGGTCCAGGCGTTGCACCAGGGGCGATCGTTGATGTTTCGGTGCTTGACCCAGATCTGGGGGTCGGCCAACGGCACGAGGTTGCGGTCCATGAAGGAGGTCGTGCATTCGACATCGTTAGACTGGTGGAGCTCGATGCTGAGCGAGCGGTCGACGCCGCGGTAGTTGACTTCGAAACCGAGGTCGCCGAGGTAGTCGATAAAGGTCTGACTGAGGTCAGAGATCTCGGCGCCGCCCAACATGGTCCAGCTGATGCGCTCGCCGCTGCCGTCCTTCCAGAGGCGGTAGCCGTCGCCGTCCCTTTCTGTGTAACCAAGGCCGTCGAGCAGTGCATTGGCCTTGTCGGGGTCATAGTCGAGGTAGGCGTTACTGAGTTTTTCGGAGTGCACTGGCGACTCGACGGGGGGGCCGTACTGCATATTTGCTCCAAACCCGTCGTAGATCAGTTCTCTGACGTTGTCGCGGTCGAACCCCAGGGAGACGGCGATGCGGAAGTCACGTTCCTGGAATAGCTCGCGGCGGCGGTCGTCGTTGGTGGTCATGTTGAAATGGACACCGTAGACGGCGGTCCATCGCCAGAACTGGATCTTGTAATCGCCACTGTCCTCATTTTCCTTGAGCACGGTGAGATCGGTGTTGCGGATGTGGCGGGACTGGCAATCGATCTCGCCATTGACAAGCCGCAGCGCGTGGACATCAGAGTCGTTGAAGAGGCGGAAGGAGAGGTCGTCAATGTAGGGCAACTGGTTGCCGGCCGTGTCGACTGCCCAGAAGTAGGGGTTGCGCGTGCAGTTGACAATCTCTTCGGTGTATTCGCTTTGCAGCGTCCACGGATAGAGCATGGGGCATTCGGGGTTTTCGTGGCGTCCGCTGCGCATGTCGGTGTAGAGTTCCGTCCAGTTGTCGAGGCCGGCGTCGGCGATTTTCTGGTCGAGCGCGGCCTGGTCGTCGGTATGGTCCGGATGGAACTGACTCATGTAGGCGGCAGAGCGCACGGGACAGCTGAGGACAACACCGCCTTCCAGATGGAAGAGGGCGTTAGGGCCGGCGAACTTGAAGACGACGGTCGTGTCATCTGGGGCGGTCATTTCGACCGGCACATTTTCGCCCTCGACGGGGCTGGTGAGCCAGCCGGGGAAGACAGGTGTGAGGGTCTCGTTCTTCATCTCTTCTTCGAACCAGAAGACGAAGTCGGCGCTGGTGAAGGGCTCCCCGCTGGACCACTTCATCCCTTCCCGCAGGTTGAAGACGTATTCGGTGGCGTCGTCGCTGACTGACCAGGAGTCGGCGATCATCGGGTTGACGGTGAGTTCCTGGTTAATCGACAGGATGCCGCGGATGATCACCTGGTTAAGCGCAAAGTGATCGGCCTGACCGCGGAAGCCGGCGCGCCAAAGGCCGCCATAGTTTCCGGTCCCGTCCAGCCCTTCCAGCACGAGCGGGTTGACGGGCACACGTTCGTCGACGGGCGGCAGTTCGCCGTTGGCGACCATTTCGGCCAGCCGCGGCGCTTCGTTGTACATGGACCCCGAATCGGGTGCGGCTTCGGCAGCAGATTCGGCCGGCGCCTCTTCCATCGGCTCCTCTGCTGCGGGTTCTCCGCCTGCGCCACAGGCCACGAGGACGGTGCCTGCGGCCGCCGTCGCTGAGACGCGCATAAACTCACGACGCGTCACGTCGGTTCTTGGAATCTTGAGGCTCCTCATACAGTTGTCTCCTTGTTAACTGCAATGGTGAGTGCGGTGCGGTCCGAGGCCAGTGGTGTGTCCTGACCACCAGCCACAGACCACGGCCGACTAAGATTACATATGGTTTTCCGGATCTTCCCAGTACCAGGTGGCGTTGTCGATGATGTGCTCGTAGACACCGCGGCAGCAGTCCCACGGGTAGCCGGCGTGGATGCCTTTGAAGCCGTTGCGGACGACGACCGGCCGCGGGAGTTCTCCGAAGTAACCGACGGTGGGCAACTCTCTGCCCCAGATGCGGAGGATTTCCTTGAACAGCTCGTTCTGTTTGTCGCCGTCGGCGGTGACGCGGATCTCGTCCCAGATGCGCCAGAGGTCCCACTGCCAGTGGCCGTCGGGCGGCGGTTCGCCGATGGGGTTGTCGGGGTTGACGGACCACATCTGCCAGGCGTTGCCCCAGGGGCGCTCGGTGTTGGCGCGGTTGATCCAGATGACGGGGTCGGCGAGGGGGATGAGGTTGCGGTCCATGAAGGTGGTGCGGGCCTCGATGTCGTTGTTGCGGTCGAGCTCCTGGGCAAGGGCGCGTTCTGCGCCGCGATAGTTGATTTCAAAGCCCATATCAGTGAGAAAGTCGATCAGCATCTGATCATTGTCTGTGACCGTCGGACCGCCCAGCATGGTCCAGCGGATACGCTCGCCGCTGCCATCTTTCCAAAGACGGTAACCGTCTTCGTCGCGTTCGGTATAGCCGAGGCCGTCAATCAATGCGTTCGCCCTGTCCGGATCAAATTCGAGATGGGCGTTGTTCAGCTCCTCGACGTAGAGGGGTGATTCGACGGGCGGGCCGTACTGCATATTGGTGGCGGTGCCGTCGAAGACGAGCTCGTTGATGGCGTCGCGGTCCACGCCGATGGAGCAGGCGATACGGAAATCGCGTGCCTGGAACAGCTCGCGCAGGCGGGGTTCCTTGGCTGTCATGTTCAAGTGCAGACCGTAGACCGCGGTGCGGCGCCAGATCTGGAGTTTGTAGTCGCCTGCCTCCTCGTTCTCCTTGAGAACGGTGATGTCGGTGTTGCGCACATGGCGGGACTGGCAGTCTATCTCGCCGTTGATGCACCAGAGTGCATAGACGTCCGGGTCGGTGAACTGACGGAAGGTCAGGTCGTCGATGTAAGGGAGCTGGTTGCCGTCGGTATCGACCGCCCAGAAGTAGGGGTTGCGGGTTGCGGTGACAAGCGGTTCGGTGAAATCTGTTCCGACTGTCCAGGGCCAGAGCATCGGCGATTCGGGGTTTTCGTGGCGGCCGCTGCGCTTGTCGACGTAGAGATCGGTCCACAGTTCCAGGTCGGCGTCGGCGATCATCTGGTCGAGCGCGGCTGGGTCGTCGGTATGGTCCGGGTGGAACTGCTTCATGTACTGGGCGGAGCGAACGGGGAAGGAGAGAAGGATACCGGCGCTGTAGTGGAAGAGCGCGTTGGGGCTGGCGAACTTGAAGATGACTGTGGTGTCATCGGGCGTATTGAGTTCGGCGGGCACGTTTTCGCCGTCGACGACGCTGGTGAGCCAGGCCGGGAAGACGGGTGTCAGATCCTCATTGTGGACCTCTTCGTCGTACCAGAACCTGACGTCGGCGGAGGTGAAGGGGGCGCCGTCCGACCATTTCATGCCTTCGCGCAGATTGAAGGTGAACTCGGTGGCATCGTCGCTGACAGACCAGGACTCGGCAACCATAGGATTGATGGTCAACTCCTGGTTGACGGACAAGGCGCCGCGAATGATGACCTGGTTGATTGCGAAGTGGTCGGCCTGGCCGCGGCGGCCGGCGCGCCAGAGGCCGCCGTAGTTGCCGACGCCGTCAAGGCCTTCGAGCACAAGCGGGGTGGCGGGCAGGCGTTCGTCCACGGGCGGCAGTTCGCCGTTGGCGACCATCTCGGCGAGCCGCGGGGCCTCGTTGTACATGGAGCCTGAAGCGGGAGCGGCTTCGGCAGCGGATTCGGCCGGCGCCTCTTCCATCGGGGCTTCGGCTTCGGGTGCTCCACCTGCGCCGCAGGCGACAAGGACGGTGCCGGCGCCAGCCATCGCTGACAAGCGTACGAAATCGCGACGCGTAACATCGGACTTGATGGGCTTCAGACCTTTCATAGAATCATCTCCTTGAGTGGAACTGGTTGAGGAAGTACCTACCTCATAAGCTGAACTGATGGATTGCAGTAAACGGTTGGAACATGCAAAATCGCGGACCACCGATGAGGGGGAGAACCTCCGGCGTGGGCAGAATTATACCCGCTGGTAGTGCAAAATACAAACGTTTTTCCGGCTTCATTTTGGGTGAAACTTCCCGTAGTGATGCCGGTGATGAGAGTTCGCGGGGCGCAGGAAATTCACGTCGTCAAGAGATAAAACAGCAACCGATAAAGGGCAAGCGAAGCCGCCAGGAGAATGAGTGTGGAACCTAGAGCAATTGTGGTGCGGCGCAGAAGGAGATTCTGCGTTACCGCTGTTCGAAGATAATTTTCGACAATGATAACCATGCTCAATCCAAGAAGGCCCAGGAGCACAAAGCTAAAGTTATGCACCGCAGACCTTGCCCAGCGATTGACGTCGAACACTTCTATCAGAAGGAGCATGTTCAAGCGCAATCTGGTGAGGAGATAGAAGGTCAGGCCTACAAAGGCGACCCAGCTGAAGAAATAGGCTACATACTTTCCCCGCAGGAGCCAAGAGGACTTGCCACCGAACTGCTCTTGCACGGACATCATCCCAGTTCTCCGCTTGCGGTGACGCCTGTGAGGGTCAACTCCTCGGCATAGTGGCAGGCGGCATAGTGGCCGGGGGCGATCTCGCGCAGGTCGGGCGTTTCCAGGCTGCACCGATCCTGGACGTAACGGCACCGGGGATGGAAGTAACAGCCGCTGGGTGGGTTGGCCGGGTCGGCCACATCACCTTCCAACACGATGCGGGATTTCTGCTGCCGCATACGGGGGTCGGGGTTGGGTACCGCGGAGAGCAGCGCCTCGGTATAGGGGTGGAAGGGCTGGGCGAACAACTCTTCGGTTTCGGCGACCTCGACGATCTTGCCGACGTACATGACGACAACGCGATCGCAGATATACTCGATGACGCTGAGATCGTGGGAAACGAAGAGATAGGTCAGGTTGAACTCTTCCTGCAGGTCTTTGATCAGGTTGAGGATCTGGGCGCGGACCGAGACATCGAGGGCGGAAACGGCCTCGTCGGCGACAACGAGGCGGGGGTCGAGGGCGAGGGCGCGGGCGATGCCGATGCGCTGCCTTTCGCCTCCGCTGAAAGCATGGGGATAGCGGCGCATGTATTCGGGCCGCAGACCAACCCTCGCGAGGAGGGATGCGACGCGATCTTCCAACTCTTTGCCGGTCGCGACCTTGTTGATCTTGAGCGGGTCGCCAACGATATCGATAACAGGCATACGCGGATTCAGGGAGTTGAAGGGGTCCTGAAAAATCATGCGCACCTGCTGGCGATAGGGCTTCATCTCGTTGTTGTTCAGGGGGCCCAGGTCGACCATCTTGCCGTCATGGTCCTGCAACAGGACCTGGCCGCCGGTGAGGTCGTATGCGCGCAGGATGCAGCGGCCGGCCGTTGTTTTGCCGCAGCCGCTCTCCCCGACCAGACCCACGGTTTCGCCCTGCAGGACATGGAAGGAGATATCATCCACTGCCTTTACGTGGCCGATCGTGCGGCGGAAAAACCCTGCCGTGATGGGAAACCACTTTTGCAGGTTTTTGACTTCGAGCAGGACGTTGTCAGCCGCAGCGCTGCCGTTGGCAGAGGTCGAGTGTTGTGATCCGTTTGTCAATTGTGCGCTCATTGGCTTATGGGGACTCTCATTTGATACGCAGCGCGAGGCGGCAAGGCATCAAGCGCGGCGTTCGGCGCCGCGGCCGGCGCGCCTATTCGTCTTCATACAAAAGGCAGTGGACCTCGCGGCCATCCCCTAACTGAATGGCGGGCGGGTTGATGGCGTCGCAGCGGCCGGGCATGAAGTGATCGCAGCGCGGCCCGAACATACAGCCGGTTGGCCGGTTGTAGGGATCGGGGACCATGCCGCGAATTGAGTCCAGCCTCTGCATAGTGCGGCTTACGCCGAGCTTGGGAATCGACTTCAGCAGAGCCTGTGTGTAGGGATGTTTGGGATCGTGGAAGATCGATTCCACGTCTCCTCTTTCCGCCACCTGCCCCAAATACATGACGACGACATCGTCGGCCATCTCCGCGACGACGCCTAGATCGTGGGTGATGAGCATGATGGCCATGCCAAAGTCATCCTGCAACTCTTCGAGCAGCTCAAGAATCTGGGCCTGGGTGGTGACGTCAACGGCGGTGGTGGGTTCGTCGGCGATCAGGAGAGCGGGGTTGCAGGAGAGGGCCATGGCGATCATGACCCGCTGGCGCATGCCGCCGCTCAGCTCGAAAGGGTATGTCTCCAAGCGTTCTGCCGGGCGCGGGATGCCGACGCGGCGCAGAAGTTCGATGGCGTGCTCGTCGGCCTCGTCGTCGAGCATATCTGTATGCAGCTTGATTGCCTCGGTGATCTGGTTGCCGACGGTATGGATCGGGCTGAGCGAGGTCATCGGCTCCTGGAAGATCATCGAGATATCCTGGCCGCGGATCTCTCGAATCTGTCTGCCGCGGGGGTCGAGCGCGGCCAGGTCGATGATCTCTGTGGATGAACTCCCGCCGGCGCCATTCGGGCTGGGCAGTTCCTCGCTGAGCCCGACGCCGCTCAATCTATCGGGCCGGTGGTAGAGGATCTCGCCTTCCACGATGCGGCCCGGCTGATCGACGATCTGCAGAATCGACCGGGCGGTGACGCTCTTGCCGCAGCCGCTCTCTCCCACAACGCAGAGGGTCTTGTGCTGGTGGATGGTAAAGTCGACGCCGTTGACGGCCTGGACGGTGCCTTCGTCGAGGAAGAAGTGGGTCTTGAGATTCTTGATTTCGATCAGTACGGGAGTATCCATGTAACCAGTGGTTAGTGGTCGGTGGGCAGTTCCACAACAGTTAGCGGTTGTAGGGGTCGGCGGCGTCGCGCAGACCGTCGCCGAGGAAGTTGAGCGCGAGTACGGCAACCAGTACCGCCAGTCCTGGGATCAGCAGCCAGGAGGCGGTGGCGACGGAGCGGATGTTTTGGGCCTCCTGCAGGAGGACGCCCCAGCTGACGACCGGGCGGCGCAATCCGAGTTCCAGGAAGCTGAGGGATGTTTCAGCCAGAATCATGCCCGGAATGGAAAGAGTCAGGGAGGCGATGATGTGGCTGAAGAAGGAGGGAACCATATGGCGCCAAATGGTTGTCAGCTCGCTGGCTCCATCGAGGCGGGCGGCCATGACGAAGTCTTCGGTGCGCAGGGAGAGGAAGCGGCCGCGCACGACGCGGGCCAAGCCGGTCCAGCCGATAAAGGAAATAATGATGGTGATGCCGAAGTAGATGCGCAGGGGCGGCCAGTCGGTGGGAAGCGCAGCGGCCAGACCCATCCAGAGCGGAATGGTGGGGATCGAGCGGATGAATTCGATGGCTCGTTGAATCAGATTGTCGACCGTTCCTCCGTAAAAGCCGGAGATGCCGCCGAGCAGGATGCCGAGGAAGAAGCTGAGGAAGACACCCAGTAGACCGATCGACATCGATACGCGCGTGCCGTAGATCATGCTGCTCAGCAGGTCGCGACCCATGCGGTCGGCGCCGAGGAAGTAGACGGGCAATTCGGCATCGGTGGAGCCTATCAGGTGGAGGTCCGACTCCCACAGGCCCCACATTTCATAGGTTTCGCCGCGTACGAAGAAACCAACATCGACGATCTGCTCCTCGTCGATCACGAAAGTCCGCCTGAGCGCTTCCGGATCGATTTCGACCTTATAGCCGTTGACGTAGGGGTCCCAACGCATGCCATTTTCGGTCTGGCGGAAGAAGTGCAGCTGCTGGGGCGGCGCCCAGGTGTAATCGGCGCGGATCACTCCGGGGCTGGAGGGCGAGAGGAACTCGACAAAGATCGCGATGACGTAAATGATGAGGGTCACGACCCCGCCCACCATGGCAGCGCGATGTTTGCGGAACTTCCACCACATCAGCTGCCATTGCGAGGCAACGGAAACGCTGCTCTCTATTTCAGCATCGGCGGCTCTTGGCGAGACAGTCTCCGGAGGCAGCGTTTTGGCGTCAGTTACGGCCATGAAGTCTTCCTCTTCTCTTACCTTCCACAACTATTCCATGCGGATGCGGGGATCAAGCCAGGCGAGCAACAGATCGGACACCAGCGTGCCGATCACGGTTAGAATGCTAAGCAGCATGATGAAACTTGCCGCCAGGTACATATCCTGCTGCAGGAGCGCCCGGATCAACAGGGGGCCGGTGGTCGGCAGGCTCAACACGATCGAGACGATGGCGGCGCCCGAAACCAGCGTAGGCAGCACCCAGCCGACCGTGCTGACGAATGGGTTAAGGGCGATACGCACGGGATATTTGAACAGGAGCCGCCACTCCGGGAGGCCCTTGGCGCGGGCGGTCACGACATAGGGTTTGCGCAGCTCGTCGAGCAGATTGGCGCGCATGACACGAATGAGGCTGGCGGTGCCTGCGGTGCCGATAATAACCACCGGCACCCACAGATGGGCGAGGAGATCGGCCACTCTGCCCCAACTCCACGGCGCTTCCTGGTATTCGGGTGAAAAGAGGCCGCCCACGCTCTGATTAAAGAACTTGAAGGCGATGTACATTAAAATCAGCGCCAGCAGAAAATTTGGCGTGGCGAGGCCCAGAAAACCGATAAAGGTAGCGAAATAATCGCCGATTGAATACTGCTTGACGGCCGAATAGATGCCGATAGGGAATGCCACGACCCAGACAAAGAGGAGGCTGGCCAGAGACAGAACGAATGTCAGCGCCAGACGGCTCCACAAGAGTTCGGCAACGGGCTTGTTCCAACCGAAGGAGTCGCCAAAGTCTCCTCTGAGGATGATCCCCTGCATCCATTTCAGGTACTGGATGTGGACGGGCTGGCCGAGACCGTACTGCTCCTCCAGGGCGCGCATTGCCGACTGATCCATGTCCTCGCCTTGCGCGGCCATCGAGGCCACCATGGTCGTCAGAAAGTCGCCGGGCGGCAGCTGGATGATGACGAAGGCGACGATCGAAATGGCGATCAGAGTTGGAATCATGAACATCAGGCGGCGCAGAAGGAACTGAAGCATGGCGAGGCCCTATTGATATTGGAACTGCAAAGGAGGAGTGGGAAGCGATTCAACGCTTCCCACTCCTGAATGCTCACTAATCGTTACTCACCGCTGATCCAGTACTGTTCAGGCTGGGTCGGCGCGGGTGTCGGATACTGCCATGATCCCGGCATGGACGTAGGCACGTTGTGGAAGTTGTTCTTCACGATGCCGTAGCCCGGCGGGCTGGATGAGGTGCCGATGACGTAGAACTGATCCTTGGCGATCGCCAGGATCTCCTTCATCAGCTCATTCTGGACTGCCTGGTCACCAGAGGACAGGATCTGCGCGTAGAGGTCCATCTGATGCTTGACGATGTCAGGCGGTTCCTCCGGCTGCGTCATGGCGCCGGCGCCGCTGGGATTGGTGCGCCAAGTGACCCATGTCTGGGCGAAGGTGGACTCAGCGCTGAAGGGGAAGAAGTGACGCGGATCGAGGAAGATCTGCGGGCCTGTGCCGGCGCCCCAGACATGGACGTCATGCTCGTTGGCGTCTTTGCGCTGGTAGAGCAGGGTGCGGTCGACGATGCTCAACTGGGCGTTGACACCGCAGGCCTGCCACTGGTTCACGGCCATCTCGGCGCGGTCATGGAAGCCGAAGGCCTCGGTTGCCTGCACCACGAATGAGAAGGGTTCGCCGTCCGGGCCGAGGAAGTAGCCGTCCTCGTCGCGCTCGGTCATGCCGGCGTCAGCCAGGTACTGATGAGCGAGAGCCTGGTCGAACTCGGTGTAGAGAGAGTACCACTCTTCATCGTAAAATTCGGCCATGTCCTTGGGAATCGCGCTTTGCATCGGTTCGCCCTGGCCGATGTACAGGACATCGATAATCTCCTGGCGGTTGAGGCAGTGGGACATGGCGATGCGGAAGTTCTTGTCATTGAAGATTTCCCGCATGCGAGCATCTTTGTGGGTCAGGTTGAAGTGGAAACCGGTGGTATTGCCGATGCTGCGGGTCTCGAAGAACTCATATTCGCCGGCTTCGCGATTATCGGCGATGACAGCCTTGTTGTCGTTGGTGTTGAAGTGGCGGCTCATCATGTCGACTTCGCCGTTGAGCACCTTCAGCAGCAGGACTTCGCGATCTTCGAGAATGTCATAGACGACGCGGTCGATGTAGGGAAGCTGGTTGCCCTCGGTATCGACTTTCCAGTAGTAGGGATTGCGCTCCAGGATCATCTGGGAGCCTTCGCCGTAGGCCACGGCAACTCTCCAGGGCATCAGGGTAGGCAGGTCGCCGTTGAACCAGCGCGAGTCGGACGGTGTGCCGGGCACGCTGGAGCACTTCATCTGGTAGAGATGGACCCAGTCGTTGGCGTTGTTCTCGGCGATCAGGGCGTCCAGGTTCTCGGTGTTATGGTCCGCGTGGAACTGGGAGCAGTAGTGCATGGGAACACGGGTGAAGATGCTGCCGCTGGGCGTGGCCAGGTTCTGCAGGAAGAGGCCATTGGGCGCGTCGAAGGTGATCTTCAGTGTGTGATCGTCGACGGCCTCGAAAATCGCGTCAGCCTCGCCGGCTCGCATCCAGCCGGGTGTCCCGCCAGGGGAAAGATCGGGATTCAGGATCTGATCATTCCACCAGAAGGCAAGGTCGTGGGCGGTAAAGGGCGCGCCATCGGACCACTTCTGCCCTTCGCGGAAGATGAAGGTGTATTCGCTGGCGTCATCGCTGGCGATGACGTCTTCGACCGCATTGGGCACGACGCCGTCCCATTGCGGGGTCCACCCCATCGGGTGAATGTAGCTGACGGTGCGGACGAGCCAGGCGGTATCGGAGCCGCCGACCAGGGCGGTATTCCATGTGCCGCCGTACTGACCGATGCCGTCAACAGGCACGACGACGGCCGGGTTGACCGGCAGCCGCTCAGCAAGCGGGGGCAGGTCGCCGTTGCGGACCATCTCCTGCAGTGCGGGGGCCTGGTTGGAGCTGACGCCGTCATCGGCCATCGCCTCGCCGGAATCGTCGGCGGCGCTTTCGGCGGCCGGAGCTTCCTCTGCGGGCGCGGCCGGTTCTGCCCCGCCACAGGCGGCCAAGGCGCCGACTGCCACGATGGCGATCAGCAGGACTGCCAGCAGGCGGCCCGGATTCAGTGTCCAATTCCGTTTCTGCATTGACTTTCTCCTTATGATGGGTTTTCAGTGGGCAAGCGAAAAATAGGATGGAGATGAGTGCCGTGTGCTTCGATATGATGCCGCTGCACGACCGCGGGGCTGTGGTGGCTACGCGATATTTGTAGCTATTGGACGCGTCGTAGCGTGCATGAGCCGTTGCGCTGCGCGGGGTCGTAAAACCTTCTATTGCGCCGTCTGGCGCACGGTCATTCGGATTCGGGGCGGCCATATTATAGCCAAGAAGTGGCCCAGAGCAAAATCTGGAGAACGGCCAAACTGCGCGCATGACACTGGAGCAGGATCTATGGAATGACTTGGGTGTGGACGCCACCTTGGGGATGCAGGACTTGGGGGCGCCTCCACTTTCGTCAGGCCAGAATTGGCGTATTGACAGCTTTTCAAGTACAATCCCCTTCACCCCCTCAATTCTGCGTGCTGCCTTAATACAATTTGATAAAGACGCTAATGGACAGACTGCCCTCAGAGTCCGAATCTGTCTTTGATGTTTTCAGACAGGCCGGAATACAGCTATCGCACTATATCCTCTGGTTTCTCAGCTTTGCCTTGGGAATAGGGCTGATTCTGCTGTTCCACGAGATTCTGGAGGTGGTCCTGTTTCTGCGCGTCAATCCCTGGCATCTGCGCGCGTACAGGGTGTGGTCGATCTTCATCCTGGGTATGGCGCTCATGGTATGCATGTATCTGATTGAGGGCCATTTTCGCCGATCACGGCGTGAGGGCCGATTGCTTGGCGCGTCGATGCGGGTGTTTTCGATCCAGTTGGCGTTGATCGCCATGTGCGCGGCTGCGCTTTATTTTCGAAATATCAGAGACCTTATTTTGTTTTGACCGGCTGTGCAGACGGAGGCGTCAGCACTCGGGGCGCAGATTTTCCCGGCCGAAATCCTACTTTTGCAGGAGGTAGCGCTTTGTCTCAGAACGACAACCAAGCTGTTGCCGCAACAGGGGGAAATGGGGACGACACGCGTCGTCCGCCGTTGCTTGAAGTAACGGATCTGAGAAAGTGGTTCCCCATTCAAAGGGGCTTCTTTTCGCGCACGGTTGGGCAGGTGAAAGCTGTGGACGGGGTGAGCTTCTACGTGCGGCCAGGCGAAACTTTGGGGCTCGTCGGTGAGAGCGGCTGCGGCAAGACCACCACGGGCCGTCTGATCATGCATGCGTTCCCACCGACGGCAGGAGATATTCTGTTTGACGACCAGGAGTTGGGCCAGGTCAATATCGCCACGGTGGACAGTCAGCAGTTGAAGCGGCTGCGGCGCAACATGCAGATGGTCTTTCAGGACCCCTACTCCTCGCTCAATCCGCGTATGAATCTGCTGCAGAACGTGGGTGAGCCCCTGCTGGTCAACGAAATTGCCAGAGGCCAGGAGTTGGAGGACCGGGTTGCGGAACTGCTGCGAGTGGTGGGGCTGCGGCCCGAGTATTTGAACCGCTATCCGCACGCCTTCAGCGGCGGCCAGCGTCAGCGCATCGGCGTTGCACGCGCGCTGGCATTGAACCCGCAGCTAATCGTCCTGGACGAGCCGGTGTCCGCGCTAGACGTGTCGGTGCAGGCTCAGATCCTGAACTTGCTGCAGGATCTGCAGGAGGAGTTCGACCTCACCTACTTGTTTATCGCCCACGATCTGAGCGTGGTGGAACACATCAGCGACCGGGTCGCGGTCATGTATGTGGGTATGCTCGTGGAGAGCGCGCGCACGGAAACACTGTACCGCAACCCGATGCATCCGTATACGGAAGCGCTACTTTCGTCGGTGCCGAAGCCGGATCCGCGCAACAGGGCTGAGCCGATCGTCTTGGAGGGTGACGTGGCCGACCCGGCAAACCCGCCCAGCGGCTGCTACTTCCATCCCCGGTGCCTGTACAATGACAACGAACGCTGTACAGAGGAGACACCGGAATTGCGGGAGGTGGAGCAGGGCCACTTCGTGCGCTGTCATTATGCGGGTGAATTGGATCTAACAGGGGTCGCTTAGCTTAGGCTTCGGCCCCTTTTTTTGTTTACGCTTGAAGGATCTGCGGTAACGACTCCCAATGGAAAAAAACAGCGAACCCGGCGCCAAGGCAAATGGCGCGCAACTGGATCATACGCAGTTCAATATCGAATTGGATGCGCCTGGCCTGATGGGCGCGGGAGCAAATCTGCGGAGCGAGGGCCAGAAGAGGCCCAAGGTGATGCTGCTTTTCCCGCCCAATTGGACGCCGACAATGCCCCATTTGGCGCTTCCGACACTGACGGCCTATCTGCGGCAGCATGGTGTTGAGGTTCTGCAGCGCGATCTGAATGTAGAGGTTTTCGATGAGATTTTGAGCCGGCGCTATCTGACGGCTTCGCTGGCGCGGCTGCGACGTATGCAGAGCAGGCCCAAAGGCGGTGCGGGCCTGGGACACAGACAGTCGTCAGGGGCTGAGAGGGCAAGCCCTGACAAGATTAACTGGGCCTTGGAGGCGGGCCCACGGCTGGCCAAGCAGGTGGAGCGGGCCAAGGCGGGGATACGGACTTCGGCCTTTTACGATGGCCCCATCGGCCTGGAGATGTTGAGCACGTTGCTGGACTGTCTTGAGATCGCCAATCTGCCGTTCTATCCGGCCAGCCTGCATTTTCAGGGTTATGACGCGGCCGGCCCGCCCGACAACAGCCGATTTCTGCTGCACGGCGTGCGCGACGACGAGCGCAACATGTTTCTCGACATCTACCGGCGGCTGCTGTTGCCGGATATTTTGCGGGAGAAGCCGGACGTGGTGGGCATTTCGATCCCGTCAATGGCGCAGATGTTGCCGGGATTGACGGCTGCCTACCTGGTGAAGGAGGCCGGTCTGGATTGCCACGTGACAGTGGGCGGACCGCATATCAGCATGCTGCGCGCGCAACTGCCGGACGCGCCCGGGTTGTTCAAGTTGATTGACAGCGCGATTGTCTTCGATGGGGAGCTGCCGCTGCTGCAGCTATCCAGGGCAGTTGCGGCGGAGGAGAGCCTGGCAGGCATTCCCAACCTGATCTACAAAGACGGCAGAGAGATCCGGGTCAACGAGCGCAAGGAGCCGGAGAAGATCGCCAATCTGCCGATACCGGACTTCGATGGCCTGCCCCTGGACCGGTATTTGGCGCCGGAGCTGGCGTTGCCGCTGCTGACCGCGCGGGGCTGTTATTTCGGCAAGTGCGCATTTTGCAACGTGGGCTACGGCGAACCGGAATCGTTCAGCCAGCTGCGGGCGCAGCAGTTGGCAGACCAGATGCTGGCGCTGCACGAGAAATACGGTGCGCGGCATATATTCTTCTCGGACGAGGCGGTGACGCCGCGCAATCTGCGCGATCTTTCGAGGATCATGCGCGAGCGCGACGAGACGCTGCATTGGGGCGGCTGCGTGCGCTTTGAGAAGGTGATCTCAGGGCAACTGCTGGAGGATATGGATGCCGGCGGGTGCAGGATGATCCTGTTCGGGCTGGAGAGCGCGTCGGCCGCGATCATCGACCATATGATCAAGGGCACACAGCTGCCCCACATGAGCCGGATATTGAGAGAAAGCGCGACAGCAGGTATCTGGAACCATACATTTTTCTTTTTCGGCTTTCCGGGCGAAACGATCGAAGACGCCCAGGAGACGGTCAACTTTCTGTACGGGCATAAGGAATCCATCCATTCGGCGGCGATGGGAACCTTTTTGATGGAGCGCGACTCGCCGGCGCACAAGTACCCGGAATCTTTCGGCGTAAAGCGTGTGATTGAGGACCCGTCGAAGGATTTGGCGATCTATTTCGACTTTGAAGTGAGCGCGGGCATGAGCGAACAGATGGCGGAGATGGTCCACGACAGGTTTTTGGAGTCACTGCCCGCCAAGCGATACCCGCAATTTTATATCAGTGACGTGTACCGGTTTTTGTACGCCAGCCATTTGAGCGAGCGGGGCCTTCCGCATCCGCCCTGGTTGGTGCCGGAAGAAGGGATCGTACAGCAGTGATCAGTGGTCAGTGGTCAGTGGTCGGTTAAGCCGGACCTGAACACTGAGGACTGCGCACTGCAGTAAACGACCATTTTTCTTCACCAAGGAGAGACTCAATGCGAAGGATTGCACCAAAATCGATTTCCCGGCGCGAGTTCATGCGCGTGTCGGGCGTGGCGGCCGCGGGAGCGGTGGCTGTGGCCTGCGGCGCGAGCGGCGAGCCGGAGCCGATGGAAGAGGCGGCGCCTGCGGACAGCGCGGCCGACTCTTCTGAGGCCGCGCCGGCGACACCGTCGTCCCAATACAGCGAGGCGCCGATGCTGGCGGAGATGGTTTCCGCTGGCGATCTGCCGCCCGTGGACGAGCGCCTGCCCGTTAACCCGATGGTGATGCCGGTCTCTGAGACGAACGGCAACTACGGCGGCACGTTCCGCCGCGGCTTCAAGGGCGTCTCCGACCGCTGGGGCCCGACAAAGATGCAGGACCGCGGGCTGTCCTGGTATGACCAGAACCTGAACATGCAGCCGCGCATGGCCGAATCGTGGGAAATCAACGATGACGCCTCCGAGTGGACCTTCCACCTGCGCGAGGGCATGAAGTGGTCGGACGGCACTCCGTTCACCACCGAGGCGATCCGCTGGTGGTGGGAGGAGGACGAGACCAATACCACGATTTCGCCCAGCATTGGCGGCACGTGGGTCTCCGGCCCCGAGCGCACGCCGATGGAGCTCGAAATCGTCGACGACTCCACCGTAACCTTCAAGTTCCCGCTGCCTAACCCACTGTACGTCTACCGGCTTGGCCGCCAGACACGCAACCTCTACCTGCCGGGCCACTATCTGAAGCAGTTCCACATGGATCTGACCGACGACCAGGATGCGCTGCAAGCCCAGGTGGAAGAGGCCGGCTTCAACAGCTGGGAAGAGTATTATACCGACCGGCGCTGGTGGTATCTCAACCCGGATCTGCCCAGCATCGGCCCGTGGATCTCGAAGAATGAGCTTTCGAACGAACTGTTCCTGATGGAGCGCAACCCCTACTTCTTCGGCGTCGATTCCGATGGCAGGCAGCTGCCCTACGTGGACGATGTTACGCATCGTCTATTCGAAACGAACGACGTCTTTGACCTGCGCATCATCAATGGTGAGATCGACTTCCAGGCCCGCCATGTGAATATCGGGAACTTCACGCTCTACAAGGAAAACGAAGAGTCGGGAGACTATAAGGTGTTCCTCGGCTCAGCCTCAGGCCACTCTGCCATTCAGCTCAACCAGTCGACCAAGAACGAACGCCTGAACGAGTTCTTCAACATCCGCGACGTGCGCATCGCGCTCTCGGTTGCGGTCGACCGCGTGGCGATCAACGAGCTGGTCTGGGATGGGTTGATGACGCCGCGGCAGTACAGCCCGCTGGAAAGCTCGGCGCAGGCATACCCCGAGCAGGCCAACGCGTGGATCCAGTACGACCCCGATTTGGCCAACCAGCTTCTGGACGATGCCGGCTACGCCGAAAAGGACGGCGAAGGTTTCCGCTTGTGGAACGACGGCAGCGGCGAAACGTTGAGCTTCGTGATTGAAGGCACGGCGCAGCCGGGCACGACGGACGAAGACACCGTCCAGGAAGTGATCAAGTACTTCGCGGCCGTGGGCGTCAAGGCGGCCTACAAGGGATTCGAGCGCTCGCTCTATGAAGAGCACCATGGCGCCAACGAGATCGAAGCCGCGTGGTGGGGCGGAGACCGCACCGTCGTGCCGCTGGTCAACCCGACGATCTGGACGTGCGAGCAGCCGGATCGCCCATGGGCTGCCGGCTGGGCGCACTGGCGCAACAGCGGCGGGACCAATCCTGCTGGCGTCGAGCCGCCGGCGGGCCACTGGGTATGGACCATCTGGGAGATCTGGGATGCGATCAAGATCGAGCCGGATGCCGACAAGCAGACGGCCATGTTCCACCAGATTCTGGACATCTGGGCGGAAGAGCTGCCGATGATTGGCTACCTTGGCGAGCGCCCGGCGCCGATTATCGTCAAGAACGGCGTTCGCAACTACCTGCCTGGCTTCCCGTTGGATGATACGACCGGTGATGAGCATCTGTTGCACACCGAAACCTACTTCTGGGAAGACCCGGACTCGCAAAGCACATAGTTCGGCAAAGATCGAGGGAGGGAGCGGGATGCGAGAGCGGCTCGCTCCTTCCCTGCCGATCTTTTTGATTCAGGGGGTTTCATGCTCTTATACATCGTTCAGCGCATTCTCTTGATGATCCCAACGCTGGTTGCGATCTCGATCCTCTCCTTTCTCATCATCCAACTTCCGCCCGGAGACTTTCTGACCTCTTATGTTGCCCAGTTGCGGATGGAAGGGGATGAAGTTGACGAGGCAGAGCTGGAGTCTCTCCGTCAGCGCTACGGCCTGGGCCAGCCGATCCATGTCCAGTATTTCAAGTGGGTTTACGGTGTGCTGGCGAAAGGAGACTGGGGACAGTCATTCGAGTGGCAGAAACCGGTGAAGGAACTGATCTGGGAGAGGCTGGGGCTGACGATGGCGCTTTCGATGGGGGCGCTTCTGGTGGGCTGGTTTATTGCCATACCGGTGGGGGTCTATTCAGCGACCCATCAATACTCGTGGCTCGACTACGTGATGACGACATTCAGCTTTATCGGGCTGGGGACGCCGGGCTTTTTGCTGGCGTTGATCATCCTGTTTCTGGTCCAATCCTGGCTAGGCATGAATGTAGGCGGCCTTTTCTCTGACGAATATATGCTGGAGCCGTGGAGCTGGGGCAAAATCGTGGATATGCTGAAGCATATCTGGGTGCCGTTATTGATTGTGGCGGTCAATGGCACGGCCGGAAATATCCGTATCACGCGCGCCAATCTGCTGGATGAGCTCAACAAGCCCTATGTCGAGACGGCGCGGGCGAAGGGGGTAAAGGAGGGCGCGCTGGTCTGGAAATACCCGGTGCGGGTTGCGCTCAACCCCTTTTTCAGCACGGTTGGCTGGTCTTTGGCGAGCCTGGTTTCGGGGACAACGCTGGTGGCGATGGTGTTGAGTTTGCCGACGACAGGGCCGATGCTGCTGCGTTCGCTCACATCGCAGGACATGTATCTGGCCGGAAGTTTTCTGTTTCTGCTCAGCGCGCTTACGATCGTTGGGACACTACTGTCGGATATTCTGCTGGCGATTGTGGACCCGCGGATTCGGCTGGAGTAAGGGTTCAGTTCTTGGAAGTCAGTTCTTAGCCTGTACCAGGCTGCCGGGTATCTAGGCGCTTGGTGGGACGGCAGTCGTTGGATACGTTGATGCCTTATGTTGGCCCCGCTGTTGAGCGGGGTTTTTTGTTGTCCAGCCTGTCGGATTGGATTCTGGGCCGACTCTGTCTGTTCTGTGAATCTGGGGGGGTGTGGCTGGGCCGGGGTCAGCCTTTGTCGGCGCGATAGAAGGCGACTTTGTCTTCGTCGAGCTGCACGCCGAGGCCTGGGCCTGTGGGCGGGCTGGCCCGGCCGGCGCGGATAGGAAGGGGCTCCTGGAGCAGGTCGGTCTCGTAGAAAAAGGGGCTGAGGATATCGTACGGGAAGTTGTCGGCGTCGATCGCGGGGGTGGAGACGGCGAGGTGACACATGGCGGCGTTGCCGATGCCCAGTTCGAGGTTGCTGCCAACGGTGCAGACGAGCCCGGCGAAACAGAGATCGACATGTTCGGGGTTGCCTTGCCGCAGGCGGGCCACAGTGTAGGGCAGGTCATAGGAGACCAGGACTGCCGCGCCGCGGCCGACGGTTGCGAAGACGACGGCGGGCGAGCTCTCCTGATCCTCGTTCCCGGCTGGGTGGATGGCGGCCAGCCGGCTCAGTCCATCGGCGGCGTCCAAAGACCACGAAATGGCAGGGGTGGCGACCTGGACGGGTTCGGGGCAAAGACCGGTGAGGGCAGGATGCTGGGTATCGCTATGAAGCAGCCCGCCGTCGAGGCCGCGGTATGAAGGGCGCAGCCCCAGAACTTCAGAGAGCTGCGGTTCGGGCAGAAAGGCGATGAGCCGCCCGCCATGGCGCACATAGTCGACCAGCTGGCCTGCCTGGGCGCGGCTGAGCGCGGCGCGGGGCAGAATGACCAGATCGTGCCGGGCCAGCAGGCTGCCTTCAAGCGCGCTGATATCCTCTTCAGCGAAATCAACAAACCCTTCCATGCGCAGAATCTCAGCCAGATAGCGGCTGTAACGGCTGCGCGCTTCCCCTACATGATGGAACAGGAGCATAGTTGGCACCTCGTCTTGCGGATGCTGGCCGGGTCGCGGCAAGGCGGCGGGTCGTGTTCACGGCGCCGCGCAGAATGGTTGCGCCTCAATCGAAAGCCGGGACTGGGACCGGACCGCCTCCTTGTTGGGCGGACTGGAGTGCGCAGATTCCGGCGGCGATGGAGCGGGCGGCCTCGCGCGGCCCGATTTCGGGTTCCCCGTCGGTGATGATGGCGTGAAGAAACTGCTGGGCCTGCTCGATCTCCATGGTACCGTGGCCGAGCGCGTGCTGCCTCTGAATCGCTGGATTGCTCCAGTTGGGGACGGTGACGGGCGCCATGCGCCGTGCCCCTTCGATCCTGGTGTGATAATGAAAGTTGATGGTATCTTCGACCGCGCCGCCCTGGTCGCGCGTGCGCTCAAAGGATCCGGCGCTGCCGTAAACGGAGTAGTAGAGGCAGTAGGGGCGCGCCATGCCGTAGGATACGGTTACTTTGGCGACGCCGCCGTTGCTGGCTTTGAAAATGGCGACGGTGGTGTGTATGGTCTGCCAGCGGGAAGGTTGTTCCGCGTTGTAGGCCTGCGCTTCGACAAAGTCGACGCCCATCAGCCAGCGGAGCGTGTCGATGGCGTGGGGGCCGCCGCCGAGGAGGGTGGTCTGGGGCGTCTGGGGATGGATGCGCCAGTGATCGGGCGGGCGGTGGCTGAGGATGTCGTCCATGGTGTGGAGGTACTCGCCTTCGCCGTAGAAGACCTCGCCGAGGTCGCCGGCGCGGATCATGCGCTGCACGTCGCGCAGGCAGAAGGCATAGCGGACCTGGTTGCCCATGTGATATTTGAGCCCGTGACGGTCGGTAAGCTCGACGATGCGCCGGCATTCCTCCAGCGTGGTGGCCATGGGGATTTCGGAGAGGACGTGTTTGCCCGCTTCCAGGGCCATGATGGCGTGCCGCCCGTGCAGGTGGTCGGGGGTTGCGACGACGATCAGGTCGATGCTGTTGTCTTCGAGCATTGCCTCGTATGTGGCGTGGCGCGTGCTGACCCCGTACTCTTGCGCCACGCGCTCGGCCAGGCGTTCATCCTGGTCACAGACGGCCGACACGGCTGCTCCGTCCAACATCTGAAAGGCGCGCAGGTGGGAGCGGCCTTGTCCGAGGCCGAGCACGCCGACGCGGATTGGTGCGCTCTTCGCGGCATCTTGTACAAAGGTGGATTCGCCCATTTTATTGCACTCTTCAATTCGAATTTGAGAAGTCAGGGACAGTGCCAAGGGTTCCGTGACCTTGGCGCAGGACGATGCTATGGCAACCGCCGGAAGCACGAGCGCAGGTACTGTATCCGGTCTCGATGCGCTTCCGGGAACAACACATAGCCGGTCCGGCAGTTCAGTATAGCAGATGGTCAGAAGGCGAGGACCCCGCAAGAGTGCGAAAACAGTTACGAACGTGCAACGCGCGTCAATATAGGGGATCGCTGGCAGTGCATGGTGACGACCAAGCCTTGAAATACGAATGCGCAAATGCTCTTGGATTACAGGATTCTATACTTTTTTCGTTCGGAATGATAGCAAAACATTAGGAAACGGATGAATTCTTGAGATTTCCAACGAAATATTAAAAAAATCAAGAATTGGTATTGACAAATTTAAAATTGTGAAGTATTATCTTGATTATATGTGATTCTTCATTAAGAAATTGGAAGTGAGGGTGCGGAATGTTTATGGAAAGGATGGCGTTGGAAGAGAAGCTGCGGATGGAGAGGCTGACATCGGAGGCGCCGACGTATCAGGGACTTCGGCCATACCGGCGCACGCCGCGCTGGCAGGCGCTGCTCTTCACGCGTATCGGTGAAGGGCTGGTGGCGTGGGGCGTCGCTCTGCAGCGGCGTTACCGGCGGGCAGAGACGAAGCTGGTTCTGCCCGCATATTCGAGACATGACGGAATGGAGCGGACGCTATGAATCCACTACCGACCGCCTGTCCAATCTGTAAGGCCCAAGACCTGACGGTAACGGGGTTTTTCTGCCGTGAGTGTGACACGAAGGTGGAGGGGCGATTCCTGGTGGAGACGCCGTTTCGCGGCTTGACGCAAGAGCAGCTGGCTTTCGCGGCCACGTTTATCCGCTGTGAGGGAAAGTTTAACCGGATGGAGGAGGAGCTGGGCCTCTCGTACCCGACGCTGCGCGGGCGTCTGCATGAGATGATCCGCGCGATGGGCTTTGAGCCTGGTCGTGATGAGGCCGCGCCGCTGCCGGAGAAGGCGCGGCGGCAGATTCTGGAACAGTTGGAGGCCGGCGAAATCAACTATGAAACGGCGATGGCGCAGCTGCAAAGCCGGTAGGGTTTCCGGCGCTGCGGACTGGCGAAATGGGCAGGGACAGATGAAAGGAACAGAGAGGGGAACGAAATGAGCGAGCTGATACAGGTGGAGCCGGAATCTCCCGAGCCGCGGGTACGGATCCGTTGCGGAGGGGATCTGCGTGTCGAGGGATGGGACCGGGCGCTGATTGAGGCGGAGGGCGAGCACGGGCCGCCGGTGGTGGAGGCCGGGGATGAGCGGATCGAGATCGAGGCTGAATCTGCGTGTACGGTGCGCCTGCCGCTGGCGAGCGCACTGGTCGAGAGCGCAGCGAGAGGACAGGTGAATGTAAGCAACCTGCAGGGCGGCGTGGCGCTGACGCAGGCCGGCGGCGACCTGCAGGTTGAGAATGTCGGCAGTGTGCGCATCGAGCGCGCGGCGGGCCGGGTGAACCTGACGAACGTGGCCGGCGGCGTGGAGATAACGGCACGCGCGCAGGGCGATCTGAATGCCGAACACATAGGGGGCGGAATCTCAATTGCCGAGGCTGCAGGACGATTGACGCTGCGAAATGTCTCCAGCGTACGCGTAAAGCGGGCGCGCGCAGATGTGGACGTGCTGAACGCGGGCGGAAACGCGGTGGTCGAGAGAGCGGACGGCGCGGTGGAGTTCATCAACGTCGACGGCGCGGCCGCGGTCGGCAAAGCGCAAGGTCAGGTCAGCCTGCGCGAGGTGCGGGGCAAAGTCGCCTGCGAAGCAGTGAATGGGTCGTTGCATCTCACGGACGTCGGCGAGGTTGCCGCGAGGCGGGTGATGGGCAATCTCACGGCTGAGAACGTGCGGGGCGCGCTGGCCTGCCGGAAAGCGCACGGTGGGGCGACGCTGCGCGAAGTGGGCGGGTCGATCTCGCTGGGCGGAGTGGGCGGCAACCTCGACGTAGAGGGATGCGGCGGCTCGCTTTCGGCCAAATGCGGCGGCAGTGTCGCGCTGGCGACGATCCGCGGAAATGTCAACGTGGCTGCGGGGGGGGATGTACGGTGCAGTTTGGACGAAAAGGAAGGGGGTTCCTTCAAGGCGGTCTGCGGCGGAGGGCTCACGGTCGAAGGCGGCCCCACGCTGGTCGCGCGCGGCCCGGGCGCGCATACGTTCCGCGCCGGGGCGGGAAAGAACAGCTATTCTCTGGTTGCCGGGGGCAGTGTGCATCTCGAATCCGCCGGCATATTGAAGGGTCTCGACAAAGAAGAGGGGCGGAGAGCGGCGCGTCGAAGGGCCCGCGCGCAGCGCCATGTCTCCCGGTCGTTGGGCAAGAGGCTGCGGCGCAGCTTGAGCGAGGCAGGCAAGAGAGCGGCTGAAGGCAATTGGGAGGATGCCCGCAGCTGGAGCTTCAGCTTCGACACGGATGCGCCGGCGCCCGGTTCTGCGGCGCGAGACGAGGAGCCGCTGACCGACTTTGAGGAAGTGGACGTGGATGTGGAGTTGGACGTAGAGAGCGGGGCGGACGTCGAGCCGGTCTCCCAGGAGGAACGGATGACGGTTCTGCGTTTGCTGGCGGAGGGCAAGATTACGGCTGACGAGGCAGAACGGTTGCTGGATGCATTGGGCGGCCAGGAATCAGAATTGTGAGCTTGGTCGCGGCGCGACCACCCATTTGAGTTCGGAGGAGCAAGATGGACAGAGACAGTCAGGATGGAGGCAGTCAACTTCCGGCCCGCTCGCCATCGGCCATCACGGTCCACAGCGACGGCCCAGTTGCGGAGAAGTGGGAAGGAGAGCAGGAGGCGCTGCCGCAAATCGTGCGCCAGATCCGGGATGGCAGCCGCCAGCCGTACGGCACGTTCTTGCGCCGTGTTCTCTTTTTCTGGCTGCGCGTTTACGTATTTGAAATCTATACGGACGGCAAATCGAAAGCGGTGAATGTGCGTATCCCGATCCCGTTGCCTTTGATCGGCGCACTTTTTCAGTCCAAGTTGAGCTGGTCGCAGGCGTTTCAGTTTATCGAGCGGAGCAGCCGCACGCAGGGGATTCCGGCGGAACGTTTTCTTGAGTCGTGTATGGCGCTGGAGTTTGTGCGCGTGTATGAGGACAAAGAAGAGAAGGAAGAACTGGTGGTAGTCGGACTGGATTGAATTGGAAACGGGTGATGAAAACAGCGATTGAAGTCGAATCTCTGAGCAAGATATTCCGCAGCCGCGGAGGCAATGACGTCGAGGCGGTGAGCCGGCTGGACCTGACGGTGGAGGCGGGGCAGGTCTTTGCGTTTCTGGGCTCAAATGGCGCCGGCAAGACTACGACGATCAAGATGGCCTGCGGGCTGGTGCAGCCGACAACGGGCACGGTTCGGCTGAACGGGTACGACGTCCTGAGGCAGCGCGGCCAGGCGATGCGGCAGATCGGCGCGGTGTTGGAAGGGACGCGCAACGTCTACTGGCGCATGAACGCATGGCAGAACCTGCTCTACTTTGGCCGGATCAAGGGGATCTCGTCGAGCGGATTGCTGAAGGCGAGGGCGGAACAGCTGCTGCGGGAGTTGGACCTTTGGGAGCGGCGCAAGGACCCGGTTGGCGAATTCAGCCGGGGTATGCAGCAGAAGGTGGCGATCGCGGCTGCCTTGATCGCGGACCCGCCGATCGTGCTGCTGGACGAGCCGACGTTGGGGTTGGACGTACACGCGTCGCGCACAGTACAGGAGTGGATCGTTCAACTGGCCAAGGAGCGGGGCAAGACGGTTGTGCTGACGACGCATCAGCTGGACATGGCCGAAACTCTCTGCGACCAGGTGGCGATCATGAGCCATGGACGGCTGCTGGCCCACCGCCCCACCGCAGAGCTGCTGGACCTGTTCCGGCGGGAGTTCTATCAGGTGCGGCTGCGGGGCCTGGTTGATGCGAAGGAGTGCGGCGCTTTCCCCGGCTTCGCGGCCAGCCAGGAGAACGGGCACACGGTCCTTTCGGGCGAGGTTGGCGACGGCACGTCGGTGTTCGACCTGGTGGAGCGGGCGCGGACCGCGGGTATGGACCTGATCAGCGTCTCGCCCAGTGAGCCGAATCTGGAGGAGATATTTGTCGAACTGATCGAGCGGGCGGAGGAGACGGTTGGGCAGGACGGTGGACTGGAACGGGACGCGGGGAACAGGCCCGCTGGCGTCAGGAGCAGAGGGTAAGGCAATGATGGTAACGGGAACGGTTTTGCTGAACGAATGCCAGAAGCGACTGATCATCATGTGGTCGTACAGATTCAATTTCATGCTCGAGACGTTCATGATCGGATTCCTGTTCGTCGGAATCAGCTTTTTCGTGTCAGGCGGCAGGCCCACGCCCGAGCAGATGGCGCCGGCGCTGCTGGGATACCTGACCTGGTTTTACGCGGTGTTCGCGATATCGGATATGAGTCAGGGGATCCGGGAGGAGACCCAGACGGGAACGCTGGAGCAGATGTACATGAGCCCGCTGCCGTCGGGTCTTCTGCTGGCGGGGCGCTCGGTGGCGTCACTGTTCATCAGCACCGGCATGGTGGCCTTGGTTGGCGGGATCCTGATGCTGGTGCTGGGGATCCGGATTCCGGTGCGGCTGACGGGTGTGCCGGTCTTTGCCCTGACGCTGGCGGGGCTGTACGGGTTCGCCTTTTTCATGGGCGGGGCCACGTTGGTATTCAAGCAGGTGAATGCGCTGGGCAATCTGCTCACGAATATGCTGTTGTTCCTGAACGGCTCCTTTCTGACGGTCGAACGCATGCCGGGCTGGCTGGAAGGGTTTGCCCGCAGCCTGCCCTCGACGCAGGGAATCGATGTATTACGCCGGGTTGTGTTGGACAATCTGTCCCTGGCCAGCGTGTGGCAGGACGGAAGCCTGATGTGGCTGACGGTGCATACGGCTTTCTTTCTCTTCGCCGGGTGGGGCGCGTTCCTGTGGGGAGAGCGGGTTGCCCGAAAGCGGGGTATGCTGGGGCAGTATTGAGGGGGAACTGCGGGGGAGCCGCGGGAAACTGCGGGAGGTCCCCCCGTACAAGGGGGGCGAAGGCCTGACCGCCCAGAGCGGCGCAAGCGCCGATCAGCGGGGAGATAGGATCGAGGCGCGAGGAGAGAAGCGGATGCGCCCGTCGCTTTCAGGGCCGGGAACCGGCCAAGGTCTGGACGTTGCGAATTTGAGGAAGAGGATGATATGGCAACAGCGGAAGAGCGAATGCGGGTCTTGAAGATGATCGAAGAAGGAAAGATTTCCGCGCAGGAGGGCGCGCGCCTGCTGGCGGCGCTGGGCCAAAGACACGAACGAGCCCGTCGCCAGCGGGGGACGGGAGAAGCGGGCGGAGAGGGAAGGGGACGATGGTTGCGTCTGCGCGTCTCTGATACAAGGAGCGGCAAAACGCGGGTCAATCTGACGCTCCCGATCGGGCTGGTCAACATGGGTCTGGCGGTGGGGGCGCGGTTTGTGCCGGACGTGGCTGAACTTGACATAGACGAAATTCGCGACGCGCTGCGGTCCGGGCTTAATGGGAAGATCCTGGAGGTCCGCGATGAAGAGGAGCTGGTTGAGATATTTGTGGAGTAGGATGCAGTTGGGCAGGAAATTCCGCCCTCCAGGCATATCGTAGGCGGATCGTAGGAGAATTGTCTGACCCGCAGGTTGCGGCATTTTTGGGTCGCAGCCAAGCTGTTTTGGTGGGTCCTACCAGAGTAAATACCGGCGGATTTGGCCGGAAAGCCTGGTCGGGGAACGGTTCCGAAATGGCTCTGGGCGGTTGACAGCCGTTCGGCAAGAGCATATACTGTAAGCAGCCGTGCCCCCCACGACGAGCGGCTCCGGATAAATCCACAAAAAGGGACCAGATCCGTCCGTCAGTTGGATCGTTCATCGGGCCGGTCAGACCACAGTTGACCCTCAAGGATGAGCGTGGACGCCTTTCATATCTGTTGTTGTAGCCGGAAACCCGATCGGAAAACATCGTTTGCAAGCACCTGGGCTCGCGTTATGCCCGGGTGTTTTCGTCTTTTGCGCACGCGCATCATGCGGGGTCCGTACTCGGTACCGTTTCGTTTCCTCAGCGCTTAGCACCCCAGAGAAAGGAAAACAGAATGGACGCGATTGCCAGCCGTATCATCAAAGCCCGCCAGTACGCAGCCGAGCGTGACAAACGCTTGTGGTTCAACACCTTTAAGGTGAAGATCCAAGGCGAGCACTCTGATCACCACGTCTGCTATAATCAGGGTGCCTGGGATTGTGATTGCGAGGAGTTTCAGCGCAGAAGCATATGTGCCCATGTAATGGCGATGGAAGAGATTCTCGGTGAGGCGGTTGAGCCTGCAATGCTCCCTATCCCGGGATAGCGCAGGCAAGAAGGTCCAAACAGTTTACTGCTCAAGTGCCAGGCCGGTTGGCCTGGCACTTTTTTGGTGGTCAGTTGAACTTCGGTGGCCAGTGGCGGGGGCAGCGGGGCTTGACGCGGGATTGGGGACGAATTTCAGCGGGCGCGGGACCTGTGGAATAATAGCGGGACGGGCAGTGACAAGAGGGATGGATGAAACGTGCGGCGCAGCTGCTGATCGGGATTCTGATCAGCCTCTTTTTTCTTTATCTGATTTTGCCGGGGCTGCATCTGCCGGAAGTGTGGCGGGCGATGGGGCAGGCCAACTACTGGTGGATTGCGCCCGGCGTGGCGGTCTACATGGTGGGGCTGTGGGCGCGTACGTGGCGCTGGCACTATATGCTGCGGCATCTGAAACCGGTCTCGCTGAGCAGGCTCTTTCCGGTGGTGTGCATCGGTTATTTCGGCAACAATGTATATCCTTTTCGCGCCGGGGAGGTGATGCGGGCCTACGTGTTGTGGCAGCGGGAGGAGATCCCGATCAGCTCCAGCCTGGCGACTGTGATCATCGAGCGTGTCTTCGACGGGCTGGTGATGCTGCTGTTCGTGTTCCTGGCGTTGCCCTTTGCGCCGATTCCGGCGGCCTTTCAGCAGTTTGTCGTCTTTGTGACCTTTCTGCTGCTTGTCGTCACCGCGCTCTTCATTTGGATGACGGTGCGGCCGCGACGGATCGCCGCCCTCTATTGCTGGCTGGCGGAACATCTACTGCCGGACCGAATCCGCGAACGAACGGACGGCCTTTTTGACCGCTTTATGGAGGGGCTGGGCAGCCTGCGCAGCGGCCGCGACCTGATCCTGATTTTTGCCACGAGTATCGTGGTGTGGTTGATGGAGACGGTCAAGTATTGGTTTGTCATGCATGCCTTTGCATTCAGTGTCAGCTTTCTGGCGTTGATGTTAATCAACGGCCTCGTCAATCTGGCGACAACGCTGCCGTCGGCGCCCGGGTACATCGGCACATTCGATACGCCGGCGATCGAGACCCTGGCCGCCTACGGGATCGATCCGCAGCTGGCGGCCAGCTATACGCTGACGCTTCACGCGGCGCTGTGGGCGCCGGTGACCGCGCTTGGGGCCTACTATTTCTGGCGCGTGCAGCTGCGCTGGAGTGATTTCAACAGGGCCAGGAAGCGGGCGGACCGGGAGGCGCAGACCGGGACGGCGGTAGAATGAGGCGCGGCTGTATTGCCGCCTGGATGCAGCATCGACAAGACAGAGAAAACCGTAACAGTACAGAAAGGAACAGGAGCCAGAAGCGATGGGTGCAGAGAGCAGAGAGCGGGCGCGAGAGAATGGCGGCGTTCAGAAGACATGCCTTGACAATGGCCTGCAGGTCATCCTCAAAGAGAGCCACCTGGCGCCGGTCGCCAGTTTCTGGATCTACTACCGGGTGGGAAGCCGTAACGAGGCGCCGGGCGTGACCGGCATCAGCCATTGGGTGGAGCACATGCTCTTCAAGGGAACTGAGAGGTACCCGCAGGGGGCATTTGACAAGGCGGTGGCCCGCGCCGGCGGCGCCTTCAACGGCATGACCTGGCAGGACTGGACGACCTATTTCGAGACGTTTCCGGCGGAGCGCGTCGAGCTGGCCTTGGACGTGGAGAGCGACCGGATGGCGAACGCAGTCTTCGACGCGGAGGAGACCGAATCGGAGCGCACAGTGATCATCAGCGAGCGGGAGGGCAGCGAGAACAGCTACCGCTGGCTATTGAATACGGAGATGCAGGCCGCGGCGTTCCAGACACACCCATACCGGCATCCGGTCATTGGCTGGAAGCAGGATCTGCTGACGATGGGCCGCGACGAACTTTACGAGCACTACAGGACCTTCTACACACCCAACAATGCGGTGGCTGTGGCGGTGGGCAGCTTTAACGGGGCAGAGATGGTGGATCGCATTGAGCACTTCTTTGGGGGCCTCGAGAAGGGACCGACTGTGCCGGTCATGCGTTTGCAGGAGCCGGAGCAGCGGGCCGAGCGGCGAATCGTGTTGCGGGGCGCCGACCAGACTTCCTACATTGGCCTGGCATTCCATGCGCCGGCCGCGCAACATCCGGACTTCTTCGCGCTGACGGTGCTGGACAGCATACTGAGCGGCGCAAAGGGGATGGGGCTGTTCGGCGGAGGCTCATCCAACCGCAGCAACCGGCTGTACCGTGCGCTGGTGGACAAAGAGCTGACTGTGGGCGTTTCATCGTCGTTTATGCCGACGATTGATCCCTATCTGTTCGGCTTCAGCGCTACGCTTGCCCATGATGTGACGCACCAGGAGGTGGAGGACGCGATCTGGGCAGAGATCGAGCGTGTGCAGAAGGAAGCGGTGTCCGCTGAGGAGTTGGACAAAGCGATCAAGCAGACCAAGGCGCAGTTCGCCTACAGCAGTGAAAGCGTAACAAATCAGGCGTACTGGCTGGGCTTCAGCGAAATGATCGCGGACAGCGAATGGTTTGAAGGATGGCTGGAAAACCTGGAGGCGGTCACGGCTGACGATATACAGCGGGTCGCCCAGACCTGGTTTGGCCGCAGCAAGCAGACGGTTGGCTGGTATCTGCCCGAACTGTAACGAGGGACGTCTATCGCATCCTGAACGCGAATCCATGTTTCTATCCCGGCTTCAACTGGAACACTTTCGCAACTACAGAGAGCTGGACCTCTCCTTCGGCGCGCCGGTGACGCTTGTCCAGGGCCGCAACGGGCAGGGCAAGACGAACCTGCTCGAGGCGGTCTACTATTTGGCGACGAGCAAGTCCCGCCATGTTCGCACGGAGCGGGAAGCGGTTGACAGGGCCGCGGCGGACGAACCGATCCCCTACGCGCGCATCCGGGGAGAGGTATTGCGCGGGGAGGAGTCAACGACGCTTGAGATTCTGTTCACGCTGCGCGGGGACGGCTTCAACTACACGAAGCAGGCCCGCGTGAACGGCGCGCCGCGGCGCAGTATGGACCTGATCGGCCATCTGCGGGCGGTCCTCTTCTTGCCGGAAGACCTCACGCTTGTCGCCGGCAGCCCCAGTGAACGGCGGCGTTATATCGATATCGCCCTTTGCCAGATCGACCGCGGCTACTGCCAGGCACTCTCCCGCTATCAGAAAGTGGTGACGCAGCGCAACAGCCTGCTGAAACAGCTGCAGGAGCGGGAGCAGAGCGATGGCGCCGCGGTCGCGGCGGAACTCGGATTCTGGGACGATCAACTGATCGAACTTGGCACGCAGGTGTACACCCGGCGGCATGCCTATCTGGCCGATCTGACCCCGATCGCGCGCCGCGCGCACGCGGAGCTGTCGGGGCAGCAGGAGGCCTTGGCGCTGCTATATCTTCCGAGCTTCAACACCGGGCTCTACTCGGAGCTTGCCTACCAGCGGCTGCGGGACGGCGAAGAGGTGGAGGCCGACAGGTTGGCGCGCCAGGAGGTCGACGCGGCGATGATCGGCCGGCGCTTCCGCGAACGGCTGGAGGAGCGGCGCGGCGTGGAATTGCGAGCGGGCAGCTCGCTCTACGGCCCGCACCGGGACGAGTTGGTCTTTCTCGTCAACGGCTGGAATCTGCGCACCTACGGCAGCCGCGGGCAGCAACGCACAGGCGCGCTCGCCCTGAAGCTGGCGGAGCTGCAGGCGATGGCCGAGGCGACGGGCGAGAAGCCGGTCCTGCTGCTGGATGACGTGATGAGCGAATTGGACGCGCAGCGGCGGGGCGCTCTGCTGGGCGCGCTGGCTGATGTGCGCCAGGGTATCGTGACGACGACCGACTGGGCGCAGTTTTCCTCTGATTTCCAGATGGCGGCGCAGCGGCTCCATATCGTGGCCGGAACGGCTACACCCGCGGCCGCCGGCATGTGACCTGCAGGGCCGGCATCCGCCGGCCGCCCGCGCCTTTCCACCCTGGTTCTGACACGTGACCCCATGAACGAAAGACTCTACTACAAAGACGCTTACTGCACTGACTTTGTCGCGCAGGTGACCGGGCGGATTGTGCATCAGGCCCAACCGGCAGTGCGGCTGGACCGGTCGGCCTTCTACCCGACATCGGGCGGGCAGCCGCATGACACGGGAACTTTGAACGGGACGGCCGTGGTAGACGTGCAGGTGGGGGCGGAGGGGGCTGTGCTGCACCTCCTGGCGGAGCCGCTTCCGGAGGAGACGGTGAGCGTTCGGGGGCAGATCGACTGGCCGCGGCGCTATGATCACATGCAGCAGCATTCGGGTCAGCATCTGCTGTCGCAGGTGTTTTTCCGACTTCTGGGGCTGGAGACGGTGAGCGTGCATTTCGGCGATGCGCTGAACACGGTGGACCTGGAGGGCCCCGCTCTTTCGGCGGCGCAGCTGGCGGATGTGGAGAAGGCCGCCAACGGGATGGTTTGGAAGAACCAGCCGATACGGGCCTACTGGGTCGAAGAGGAGGCGCGGGCGAAGGTGCCGCTGCGCCGGGCGCCCGCGGTGCAGGGCGCGACCCGCATCGTGGAGATCGACAAGTTCGACTGGTCGGCCTGCGGCGGCACGCACGTGCGGCGGACAGGGGAGGTCGGCCTGATCTCGCTGGCGCGGATCGAGAAGCACCGCGGCAGGAGCCGCGTGCACTTTGTGTGCGGCAGGCGGGCGCTGGCAGATGCGGCGGCGCGCCGCGCGTTGCTGGCGGAGACGGCGGACCTGCTGGACAGCGGCGTGCATGACGTGCCGGGGCTGGTGTCGAAACAGCAGGAGGCGCTGCGGGCCGCGCAGCGGGAGCTGAAGGCGCTGCGGGAAGGGCTTGTCGAATACCGGGCGCGTGAGCTGCTGGCGGAGGCGGAGGTCACGGGCGGTCTGCGGCTGGTGGCGCGGGAGTTGGAGGCTAGCGATCCGGCGGCGGTGCAGGGGCTGGCGAGGGCGCTAGTGGCCGAGACCGGTGTCGTCGCTCTGCTTGGCTGCGCGCAACGGGGTAAGGGGACGGTCGTTTTTGCCCGGTCCGAGGACTGTTCGTTGCACGTTGGCAATCTCCTGCGGGACACTTTGCGGCAGTTTGGCGGCGGAGGCGGCGGCCGGCCGGATTTTGCGCAGGGCGGGGGCGTGGCGGCGGAGAAGCTGGCGGATGCGCTCGGCGCTGCGGCGGAAGCGGCGCGGAAGGCCGCCGACAGCTAGTGTTCGTTCATATTGAAACGCCCTTTGTCACATTGCGTATTGCGTAGATGAAGGCGGGTTGCTTTCGTTTCAATATGCGTTCCCCGGCGACACGGTGAAACGCAATAGACACTGTTGCTGGCAACCCGGGGAATTCACCGCGCCGGTCAGCCGGTAGAGAGGAAGACTATCGAATGAATCGTAAGGGAGCCATGCCGGTCCTGCCGGTCGAGGCCTACACATCGCAGGACTGGTTCGACCGCGAGCAGGAACTGATCTTTTCGCGAACGTGGGCTTTTGCCGGATTGGTAGGGGACGTCAGCGAACCGGGGCAGTACGTAGCCGTGCAGGCGGGGCTGAACAACATCTTTATCGTGATGGGGGAGGACGGGCAGTTGCGAGCCTTTCACAATATCTGCCGCCACCGGGGGACGCAGCTGCTGCGCGCCGTCGGCAACACGAAGAAGGTCATCACCTGCCCCTACCACGACTGGACCTATAGTCTGGAGGGTTGTCTGCTATCCGTTCCGGACAGGAAAAACCAGTTTCCTGATTTGGATATGGCGAGTCTCGGGCTGAAAAAGGCGTCGGTGTCCAGCTGGCGAGGCATGCTGTGGGTCCACCCTGACGAGAACGCCGCGCCCGTGGAGGAATGGTTCGGCGGCGTGGAACCCCGCCTTGGCCCTCACAAGGTCGACGAGTTGGCGGAGTACAAGAAAGGGCGCGCCGAATACGATATTGCCGCCAACTGGAAGATCGTGGTTGAGAACTATATTGACGGCTATCACCTGGCGCATCTGCACTCCGGGACCTTGTCGATGTACGATCACAAGCGCATCGAATCCGGTTTCGCCGGGCCGCACTTCTACTTTTGGGAGCCGCTTAGCCCGGAATACGCGGCGGACGTGGAGAGGAACGCGCCGTCACCGCTGGTTATCCCGGCAGAGCAGGCGGGCGCGTGGGTGCCGATGCTGTTTCCGGGCATTGGACTGGCAGAGAGCGAGGATTCGTGGTCTGTGTTTCATGTGACGCCGCTGGCGCCCGACCGCACGCGGGTCGTCACGCGCACCAAAATGGCTGACGCTTCAGTGCTGGCGTTCGCTTCGCAGTCAATCCGTTCTTACAGCTTTTGGGCGAAGCGTGTGCGGGGCAAGTATGACGGCGATGGTGGGGATGACCCGATGGCGTCGGGCGACTTTATGCAGGAGGATATCTACGCGTGCGAACAGCAGCAGCGGTCGCTTGCGAGCCCGTTTTTCGAGCACGGTCCCTCTGCGTCGAAAGGGGAGGCCGGTGTGCGGCGACACCAGGAGTTGGTGTTGGAATGGTTGGAGGGAGAAGGGCGGTGAGAAGGGCAGTGGTCAGTGGGTTGCAGATAGTGGTTTGTAGATAGTGGTTCGTAGGGGCAACTTAAGAGGGAGCGAGGAAGCGGCCGCCGGGAGGGATATCCTCTTGGCGGCCGCTGTTTTGAGGCATGCGCTCAGGACAGTTCCCAGCGCTACATGTAGAGGCCGGATTGGAAGCGGCGCAGAAGGACGGTGACGATTGCGCAGGTGTAGAGGAAGCCGAAGGCCGCGACCCAGAGGGATGGCTCTCCTGCGGAGGCGAGCCAGTAGCCCTTTGCCGCCCAATAGGTGGGAAAGACGCCCAGGAGCCACTGCCAGGGCTCGGGCACGAACCAGGCCGCGATCGGGATCAGGAGAAAGACACCCAGCCCTTTCATCACGGCGAGTCCTTCGACCTTGTTCTTGGCCAGGGCGGCGATGAGCAGAGCCATCATTGGACCGAGAGGCGCGGCGGAAATGGCAAGCGGAAGCAACTGTTCAAAGGGAAGCGCGAGAATGTTGATAAAAGGGACGACCACCAGAATGCCCAGGACCGTGACCAGCGCGGGGGTCAAGGCCCGGTAGAGGGCGTAGGCGCGGATTGGCATCGGCGTCACCATGAGAGCGGTCAGGGTATCCTGGTCCTTCTCGTCGAGGAGGAATGTGCCGACCAGAAAACCCACGAGCTGGGGGATGATCAGCAGACCGAAGAAGCTGACAATCAGGAGGTGGTATTCTGCTAGATCGAAGCCGATGCTTTCCTGGAGGCCCGACTGTACCCATGGCAGAAGCAGACGCAGAATGCCGCCCAGGATGAAGGGATAGATGAGCAGAAACTGCAGCATTGAATCCCGCCGGAAGTTGAGGAGATCACTGCGTCCGATTGTGGCGAAAACACCCATTGGTCGCTCCTGACATCGTGCGTATTCGTTGCTTGCGCCGGTTCGCGGCCTGCGGCCCTAGCCGCCGACCTGACGGGCGATAACCTGCTGCAGCGTCCGCTGCGCCAAGCGGGTGCCGGCGAAGAAGAGAACGCCGGTATAGAGCAGCGCTAGGATGAGTAGCCAGAGAGGGATGCTGCCGAACGCTGCGGTCAGAAAGATCATGCCCGGGCCGCTGGGGAGAATGTAGAGCAGCGGGGGCGGGACAATATCAAAGTAGGTGAGTAATGGGATCTGGAGGATGGCTAGGATCAGGGCGCCAGGCACGAGATATTCGCTGATGCCGTTGAAACGAGCCGCGATGACAAATCCAAGCAATGATATGGGATAGGACATCGCCAGGATGCCGATGGTGAACCACAGCCAGTTGAGCGCAGCGCCGTAAACGATGAGCGTAACCGCGGCGCCGACGGCAAAGGCGGCCACGGAGAGAACGGCGACTTTGACCGACAGGTATTCCCAGGTGCGCAGCGGCGTTACGACCAGGCCCTCCAGAACCCGATCCCCCTTTTCCAGATAGTAGATGCCGGGCATGAAGAAAAAGCCGAAGACGCCCAGATCGATAAAATGGATTGAGACGAGCACGGGCTCGATACCCAGGGCAATCGCATCTAAATCTGTAGGCCGATTCAGTTGAAATTGTGGCCAGAAGAAAGCGAGAATAAGTGGAAATCACCCTGCGCTTACTGAATATCGACGGGAAGACGCCGCGGATCAGGCCCTCAGTCGGCGAGA
>JAJDZJ010000212.1 GCA_022824685.1 Caldilineaceae bacterium
CGAGATAAGTTAAATTCTCCGTCTACGTGCCATCTTTCGTACATTTCCCTGTGTCTTACCCCGACCTGGAAGAGTATTCGGCTGCATTTCGATGTTCTGACCCAATTTAGATGCAATCGCCCTGGGGAAAAGGCAAGGGGAACGGCGGGGGAACGGCGTGGAACGGCGGGGGAGCTGCTTGCGGGAAGTCGGCGCCCTCAATTGGAACGGAGCAGATCAAGGAATTCGTGAAGGTGAATCTGTGAGACTAAACTTTTCGAGGATGGGTTGCCGGGACTTGAGTTGGATGGCGCAATTGCCGCCGCGACGGGTAGGGATGGAATCGAGGAGGACTCCGGTTACTCTTGGGCTTGGATGACGACGCGGCCTCCGTCCTTTACGTCGATGTTCAGGTTTTGACGGTCCAGCAACCGCATACCCACGAGAGGCGTCGTATCGGCGGCGTCGGCGAGGACATATTTTGGATGGCCGTCCCAGACCACCGCGACATCGTATACATCGAAGGTCACTTCGCTGCCGTCGGCAAGGGTTGCCCGGCTCGTACCCTCAAGGGCCAATCCCACCACCGCCGCCATCGCTGGCGGAACGGTCAGGAACCCGGTGAAGCCGGTGTCAATTGTCGCTTCGATGTCCCTTGCCCGCCCCGATGGACCTTGTAAGGTCAGGAGCACTACCGGCTCATAGGCGCCGTTTACAACGCCTTCTATCACTCTGCGCCCCGAATGGGACGCCCCCCAAAGTGATGCAGCGCCAGGTGCCCAACCCGGAGCAACCAGACATCAATCGCGCCAGGGCGCTGCGTGCGGAGTCGTTTCGCTGCCGTTCGAAGGTCGTCGGAGAGGGCCCAGCTTCCGCAGTCAACGTCGATCGCGACAAATTCCCCGTAGTGGTCCGCCTCTACCTGGGGACGGATGACCCGCTCATATATGTCGTCGCCCAAGCGGGCTGTCTCTTCCCGAGATCGGCGTGGAGGCATCGCGGCTCCCCCAATCTGGGCGGACGTCCTGATCGTCTCTGTGTCCTTCATGCGTCTCCCTTCGAAGCGTACTTCTTTACACGGGGCATTCTACCACTTGCGGGCATGTGAGACAACGATGGAAGGTTCGAAGGTGCGGTCCTATATCGAGGCAATCTTCAGGCTACTCTTTGATTACTGCAACCTTACTTCAGTGGATAGTGGTCGGTGGTCAGTGGTAAGAAGGTGGCGGGACGGGGAGGCTACGCGGGGGATATGGCGGAGCGACGGGGTGGGGTTTGGCACGGTTTGGGTGTGACGGGGCTGTTGGGAAGGGCTTGGTTGTCGGAGAGCAGAGGCGGGTCTTTCTCTGGTGTAGGGTGATCATTAGCAAGGTGAGAGGTATGGCATGGGAAAGGGAGATGCGAGAAGTGGGCGCCACATGCTATAATCTCTGCGAACCAGGCTGCGTCGCGGGGGAGCGGGGCAGCGGAGGAGAGTGGCCGCGACAGGAGGGCGGCAGATGACGAAAACAGTCCGACTCGGCGTCCTTACAAGTGGCGGTGATGCACAAGGCATGAATGCGGCCGTACGTTCGGCTGTTCGCGCCGCGCTGGAACGGGGCGCGCAGGTTTTCGGTATATACGAGGGATTTCAGGGCATGATTGAAGGGGGGGACCAGATCCGCCCCTTCAATTGGGACTCTGTTGGCGGCGTGCTGCAACAGGGCGGCACACTTTTGGGAACTGCCAGAAGCCCTGATTTTCTGAAGAGGAAAGGGCGTAAGGAGGCGGTGCGCAACCTGCTCCTGCAGGGGATCAATCGACTAATTGTGATCGGCGGCGACGGCAGTTTGACCGGCGCGCAGGTTTTGCGGGAGGAGTGGCGCTCGCTTCTGGAGGAGTTGGTGGCGGAGGGGCGACTGGATCCTTCGGTCGAGGAGGAGTACGGGTTTCTTGGGGTCGCGGGTCTGGTGGGTTCGATCGACAATGACATGTTCGGGACGGATCTGTCGATTGGGACTGACTCGGCGCTGCACCGCATCACAGAAGCGCTTGACGCAATCACCAGCACGGCGGCCAGTCATCAGCGGGCGTTTGTGGTCGAGGTGATGGGGCACCATTGCGGGCATTTGGCGCTGATGGGCGCGCTGGCTTCGGGGGCGGATTTCGCGCTGATTCCGGAAAGCCCGCCCAATCTGGATGCGTGGGAAGAGAGGATGTGCTCGATCTTGCGCAAGGGCCGCGAGATGGGCCGGCGGGACAGCATTGTGGTGGTGGCGGAAGGGGCGCAGGACCGTCACGGCAACCCGATATCCAGCGCATACGTCGAAGAGGTGCTGACAAAGTATCTGGGCGAAGAGGCGCGGGTGACGGTTCTAGGTCATGTGCAACGCGGCGGTTCACCCAGCGCTTCTGACAGGGTGCTGGCGACGCTGCTGGGCGCGGCCGCGGCGGAGGCTGTGCTGAACGCCAGGCCGAGCGACGAGGCGGTGCTCCTTGGCATCGAGAACAACAAGATTGTACACAGCTCGTTGACGGAGTGCGTGGAGCAGACGCACAGAGTGGGACGCTGCATCCATGAATGCAGATTCGATGAGGCGATGGAGTACCGGGGGAAGTCGTATAAGGACTCTTTCCGCATATTGCGGACGCTGATTCGCGCCAACCCGCGCCCGCCGCAGCCAAATAAAAGGCGGATGCGGGTTGCCGTCATGACGGGCGGGGCGCCGGCGCCGGGGATGAACGCCGCGACGCGTGCGGTTGTGCGGATGTTGGAAGACAACGGCCATATACCGCTGGGCGTCAAGTGGGGGTTCCGGGGCTTGATTGACGACGACATTCAGGAAATGAACTGGATGACCGTCAACGGATGGGCCCCGACGGGGGGATCGGAGCTGGGGAGCAGCCGCAAGACGCCGGAAGGCGCGGAGCTGTACGCCGCGGCGCAGGCGCTCGAGAAGCATCGGGTCGACGCGATCGTCATGATTGGCGGATGGGCCGGGTACCACGCGGTACACCGACTGTATGAAGAGCGCCATAACTTTCCTGCGTTCGATATACCCTTGATCTGCATACCGGCCAGCATCAACAACAACTTGCCCGGCTCGGAGCTGAGCATCGGCGCCGACACCGCTCTGAACAGCATCGTTGAGGTGGTGGACAAGATTAAGCAGTCTGCGGTGGCATTGAACCGGTGTTTCATTGTAGAGGTGATGGGCCGTTACTGCGGCTACCTGGCGCTGATGAGCGCCATCGCCACGGGCGCGGAACGCGTCTATTTGCATGAGGAGGGGATCACGCTCAAGGACCTTGAAAGGGATATCGAACTGTTGAAGCAGGGATTTCAGCAGGGGAAGCGTTTGGGGTTGATGATCCGGAACGAGACGGCCAACTCGTTCTATACGACTTCTTTCATTGCCGCGCTTTTTGAAGAAGAGGGGGGCGACCTGTTCGAGGTGCGGCAGTCAATACTTGGGCACCTGCAGCAGGGGGGCAACCCGTCCCCGTTTGACCGCATCCTGGCGGCGCGTCTGGCGTGGGAGGCGGTGCAGCGGATTGAAGAAACGGCGAGCCGACGGGGAAGACAGAGAGTTTCGGAGGTTGGGGCTGTTTGCCTGGGCATTCAGGAAGGCGACGTAAACGACACACCGTTGTATCGGATCCCCCGTTTGATGGACGAACATCGTCAACGTCCTTTGGAACAGTGGTGGATGGAACTGCGGCCCCTGGCACGCATGCTGGCGCAGCCCGGTCCTGGCTTCTTCGAACAGTCTGTGTTGGGTGAGGACGAGCCATCCTGAGAGGGACCGGCAGAGGAGTACTCTGTGGCAGACTACAACTCGGTCACTTCCGCGCTCAGGCGCGCATACGATGCCCAGGCCGAGCAACGAGACAAACGACCTGTCCTGGAATGGAGGCAGGCGTTGTGGTCTCAGTTTCTGCAGCGCTTGCAGGCAGAGAAGGCAGCGTCGCTGCTGGAGATCGGGGCGGGCACGGGCCAGGCAGGGCTCTTCTTTCAGGAGGCGGGCCTCAAGGTGGTCTGCACAGATTTGTCAATGGAGATGGTTCGCCTCTGCCGTGCGAAGGGGTTGGAGGCGTACGGGATGGACTTTTTGCGGCTGGACTTTGCTGACGACCACTTTGGCAGCCTTTTCGCCCAGAACTGTCTTCTGCATGTGCCGAAAGCGGATTTCGGGGACGTACTGCGGGAGATCCGACGGGTCGTGAGGCCTGGGGGACTTCTGTTCATTGGCACGCGCGGGGGCAAGGACTTTGAAGGCGTGCGGGAAGAGGACAGCTATGAGCCTAAGCGTTTCTATTCCCACTATACGGACGAGGCGTTGCGGTCGATCCTGGGGCAGTTCTTCGAGGTGCTATCCTTTGAGGTGATTGGCAAGGAAGAGCAGGCGTCCACAGCGTTTCAAGCCGTAACCCTGCGCAAGCGACAGTAGACAAGGGGACGCGGCGACCATGGGCGGCACAGCGCTATTTCTCTGCACCGGGAACTATTACCGCAGCCGGTTTGCCGAGCATTTCTTCAATGCGCTGTGCCGGGAACGGGGTCTGGCATGGCAGGCGAGCAGCCGGGGTTTGCAGCCAAGCCGGGAGAACCTTGGCGCCATGTCCAGGTATGCTTCAGACCGGCTGCGTTCGCACGGCATCGAGCTGGGGCCCGGACAGCGAATGCCGATGGATTTGCAGCGGTCCGATCTGATAGAGGCGGACGTTACGGTTGCGGTGAATGAGGTTGAACACCGGCCAATGATGCAGGCGCGCTATCCAGATTGGGCGGATGGAATCAGGTACTGGCGGGTGCATGACCTGGATGTGACGGACGCAGAATCGGCGCTGGCCGCCATTGAGGAGGCGGTGCGCTCGTTGATAGACGAACTCAGCGCACCTTGAGGACGATCTTGCCGATATTTTCGTAGGCGGCCATGCGTTCGTGCGCGGCATGGGCCTCGGCCACGGGCTTCACCGTGTCGATGACGGGCCGGATCGCGCCTTCTTCGATCTGGTTCCAGAATTGCTGTCGGAAGCGGCTGATGATTTCCGTCTTTTCGGTGACCGGCCTCGCACGCAGGACTGAGCCAATGAGACGGGCTCGCCGGCCCATGAGTTGGCGGATGTCAATTGCGGCCTCGGCCCCGCCAAGCGTGGCGATGAAAACCAGCCGGCCTTTCACTTTGAGCAGGCTGACGTTGCGTTCGAGGTAGTTTGCCCCCACCATATCCAATATGATATCGACGCCTTCGCCGCCGGTGAAATCTCGCGCGCGGGCAGCGAAGTCTTCGGCGCGATAGTTGACGGCCAGGTCGGCGCCCTGTTCCAGGCAGGTTTCCACTTTGTCGGGGCGGCCCGCGGTGGCAATGACACGGCCGCCCGCTCCCTTCACCAATTGAATGGCCGCAGTGCCCACCCCGCTTGCGCCGCCGTGGATGAGGACCGTTTCGCCCCTTTGGAATCCCGCTTCCATGAATACATTGACGTAGGCTGTCAGGTAGACTTCCGGCAGGCAGGCCGCTTCGAGGAGCGACCAGCCGGGCGGGACGGGGATCAGGAGGCGCTGGTCGACGGCGACTCGTTCGGCGTAGCCGCCTCCGGCCAGGAGGGCGCAGGCGTGATCGCCCACCTGCCATCCTTCAACGTTTGCGCCGGTTTCGATAATCTCTCCTGCCATGTCCAGGCCCATGATGTCGGGCGCGCCGGGCGGGGGCGGGTAGTTGCCTTCGGCCTGCGAGAGATCGGCGCGATTCAACGTCGTCGCATGGATGGAAACGAGCGCTTCTCCCGGCTTTAAGGTCGGTTCCTCGGTCTCTTGCCAGACGAGCTGATGACCTGATTTCGTCTTTTGGACTCCGATTGCGCGCATGGGATTTTTCCTTGTAATGCTTGGCGTGCGGCCTGCTCCAGGGGTTGGAGTCAGTTGTCTATGCGAGCGGCTGCTCGATTAGATAGGCTGTTCGGGGCGCCTGGGAATGGTCCGGGTCCGTTCGTTCGGTCCGAGCGTGTCGCCCTCCGTTGGCCCATGTTGGGACTGAAACAGGTCTGCCGCTGCGAGCAGGGGCGGCTTCTGACGGGGATTGCCCTGCGCCAGGGCCTTCGCAATGGTTGGCGGCGGCAACATGAAGTCGTTGCAATGGTGACGGATTTACTGGTAGGCCAGAGATCCGTCGGGGCGAATGAGAAACGGTCTGTGCCAGGGACGGCCCGGGTATGAGGCGAGGGCGTCGAGGTTGAGGTCGATGCCGAGGCCGGGGCGATCGGGCAGCTCCAGGTAGCCGTCGATCAACTTGATGGGTTCGTCGACGATTTCAGCGCGGCGGCCTTCGTCAGCCTTGTATTCGAGAATCAGGAAGTTGGAGGTGCTGGCCGCGAAATGGACGTTAACGGCGGTGGCGATCGGCCCGCATGGATTGTGGGGGGCGACGCTGGCGTAGTGCGCTTCGGCCATGGAGGCGATCTTTTTCATTTCCCAGAGGCCACCGGTGATGCAGATGTCGGGCTGGATAATGTCGACGGCATGGTGGCCCAGCAGCTCTCGAAACTCGTGACGCGTATAGAGCATTTCGCCGGTGGCGATGGGGACGTTGACTTTCTGACTGAGTTTGGCGAGCGCGTCATAGTTTTCGGGTCGGAGGGGCTCTTCGACGAAGAAGGGCCGGTAGGGGGCGACAACTTCGCAGAGCTGGGCGGCGCGGCCGATTTCAAGGATACGGGCGTGGGGGTCCAGGCCGATGTCGATATCGGGTCCGACGGCTTCGCGGACGGCGGCGACGCGTCGTTCTGACTCGCGCAGGGCGCGGTTCCAAGGCATCTGGTGCCAGCCGGGCGGGAGGGGGCCCATTTTCAGGGCGGTGTAACCATAGGTCTGGATGAGGCGGATGGCGTCCTCTGCCGCCTCTTGGGGCGTGTTGCCGCCGACGCTCTGGTAGACGCGGACGCGGTTGCGGGCTTTGCCGCCGACGAGCCTGTAGACGGGCAGACCGGCGGCCTTGCCGGCGATATCCCATAGGGCGTGTTCGATTCCGCTGATGGCGGCGTTGACAACGGAGCCGCCGGGGAAGCGGCCTCCTGCGTACATCAGATGGTAGAGGCCCTCGATGTCGCGGGGATCGCGTCCTGTCAGCCACTTTTCCAGGTCGTGGATGGCGGCGACGGTCGCGCCGTCGGGCCCGCAAGAGAAGGGTTCGCCGACGCCGTGGATGCCCTCGTCGGTATGGACGACGACAAAGGGGATGGAGCGATTGGCCAGTTCTGTGAGATGCGTGTCGATGCGGGTGATTCTCATTGTTGCGTCTCCTGTGCCCTGTTTCGGAAATTATCATTTAGGGCGGTCCAGGTGTCAAACTGCAGTGGACAGTGGATAGTGGGAAGTGGATTGTGGTGTGGCTTGGGGAACGGGGCGCCGTCTGAACGGGGATTTGGGGGGATTTTTGGGATTTGGAGGATGGGCGGGCGCCGGGGAGGGGCCGGCGCGCGGATGGGTGTTGGGGAGGGTGGAGGGAGTTGTCAACATTGTGGGGTGGGCGTGAGGGGGTGGCGGGGATGGGGATGGATAGCGGGGTGGGCAGTTTGGGGGTAGGGAGAGGCGGGGGAGAGGGGGAAAATTCCTTTGGAGGATTGCATTGAGTTTTGCGGATTGCTTCTCCAGGAAAACTCGAGTCTGGACTGGAATCTGAAGCCACCTTTTCCGGACGACCCCGGGGCAGGACCGCTTGTTTTGTGCGTGCGCGATTGATTGACTTTTACCTATAGGTGTGTTCTTATGCCGGGCATAGATGGAATGGTCAGATGATGTGTGATCAGGCGCAAATGGCTGCGCGGGAATACACACTTTTTTGCGGAGGCGGCTCGGCCGGTGTCGCGGCGGTGGGCAGTGCCTATGTGGAGGGCTCTCTCGGCAGATGAAAAGACTTGAAATCCAGATTGCCGTAGCGAAGGTCGCGAAATACGCGGCGAGCGAGAGCGGGGATACGGTGGAGGTGGTAGAGCGCCCGCACGGCGGAATCAGCATTGTCGTTTCCGACGGCCAGCGGAGCGGCCGGAGCGCGAAAGCGATCAGCAACGTGGTGGCGCGGAAGGCGATGAGCTTGATTGCTGAAGGCGTGCGAGACGGCGCGGTGGCGCGGGCTACGCACGATTATTTGCGCACCAATCGGGGAGGGAAGGTCAGCGCGGAGCTGGTCATTGCGAGCGTCGATCTGGTAACGGAAACGCTTGTACTTAGCCGCAACAGCCGCTGCCCTGTACTGGTTCAGCGGGATGGCAGAACGGAGTGGTTGGACGAACCGTGCGACGCGATTGGCATCTATCGAAATACCAAACCCAATATCGTTGAACTACCGCTCGCGCCCGGATTGACGGCTGTGGTATTCACGGATGGAATCTGGAGCGCGGGGCACCGCAGCGGGGGGGCCATGGATGTAGCCGGGGCGGCCAGGCTGAATGGGGGCGGCGGCGGTCCTTCCGCCATGGGCAGCGCCAAGGGGATAGCCGACCGGGTCCTGGAAGCGGCTATGGAACAGGACAAGGGGCGGCCAAAGGACGACTCAACCGTCCTGGCTATCATGGTTGGAACCCATGAGAGGGAGCAGAAGATCCGCCAGATGGAGATTACCCTGCCCATTTAGGTTTGCCCTGTTCAAAGAGGAAACCGTGTGCGTTATTCTGACCGCCGATGGGGGCGGCCTAAGTGAATTTGGACCTTGTCAAGATTGCAGGTGTGAGCGCGGCGGGCAAATCGACACTTGTGGCCGGGCTGAGAGAGTTGGGTTACAATGCCCGCCCTGTTGCCCAGGAGCATAGCCAGGTGCCTGACATGTGGCAGCGTATCCGGCCGCCCAGGTGGCTGATATTTCTGGATGCGGACCTGGAAGCGCAAGGTGAGAGGCGTCCGGACGTGAGCTGGGACGAGCCTTGGCGCAAGACGGAGTTGAAACGGCTTGGGCATGCGCGCATCTCGGCGGACCTGGTGATTGACACCAGCAGTTTGTCAGCGGAAAGTGTATTGCGGCAGGCAGTTGATTTTCTGCGCGAACGCGGCGCGTCCGCGGCGGACGTGCCGCTGGCGGTACTACCGCGGACTGGGAGTGTGTGGCGCCGGGACTGAGGCAGGCATCTGGGAGGGGCTTGGTCATTTCGCTATCGCCTGCCGAGGATTCCTGGCAGAGGCTGCGAGCGAAGAGCGGGGGGGCCTATGGCACGACATGGCAATGTGTACGCCAGGCGACTCGCTACCAAGACAGTAAGCGCAAGAGCGCAGAAGAGTTTGATTCGCATACACTCCGAAAATGAAAAAATGAGAGGATTGCGTCAATGGCTGTTCAGACTGCAGATCGGCTATTCGCCTTCAACATGTGGGCCTGGAAGCGAGTTTTTCCGAGTTTGGCGGCGCTTCCGGAGGAGGAGTATTTCGCTGAGCGCCCTTTCTTCTGGCACTCTCTGCATGGGCTGGCCGTCCACGGTTTCAGTTCAGAGAGGAACTGGCTGCTGCGATCCAGGGACGGCAGTTCGCCGCAGCCGGCGACAGCCGGGGAGTTCCCAACGTTCGCGGCCTTGCACAGTGCGTGGGAGCCTCTGTGGGACGCGTGGCAGGCGTATCTCGGTTCGTTGGAAGCGAGTTCGCTCACCAGTACTGTCACCTATCGCAATGACGAGGGCGCCGGATTCAGCATATTGCTGGATGACGTGTTGCGCCATGTCGTGAACCACGGCACTGAGCACCGAAGCCAGATGACACCGGTTCTGGCCCAGTTGGGGCATCCGACCGAACCGCTCGATTTTGCATACTTTGCCATTACCCAGAGACAGTAAGCTGCCCCCTGTTGGTCTGATCTTCAAGTTGCTGACGTGCGGTCCGTGGGCTTCGCGCGAGTTTCCAATTCCTGGAAAATGGAATCTTGGCAGCGTCTGTTTGGGGCGCGCGCGTTTGTCGCGCGCTCCAGGGAATTCGTTCGGAGGTCACCTCATGGGGCGCAAAGGGCGGCAACCGCGCACGGCAACGTCTCTTTGATCCACGGAGGGGCACGGAGAAAGGCAACACTTTTTTGGTCTGCAGAGGGGAAGGGGGATTTGATCCGCGAAGGGACGCGAAGAACGGCAACGGCGTACGGCAACGTCTCTTTGATCCACGGAGGGGCAGGGCGAAGGGCAACAAGTTTTGGTCTGCGGAGGGGAAAGGGGAACTGATCCGCGAATGGACGCGAAGGGGCGCGAAGGACGGCAACGGCGAGGGGCAGGGCAAAACAGGCGAAAGTCTCATGCTACGTTGGCGGAATTTCGCTGGAGCCAGGGGGCCGCTATTCCTGGCAATCACGGATTTGGATTGGAATCAGGCCACTCGGCAAGTGATTGACATTTGAGACTCTGCGTGCTATAAGATTCCTGTGGTTGCTGCAGGAGCCGGCCGTGCGGGAATGAGGCGGGCCAAGCTAGCCCCATGCCCCACTCCAAGCAACAGACTGGTCGGCGGAACGGTGCAGGGAAGCTGCAACTGAAGACGACTGGCAACCAAAACCTCTGAGGATGGATAATATGTCTGTTCAAACGGCAAGAAGGCTTTTTGAATACAACAAGTGGGCTTGGCGGCGTGTCTTTCCGAGCCTGGAGGCGATTTCGGAAGAGGACTACTTCGCGGAACGCCCCTTCTTCTGGCAGTCGCTTCATGGCTTGACAGCTCATGGTTACGGCGCTGAAAAAGTGTGGCTGCAACGGCTGGAGAGATGTAGTCCGACAGAATTGCCCGGGGCTTCCGAGTTTGCTTCTTTCGACGAACTTCGGGCGGCGTGGGTCCCCCTGTGGGAAGCGTGGGGGGATTTCCTTGGCAACTTGACGAACAGCAGGTTCAATGATTTTCTCCTGTACCGCAACATCGAAGGCACGGCGTATGAACTGAGAGTGGACGACGTTCTGCGTCACGTATTCAATCACGCCACTGAACATCGCAGTCAGATGACTCCTGTACTGGCTCAGTTGGGACATCCGACCGAGCCGCTCGACTTCGGGAGATTCGCCATGCGAGAGAGCAAGCAAACATGAGTAGGACGAAGGCATGGCAACGACGGATGGAGAGCTGGATTCATTGCAGGAAATTATCGCGTCAGACCAAGGAGAGAAGGCAAGAATGCGTTACACGGCAGAAAGTGTGCTGGTGAGGCCGCAGTCCGTTGGCGAGGACCCGGGTCTGATCTTATCGGTGACGCCACAGAGCGCTGGCTGGGAGTACATATCCTTTCAGGCGAGACGGTTGGGCGAAGGAGAAGCGTGGTCCTTCGACACGGGCGAAAACGAGTTCGCGTTTGTCAATTTGACCGGACGTTACCGAGTCGAGAGTGACAGAGGCAGCTGGACTGGGATTGGCGGGCGGGCTGATGTATTCAGCGGCGCAGCGCATGCTCTCTATTTGCCTAGACAGACGAACCTTTCGGTCACGGCGGAGGAGGCAGGCGAGTTTGCGGTTACGTGGACGCCGACGACAGAGGATCACGAACCGTGGCTGATCCGTCCGGAGGACGTGGCGGTGAGCATTCGCGGGGGAGACAACGTGAGCCGCCAGATCAACGACCTGCTGCCGCCGGGCTCGCCGGTCCACAGGATCGTGCTGGTGGAGGTCTACACGCCGAGCGGCAACTGGAGCAGCTATCCGCCGCACAAGCACGACGTCCACATTGAGGGCGAAGCGGGGGAGCTGGTCGAGGCTGACTTGGAGGAGGTCTATTTCTATCGGATCGACCGGCCTGAAGGGTTCGCCTACCAGAGGGTCTATACGGACGAAAACTCGCCGATGCACGCTGCGGGCAATCCGATTGATGCGCTGGTGCGGGTTGGTCATAATGAGGCGGTGCTGGTGCCGGAGGGGTATCATCCCGTCGTGAGCATGCCGGGCTACACCACGTATTATTTGAATGTGTTGGCGGGCAGCGCGCAGAGTCTGGCAAACCAGGAGGATCCGAATTACGGTTGGGTAAAGGACAGTTACGCAGGGGTGGACGAGAGGCTGCCCCTGTACTGAAACATCAATGTATTTCAACGAGGGTGGAGGGCGTTCGCAGTCACCTGATTCGGCCCGGAGAAGCCAGAGAAATGACGATAGAAAATGGTAAGAGAAAGTATGACTCGCTGCACATGGGTCGTTCCTCAATAGACCTGTACAGCAATGATGTGGGGGCGCTGTTTTCGGACATCGGCAGCTTTGCCGCGTATGTTGGGGGGTCGCCGACAAATATCAGTGTGGGCGGGGCACGACTGGGCTTGAAGACGGCGCTGGTGACGGGGCTGGGAGAGGATCCGGTTGGGGATTTCATCGCCGACTTTCTGGAGAAGGAGGGGGTCGATTTCAGTTTCAGCCCGCGCAAGCCCGGACATCGCACCAGCGCGGTTGTGCTCGGCATCGAGCCGCCAGACAAGTTTCCGCTGGTCTATTACCGGGAGAACTGCGCGGATATAGAGTTGACGATTGACGATGTTCTGGCTGCGCCCGTGGCGGATGCAAAGGTGTTCCAGTTCGCGGGCACAAATCTTAGCAAGGAACCGAGCCGGAGTTCTACGATGTTCGGCGCGGAGTATTCGCAGCAGGTGGGAACGACGGTGGTCTTCGACCTCGACTTCCGGCCGGATCAGTGGCATGATCCGCGGGCTTTCGGCGTGGTGGCGCGGTCCGTTTTGCCGAACGTGGATGTGGTAATCGGGACGGAGGACGAGATCAATGCTGCTGTGCTGAGCGACGCCAGCCAGATGTCGCTGACCCACTCGCAGATATCGGATGCGAAGGTTGAGGGGGATGTGAAGGCGGCGATAGAGTGGCTGCTGGCGTTGGGGCCGAAGGCGGTGGTTGAGAAGGTGGGCGCGCTTGGTTCGCGGGTGCATTTGGCCGGTGGAGAGGTACTGGAGGCGCCGGGATTTCCGGTTGAGATTTACAACATACTGGGTGCAGGGGACGCGTTCGGCGCGGGGTTTATCTACGGTTATGTCAATGACTGGGGATGGCAGCGTTCTGCCCGGCTGGGCAATGCCTGCGGGGCCATCGTCGTGCTGGCGCACGGCTGCGCGAACTTCATGCCGACATACGACGAGGTGATTTCGTTCGTGGAGGAGCGGGGAGGGTTTTAGGAGCGGCGCCGAACAGAAGGGACTGAACTGTCTTGTTGGCGGCCCTCTGCCGAAGGGGCTATTGCACGCGTAGCCGACCAAATGGGAATTCCATGGGCAAGGTTACAGGACATGATTTCACCGGACATTGTACACAGCAAGTGCCCTCTGTTTCGCGAGTTGCGCAACCGGTTGACCGGGAAAGAATAGGATAGGGACGAGATGAAAGTAAGAGTTGCGACAGCGCCAGTTTCCTGGGGTGTCCTGATGAAGGACACGCCGAACGTTCCTCAATACAGCCAGGTTCTTGATGAGATTCAGGAGGCCGGGTATGTGGGAACGGAGTTGGGGCCTTACGGTTACCTGCCCTTTGACGCGGCGAGATTGCGAGACGAGTTGGAGCGGCGCGGGCTGGCGCTGATTTCAGCCTTCACAATCTTCAACTTCCTGGCGGGCAAGGAGGACGAGACGGTCTACCGGGAGGCGCTGGAGACGGCGCAGGTGCTCTCGGCCATGGGATGCAGTCATATTGTGCTGTCTGACGTGCTGTTTGTGGAGGAGAGGCGGTCCAGTCGCGCCGGGCGCATCCGCACGGAGGATTCTCTTGGCGAGGCGGAGTGGAAGCGGGCGGCGGCGAATGTGGACGCTTTCGCGAGGGTCGTTTTCGACGAGTACGGAATGCGGTGCGCGGCGCATCCGCATGTGGGGGGCTACCTGGAGACCGACTTCGAAATCGACTCTCTGTTGGAGCGCACCGATCCGGAACTGGTTGGGCTGTGTTTTGACATGGCACATATTGCGTACGGCGGCGGCGACCCGGTTGCAGTTCTGGACAAGTGGCGGGAGCGCACGTGGTATCTGCATATCAAGGAGTGCGATGATCGCGTGCGCGAGGACGTCATTGGGCGCGGCGGCGACTACTATGACGGTGTTCAGTCCGGCGTATTCCCGGAATTGGGCCGAGGGACGATTGACTGGCGCGAGATAAACCGCATATTAGAAGAGATGGACTTTGATGGATGGGGCACGGTTGAACAGGACATTCTGCCGGGGATGGGCATTGATGCCCTGGCGAGCGCCAGGCGCAACCGGGCGTATCTGCGTACGGAACTCGGGTGGTAGGCGGTTCGCTTCCCCTGGGGGCGGGAAGCCTTGAAGAGCAGTTACATTAGCGATGGACACTCTCATAGGTTCTTTTTCATATAGGGAGTGCGCGAAAGCGAAGGGCCTTCCGGTCATCTTCATCACGCATAATGTCAACCATATCTACCAGGTATCGGACAGTTACACGATCATCCGACAGGGAGAGAAGGTGGGCACGTATCAGTAGGGGGACCTTTCACAGCAGGACATTGCCGACCTGATTACCGGGGCGCGCGAGAGTTAGGGTAAACTAGGGGAGCCAACGCAAGGAAAGGCAACCATCGAAAAACCAATCAGGAGCGGTCCATTGGAATCATCCAGTTCCATGCAGGGCAAATATGCCGTCGTGACGGGCAGCACGCAGGGGCTGGGCGAGGCGGCTGCGCGCTTGTTTGCGGAGCGGGGGGCGGCGGGGATCGTCGTCAGCGGCAGAAATGCGGACCGGGGCAATGCGGTGGCGGCCGATTTGCGCGCGGGCGGTTGTCAGGCGCATTTCGTACAGGCGGACCTGGCCGACGTTGCGGCATGCCGGGGGATCGTCGCGGCGGCCGATGAGCGGTTCGGGGCGGTTCACGCGCTGGTAAACTGCGCGGCGCTGACTGTCCGCGGCAACATTTGGGACACGAGCCCCGAGCTTTTTGACAGGATTATTGCCATCAACACACGGGCTCCGCTGCTTCTGATGCAGGACGCATGCAAACTGATGCGGCGCGAAGGAAACGGCGGGTCGATCGTCAATATCTCCAGCGTTGCCTCGTACGGCAGCGAGCAGTTTCTGCTTCCCTACACGGCTTCGAAGAGCGCGTTGAATGCGATGACGAAGAACGTCGCGTATGCCGTGATGCGATACGGGATCAGGGTCAATGCGCTTGCGGTGGGATGGATGGATTCGCCTGCCGAGGATTTCATTCAGCGCAAGTTCCATTCTGACGGTGAAGACTGGTTGGAGAAGGCGGAGGAGGAGCAGCCCTTTGGCCGGCTTCTGAAGACGGATGAGGTGGCGCGTGCGATCGCTTTTCTTGCCTCCGACGAGTCCGGCATGATGACAGGCAGCGTGATCGATTTCGACCAGTCGGTGCGGGGCGCGGGCCCGGTTTCGAAGCCGCCGCCGCTTGACGATCCGTACTGGAAGGTCGGGGCCAAGGAGTAGCGCGCGCCTGGACCCCGGTGGTCGACAACGCCGGCGATCGCGCCCTGCGCTTTTTCGTCTCCTGTCGCCGGCGGATCGAAGGGAGTTCAATTCGCCACAAGGCAAAATCAAAGATGAGCGAAACGGTCAACATCGGTGTGATTGGCGCGGGCGGCATGGGCGGCAGACATGCCGTCAATCTGACTGATGAGATTGCATCGGCCAGCGTCGCCGCGATCATGGACGTGGATGCGGCGCGTGCGGAAGAGGTGGCGGCCCGATGCGGCGGATCGAAAGTGTACGCCGATGCCGAGGCGCTGATCGCGGACCCTGATGTTGACGGAGTGGTGATCGCGGCGCCGAACCGGTTTCATGCCGGGCTGACGCGGTCGTGCATCGCTGCGGGGAAGCCGGTTCTATGCGAAAAGCCGCTGGCCACGGACGGGGAGGAAGGGCGCGGGGTTATAGAGGCTGAGGTCAGAGGGGGGAAACGGCTGACGCAGGTTGGATTCATGCGCGAGTATGATCCTGACCATCTGTCGGTTAAGCGGGTCAGCGATAGCGGCGAGCAGGGGAGAGCGCTGGTCTTTCGCAGTGTCCACATCAACCCTGGGTGGAATGATCATCCAGAGCTGGGTGACGTCGTCAACGGTTCTCTTGTGCATGACATTCACTCGGCGCGGTGGATGATGGGGGAAGAGATCTCCCGTGTGTATACCTCGTATATCCCTTTTTCGACGGCAATGCCTGACAGTGCACGATATGTGGTTGTTCAGCTGCAGTTTGAGAGCGGCGCGCTGGGCAGTCTCGAGTGCAACGCGGATGCGGGATACGGATATGAGATTTCGGTCAGCATCACCGGTGTGAGCGGGGTGGCACAGTCGGGCCCTCTGCCAAGCCCAGTTGTGCGCAGAGGCAACGCCATCCGCCAGTGGGTGGAGGAGGACTGGCTGCAGCGATTCCGGGTGGCCTATATAGATGAGATGCGGGCGTGGGTGAAGTCGATTGGGGAGGGGAGGGCTGCCGGGCCGAGCGCGTGGGACGGCTATGCGGCGATGCTGGTCGCCGATGCGTGCATTGAATCGGGCGTCAGTTCGAAACCGATGGAGGTGGATTTGCCGGAAAGGCCGTCGATCTACGGATAGCAAAGAGAGCGGCTGCCCTCACGGAAATGCAGTTGTCTGAGATCGGGGATCAGTGGCAGCTGGCAGGAAGAGGTCTTTGACAGGGACACTGGGAATGTGTGAGCGGCTCTGGTTTCGCGGTTACGAAGGCAGAGTATTCATCCTGGGGGAGAAGGGGGAAAAATGAAGACTGAACGGCTGACGATGGCACAGGCGATCGTTCGTTTTCTCAAGGCGCAGCACAGCGAACGGGATGGAGTGGAACAGGCTTTTTTTGGCGGCTGCTTTGGGATTTTCGGGCATGGGAATGTGGCGGGCCTGGGGCAGGCGCTGCAGCAGTACCCGGATTTCCGCTACTATCAGACGCGCAATGAGCAGGCGATGGTGCATACTGCGGCGGCATACGCGAAGCACAGCAACCGGATGCGGACGCTGGCTTGCACGAGCTCGATCGGGCCGGGCGCGACAAATATGGTTTCGGGCGCGGCGACGGCAACGATAAACCGGTTGCCTGTGCTTCTTCTCCCGGGCGACATTTTTGCGCGGCGCAATGTGGCGCCCGTGTTGCAGCAGTTGGAGTCAGAGCACAGCCAGGACATTTCTGTCAATGATTGCTTCAGGCCGGTCAGCCGGTACTGGGATCGGATTAACCGGCCGGACCAGCTGGTCACATCGTTGATTGAGGCGATGCGTGTGCTGACGAGCCCGGCGGACACGGGCGCGGTAACGCTCTCGATTCCGCAGGATGTGCAGACGGAGGCATTTGATTATCCTGCGGCGCTGTTTGAGAAGCGGGTATGGTCGGTGCCGCGCAACCGGCCGGACCAGGGGGCATTGCGGCGGGCGGCGGAGGCGATCCGCGCGGCGAAGAGGCCGCTGATCATTGCGGGCGGCGGCGTTCTGTACAGCGAGGCGGTGGATGCGCTGCGGGCGTTTGTCGACCGGTTCGGGATTCCTGTCGCTGAGACGATGGCGGGCAAGGGCAGCCTTGCTTACGACCAACCGCTGCAGTTGGGGGCGGCGGGGGCGACCGGCACATTTGCGGCGGAGCAGGTGGCTGACGAGGCGGACGTTGTGATTGGCGTCGGCACTCGCTACAGTGATTTCACAACGTCCAGCAAGACGGCGTTCAAGCATCCGGACGTACAGTTCGTGAACATTAATGTCGCCGAGTTCGACGCGTACAAGCATTGCGCGATCGCGCTGGTGGGCGATGCGCGGGCCACGCTGGAGGAGTTGAGCGACCTGCTGGGCGGCTACCGGAACGGCGACGAAAGTGTCGCCAAGGCCCAGAGGCTGCATGACGAGTGGGAAGCGGAGGTGCAGCGCAACTATGATTTGCACGAGGCCGAGAGCGGGCTGCCCTACCAGGGGGCGCTGATCGGGGCCGTGAACGACGGGGGCGACCCGGACGCGGTGATGGTCTGCGCGGCGGGCAGTTTGCCCGGGGATATGCACAAGTTGTGGCGCGCCCGCCATGCCAAGCAGTATCATCTTGAGTACGGTTACTCCTGCATGGGCTATGAGATTGCCGGGGGGTTGGGGATCAAGATGGCCGACCCGGACCGGGAGGTCTACGTGATGGTGGGCGACGGCAGCTATCTGATGATGAATACAGATTTGATCACGTCGATTCAGGAAGGTTACAAGTTGACTGTGGTCTTGATGGACAACAGCGGCTTTCGCTCGATTGGGGCGCTCAGCCGTTCGCTGGGCCAGGGGGGGTTTGGCACGCGCTATGTCTTTCCGGACCAGGTGGAGGTCCCCCACAGGAACGGGCAATCCTATGACAGCCTGCCTGCGGATGGGCCCGGCTATGATGTCGATGCGCTGCCGGTGGATCTGGCAGCGAATGCCGAGAGCCTGGGATGCCACGTGATCCGCTGCCAAAGCGTGCATGACGTTGTGCAGGCGCTGGAGGATGCCAAGTCGGTTGAGAGGACGACGGTTATCCATGTGCCCAATGATCGCTATCTTGGCGTTCCGGGCTACAGCTGGTGGGATGTGCCGGTGGCCGAGGTGAGTGAGATGGACGAAGTGAATGCGGCGCGCGAGGAGTGGGAAGAGATGCGTTCGACGGAGCGGTATTACATTTGAGGCACGTGAGAGTGGACGAATTGCAGGCAGGGCTCTCGCTTGGCGCGGTATCGGGGAGCGCGGGAGCCGCCTGAGAAACAATTTCAGGCATCGGGTTTCTGCAAAGGAGAATTACAGTGGTTGCGTCGGTGACACCGAGGTCGAATGAGGTTGAAAACTACGAAAGGGACCGGGGAAAGCCGATGCCGAGCTTCAACCACGGAGTCGTGCAGGCGAATCTGATTATCGCTCTCAATGTCGCCTGTCGAGACAGATTCCTGATTGCCAGCGAGCTCTCACTGGCATCTGAACCGCCCATGACTCCTGATATTTCCATCTGTCGCGTGCGGCAGCCTGACTGGCTGCATGACGAAATACGCGTGGAAGAGGCGCCACTGGCTACGGTTGAAATTGTGTCGCCGTCTCAAAGCATCAGTGACTTTGTACCCAGAATCGAAGCGTATTTCCGCTTTGGCGTACGGTCGGTCTGGCTGGCGCTTCCGCCGCTGAAACAGGTGGCCGTATTCGTTCCAGGCTCGGAACCCGTGGTTTTTGGCAAGGGAAAGGTTGTCGACGCCGCGTTGGATGTCAGTGTTGCGCTTGACGAGGTCTTTTCATAGATGCGGTGAACAGAACAGTTGGGAGGCGAGAGACTGTCAGTTGCGTCCAAGGCACGAGGAAGCGGAGTGAGGCTACAGGGGCGGTTGATGCGCTTTCCATGGCCGCGTAAGCCGCGATGGGTAGGGCGGGCTCGCCAAAGGCGGGTCAGGTGGAGACGATTGCGGGAGCAGCATTCCATTGGAGGCTATGTCCCGTACATTTTGGCGCAGGTGACTTAACTTGACGAATTGGCAGACTTGGGTGAAGTTGCAGCGCCGGCAAACAGCCCGTTGGCTCAAGGTTGCACTGAAGGTGAGATGGTCGGTTCGGCGCGCACTGGTCTTGACAGGAGAACAGGTGAAATGACCGCAACGCTTCCCGCAGATACAACTTATTCGGAGAAGTACGAACAGGAACGCGGGAAACCTATGCCCAGCTTCAACCACTACTTTGTTCAGACGCAGTTGCAGTTTGCCCTTCATGAGGCTTGCGGAGACAGGTATCTTGTTGGAGGGGAGCTATCACTCAGTACGGAGCCAACGACGACTCCTGACCTTGCTGTCTGCAACTTTCGCCACCCGGACTGGTTGCACGATGAAGTACGTGCAGTGGAACCCCCGGTCATGGTGGTCGAGATCCTATCCCCTTCGCAGAGCGTCAATGAAATCATCCCCAAAATTGAGGCCTATTTCCGTTTCGGAATCAGATCGGTGTGGCTGGTGCTTCCCCCGCTGAAACAGGTGGCCGTCTTCACACCGGAGATGGAGCCGCAGGTGTTTGTAGAGGGCGATGTCGTTGACCCGACCTTGGATGCCAGCGTGTCACTTGACAAGATATTTTCCTAAAAGGGGTGAGAGATATGACACAGAGTCAGGAACTGCTCAACTACGTCAATGGCAGTTGGCAGCATAGCGCTGCAGCGGAGGCGCTTGACGTGCATAACCCTGCGACGGGGGCTGCGATCGCCACGGTGGGGTTGTCGCCGGCGGCGGAGGTGGATGCGGCGGCACATGCCGGGATGAAAGCCTACGCTTCGTGGCGCGAGACGCCGGTTGTTGATCGCGTCCAGCCGTTGTTCCGGTTGAAGATGCTGCTGGAGGAGCATTTGGAGGAGATTGGACGGGTGATCACGGAGGAGTGCGGCAAGACGTTTGCCGAGAGCGTGGGCGAGATGCGGCGGGGCATCGAGAATGTGGAGGTGGCCTGCGGCGCGCCTTCGCTCGTTCAGGGCTGGAATAACGAGGACATTGCCAGCGGGATTGATGAGCATATGCTGCGCCAGCCGCTGGGCGTCGTGGCCGCGATCACGCCGTTCAATTTTCCCGGCATGATCCCGCTCTGGTTTCTTCCCTACGCGGTGGCGACGGGCAACTGCTTCATTCTGAAGCCGAGCGAAAAGGTGCCGATGACGACGCAGAAGCTGTTTGCGTTGATCGAAGAGGCCGGATTCCCGCCGGGGGTTGTGCAGCTTGTGAACGGCGGCGCGGATACGGTCAACGCGATCCTGGATCATCCTGACATTCGGGCGATCAGTTTTGTGGGGTCGACGGCGGTGGCGAAGTATGTTTACAGCCGGGCCACCGCGAACGGGAAGCGGGCGCAGTGCCAGGGCGGAGCGAAGAACCCGGTGGTGATCATGCCGGACGCGGACATTGGGTCAACGACGCAGATCATGGGCGACTCGGCGTTTGGTTGCGCGGGCCAGCGGTGCCTGGCAGTGTCGGTGGCGGTTACGGTGGGAGAGGCGAAGGACCCGTTTACGGAGAGCATTGCGGACCTGGCGGCGAGCCGCAAGGTCGGGTATGGGATGGACGAGGCGAGCGAGATGGGTCCGGTCATCACCAGCGAGAGCAGGGATCGGATCGAAGGATTGATTGCGGCAGGCGCGCAGGAGGGGGCGCGCGTGCTGGTAGACGGACGGCAGAAGCGCGTTGCCGGATATGAAGACGGTTACTGGGTCTTTCCGACGGTATTGGATGCGGTGGCGCCGACCAGCGAGATTGCCAGCACGGAGATTTTTGGGCCGGTGCTCAGTCTGATGCATGCGGATACGATCGAGGAAGCGATCGCGCTGATCAATGATCGGAGCGTGAGCGCGTACGGCAATATGGCCTGTCTGTTCACGAGCAGCGGCGCGGTGGCGCGCCAGTTCCGTCACGAGGTTGACGCCGGCAACATTGGGATCAACATAGGTGTGGCGGCTCCGATGGCCTTTTTCCCGTTCAGCGGCTGGAATGAGAGCTTCTTTGGCGATCTTCATGCGCAAAGCCGGCATGGGATCGAGTTCTACACGCAGACGAAGGTTGTGGTGGAGCGCTGGCCGCAGGAGTGGAGCAGGAAGTTCTAGGGGCGGGCTCTGATCGCGATCCGGATTCAGATTGACGCGCGCCCCGCCGACTGCGGTGTCCTCAGGACACGATGGAAGGCGGGGCCGTTTTGAATCAGGCGGGCAATGAAAACGGGAGGCAAGCGAGAACCGCATGGCCCGAGAGATAGGCATTGGCGTGATCGGCATGGGCTGGATGGGGACGGTTCACAGCCGGTCGTACAGGATGTTGAACGACCGATTCCACGACAGCGGCGTTCAGGCCAAGTTGGTGGTCTGCGCCGACGATGTGGCGCACCGGGCGGAGGAGGCCAGGCGGACGCTGGGTTTCGCCGAATCCACGACGGACTGGCGTGAGGTGGTCGAGCATCCAGAGGTGGAGGTGGTGAACATTGCCGCGCCCAATTTTCTGCACAGGGAGATGGTAGAGGCGGCTACGGCGGCGGGAAAGCACGTCTTTTGCGAGAAGCCGGTCGGCCGCAGCCCGCAGGAGACGGCCGCGATTGAAAGGATGGCGCGTGCCGCCGGGGTGATGAGCTTTGTGGGATTCAACTACCGGTGGGCCCCAATGGTGCGGCATTGCAAGGCGCTTATCGAGGCGGGGACGTTGGGGCAGCTGACGCACTACCGGGGCCGGTTTTTCACCATGTACGGCAGCAACCCTTATGGGATGCTGACGTGGCGGTTCAAGAAAGAGCAGGCGGGCCTGGGCGTGCTTGGTGATATTATGTCCCATACGGTTGATATGGCGCACATGCTTGTCGGCCCGATTCGGCGGCTGGTGAGCAGCCGGCATACATTTATAGGGGCGCGTCCTCTGCCTGTGCCGGGACAGGGCACGCATTTTTCATTGGGCAAGGAGGGCGATCCGACCGGCGAAGTGGAAAACGAGGACTATGTTGGCGCGCTGGTCGAGTTTGAGAATGGGGTGCGAGGCAGCTTTGAGGCGTGCCGTGTGATTTTCGGCCCGAAGTGCGAGATGTCGTTCGGGGTGAACGGCACGGCGGGGGCGGCCAACTGGAACTTCGAGCGCATGAACGAACTGGAGCTGTACCTGCCCGGTACGGACGGGATGCAGGACGGCTACACTACGCTGCTGGGGGGACCGGCCTACCCGGACCACGGGCGATTCAACCCGGGCGACGGCATCGGGCTGGGCTATGAGGACCTGAAGGTACTGGAGGCGCACAACTTTCTGATGTCGATCGCGGAAGGCGTGCAGCGGGCGCCGAGCTTTGCGGATGCGCTGCGCCTGGCGGAGGTGCAGGAGGCGATGACGCGCTCGTGGGAGAGCGCGTCGTGGGAGGAAGTGCGGCCGCTTGCAGAGGAGGAGGGCAGCCGGCAGGCGCCCAAGGTAAAGGGAGAGAGCTGAGATGTCGGAAAGAGTCAGGGTCGGAGTTGTCAGCACGAGCTGGTGGGCGGATGCGATGTACTTGCCGGCGTTGGACGCGCATCCTGGGGCGGATGTTGTCGCGGTCTGCGGGCGCAACCTGGAGCGAGCGGAGGCTTTTGCCGGGCGCTGGGGCATCCCGCAGGTGTATACGGATGCGGGGTCTTTGATTGGGAGCGGAGAGATCGACGCGCTGGTGGTTGCGTCCGGCCATGAGAGTCACTATCCGATCACGATGGAGGCGCTGGAAGCTGGCCTGCATGTTCTATGCGAAAAGCCCCTGGCGTTGCGTTACAGTCATGCTGAGGAGATGGCGGTCCTGGCGGCGGATAAGGGATTGACGCATTGCACGCCCTTCACCTACCGGTTCATGCCGACCAACCGGTATATCATGGAACTGATCGAGGATGGTTACATTGGCAGACCGTATCATCTGAATCTGCGGTACTATACCGGCTATGCTCGCACGCCCGGCTATGGATGGCGGCATGATCGGGCCTATTCGGCCACAGGCGTGCTGGGAAATATCGCGTCGCATTTCTTCTATTTGGCGTACTGGTGGTTTGGCGAGGTAACGGATGTGTTTTGCCTTGCGGGGGAATTTGTCGACCGGCCGAGCGAGACGCCTGAAGGGGAGCCCTATGACCGGACAGAGGACGCGGCGTACACGTTGCTGCGCTTTGCCAACGGCGCGCAGGGGCTGGTGCAGGCGTCGGCCGTTTGCACGGAGGAGACGGCGTTCGGGCAGAGGCATGAGTTTGATCTGCACGGCGAGGAAGGCACTTTGCGCAGCGTGATCGACTGGGACAGGCGGCAGGATGTTGAGGGCACGAGGCGGGGTGAAGGGCCAACGCGGCCGCTTGAATTGCCGGAGCATGTCTGGGGCGCGGCGCGCAGCGATACGGTGCATAACACATATCGCGATGTTTTCCGCGTCGAGGACCACATGACGAGGGGTTGGATCAATGCGATCGCAGCGGGACAGCCGTTCAGCCCCAGCCTGGAGGATGGCGCGGTCGTGCAGCGGATCATAGACGCGGCGGCTCTGAGCGCGGTAGAAGGTCGGTGGGTTGCGATTCAGGAGATCGGCTGAGGGGGACGCCGTGGGCAACGAAATCAGATTCGGGATTCTAGGCGCCGGGCGGATTGGTCAGGTTCATGCGGAGAATCTGACGCGGCACGTTCAGGAGGCGGAGGTTGTCGCGATTGCGGATGTCGTTCCAGAAGCGGCGGAGCGGGCGGCACGGCGTTTTGGAATCCCGCGGGCAAGTGGAGATCCGGTGGAGATTTTCAACCGTGACGACGTAGACGCGGTTGCGATCTGTTCATCAACGGAGACGCATGCTGATTTCATCATACGGGCGGCGCGGTCCGGCAAGCATGCATTTTGCGAGAAACCGATTGCGCTGGACCTGGGTGCAGTCGACGCAGCCCTGGCTTCTGTGGCCGAAAGCGGGACAAAGCTGCAGATTGGCTTCAACCGGCGATTTGATCCGAACTTCCGCGGCATACGCGATGCAGTGCGGGAAGGCGAGATTGGCACGCCCTATCTTGTGCAGATCACCAGCCGCGATCCGGCCCCGCCGCCGATCGGATATGTGAAGAGTTCGGGGGGGTTGTTCCTGGACATGATGATTCATGACTTTGACATGGCGCGGTTTCTTCTGGACGACGAGGTGGAGGCGGTGTCGGCTGCCGGGGCGGTACGGGTGGATCCGGCGATCGGCGCGGCTGGGGACATTGACACAGCGGTCGTCTCCATACGGTACCGGTGCGGGGCGCTTGGGGTAATCACCAACTCGCGCCAGGCAGTATACGGGTCGGACCAGAGAGTAGAGGTGTTGGGCTCGCTGGGGTCGGTGTCATGCGAAAACAATACGCCAGACCGGGTCATCAGGCAGACTGAGGCCGGCGTGATCCATGCCAAGCCGCTGTATTTCTTCCTTGAACGTTATCAGGCTGCATACGCTGACGAGTTGCGCTCGTTCATTCGCGCCATCCGGGAGGACCGCGAGGTCGAGGTAACGGGGGCGGATGGGCGTGCTCCGGTTGCGCTGGCGCTGGCGGCGGGTTTGTCGTATCGGGAGCAGCGCGTTGTGGCGTTGCGCGAAATCGGTGCGTGAAGGCGAGTCATGGGTCAGCCGGCGGTGTGCGGTCCAAGATAGACTATTGGCATTCTTCTAGCTGGGCTTCCTATTCCCTCTTGATTTAGACGGCCAGCAGGCTGCCTGCTGCCTTGATTCGGCGGAGCAGTTGAACGCGCCCGCGAGCCGGAGGAAGGCGCGGTTCGCGGCGCTGGGTGGGGTCGAAGGTACAAGAGGGGGAACGGCAGTGGGTTAGGGGAGGGGATGGCGCCGCAGGGCGGGAATACGGGTGAGCGACGGGGAGGGCGCCCACAAGGGGCGTCCCTACAGGAGGGTGATGGGGTAGGGAGACACTTTTGGGGCGGCGTTGCGGGGGAGATAGGCCGGGATGGCGCCGCAAGGCGGGAATACGGGGAAAGACGGGGAGGGCGCCCACAAGGGGCGCCCCTACAGGGGGGTGTTGGGGTAGGGGGACACTTTGGAGCTGATTTGCAGGTGTGCCGGAGCGGGCGTAATGGGTGAGGGTTTCGGGGTCGCCTTTGGGAAATTACATTCGATGGTGGAGCCAGTATCTGCTGACATTCTCAGGTCTGGACTGCGCTGACGGGTAAGTTGGCGGTGCCTTGGCGAATGGGGATGTGGTACACTTTGGAGACCGGGTTAGCTGCCGCGTTTTGGGACGATGCGGTTTTTCGGGAACCAAGACATAACACAGATTTGTTTGGACGCTGATTTGATGCGACATATATTCGCGAAGCTAAAGCAATCAGGATTTCAAACGGGAGCAGGTCGCAATTGCGACCGGTTCGGGACTGCGCCTTCACTCACTCTGAGGGCTGTGAGAGGTCCACTGATACTGGCGCTTCTACTGGTTTCAGCCCTGCTTGCGGTTGTGGGTTCGGCGGGCGAGACAGGGTTTGTTCAGGCCAGCGAGCCCGCTGGCGGCTTAAAGGCGAATTCCTCGCTTTCCCAGCCTCGCGCCTGGCTGCCCGCCACCTCATATCGGCAGCGTTCCGCCGTAACCAGCACGCTAACTGCGACTCTGTCCGTTTCGGATTTTGGCCTTGGATTTGTCAACTCGGCCGAGTCTCACAGCGGAACCCAGCGGATTCAGCGCGGTCTTGATACAGGCGCGACGATGGACCGTTTTCCGATTTACTGGGAACAGGTAGAAAGATCGATCGGGGCGTACACGTGGACAAGCCAGGACACTGCGATACGCGCGAACGAGAGCCTGGGTATGGCGACGCTGGCGATATTGCTGGGCACGCCGCGCCAGTACCGCCTGGGGGGACGGTCGGTGTCGACATCGCTGGGGGGATCTTTTGCCGGGTTGCCGCCGACGCTGGCGCCTCGTTCGGCTGGGTGTTCTCCACAAGAGGCAGGGGGCGAGTGCGACATTATCGAGAGCGCAAGCTACTCGGGACGGCAAGCAGGGAGCGCGCAGAGCGGGGACGGGGGTGGTTCCGGCGGGCTGCAGGCGCAGTCCGGCAGTTGTTTGCGCAGCGAGGGACCTCCTGCGCCATTTGGGCTTTGGAACCCGATATTCACGAACGGCAGTGATGTCCCGTCGGATGAAGGGCGGCTGAATCCCACGAATCCCTGGGCTCGATTTGTCGGAGCGGCGGTGACACGCTACAGGCCCGGGGGCGAGGCGGGAACGCATATTCGGCACTGGGAGATCTGGAACGAACCGGATCTGTGCCACTTCTGGTCGGGGACTCCGCAGGAGTATGCCCGGCTCATGAAGGTGGCCTACATTGTGATCAAGTGGATCGACCCGGAGGCCTACGTAGTGTTCGGCGGTCTGGCGCATTTCGCCAATGGGCAGTGGCTGTACGACATGTTGGACGCGCTGCAGGCCGATTCCCTGAGCGCGCAGTATGACGGTTTTTTCGATGCGGCCGGGTCGCATCATTACTCGCTGGCGTACGTCGGCTATCAGTACACGAACAAGGTGCGCAACGCATTGAATCAACGGGGTTGGACAGGCAAGCCGATCTGGATCACGGAGAGCGGGGTCCCGGTATGCGACGACTATCCGGGGCCGAACTGCCCCAGCCCGTGGCGGGCCAGAGCGAAGGAGCAGGCTTCGTACATATGGCAGAACATCGCCTACACGCGACTGGCGGGAGGGGGCCCAATCTTCCATTTCATGCTGCATGACGATTGCGGCAATGTGGTGGCGGTTGATTCTCCGGACGGCTTTGGTCTGGCAAAGAACGAGAGCACGAGCTACTGCTCACCTTCCAATGCGGAGCAACGGCTGGCTTACTCGGCGTTCAAGTTGGCAAATGAGCATCTGACGGGTACGACGGTTTCATGGGCAGACATTGAACGGTTCCGGGTGCGGCGCGTGGCCTTGTATCACCCGGAGACGGAGGAGCGGCGCCTGCTGGCATGGGCGCTCACTTCGGAGGCACAGACTGGGCATATACCCGCCACCGGGACGAGCGCACGTCTGATCAAGATGGACGGCACTGAAACTGTTATTACGCCTACGGCCGGCATCTACGAGGTCAGCCTGGCGGGCTCCACAAATGCGAACTGGCCGGACGGGCAAGGCGGGTACGGGATGGGCATTTTCGGCGAGCCGGTGATGCTGATTGAGGAGGATACGCTGCCGCCCACGGCTTCGATTCTGGACCTGCCCACCTATTCTCCGCAGTCGATCACAGTCAACTGGCTGGTGAATGACTGGGGCTCCGGGGTCGCCGCGGCCGACATCTACGTACGGGTCGATGGCGGGGAATGGGCGCTGTGGCAGGAAGGCGTCGCGGCTTTCGGGAGAGCATCTTATAGCGGTGAGGCGGGCAAGCGTTACGAATTCAGCATTGGAGCTGAAGATCTGCTGGGGCACGAGCTGGAGATGGGGGCAGTTCTGGGCGAGACGACCGTGGCGGAGAGCAGCGCGGTTACGGGAAGGGTCATCAATCCGGCCGGTGAGGGCGCGGTTGGGGTCACGGTGCAGATTGGCGAGACGACGACCACAACGGGAGCGAACGGGCAGTTCACGATGACCGTGCCGATTGGCAGCTGGAACATTTCGGTCAGTGAACAGTTGCTGATACGCCGGAGGTCGTTCGAGACGAGTGACAGTTTGGCGTTGTTGTATTCGCCGGGGACGAATGCAGTGACGAACGGCGACTTTGAGAGTTCTTTTGACAGTTGGACAAAGTCCGGCAGTTCTACTTCCGCGATCGAGGGCCAGGGCGGGACCTCCGACCACGCGCTGCGGCTGGCCAGCGCTTTTGTCGCAAACGACGGCGTACCTGGCACCGAGGGCAGCGACGGCGGCAACAGCACCGTTTCTCAGCGGGTGACCGTGCCTACGGGCCGTCCCTATCTGGCATTCGCCTACAGGGTGGAGTCGGCGGAAACGGAGACGGACAGGGACAAGTTCGAGGTCATCGCAGTGGAGGAGGGTCAGCCGGCCAACTACGTGTTGGTCCAGCGTGAGAGCAGCGGATGGCAGTATCGGCATATTGACATGGCACAGTATGCGGGCAAGGAGATCAATCTGATCTTCAATTTGTATGAGACTTCACCTAACCGGCGGACGAGCGCGTGGATCGACCTGGTGACGTTGAGCGACGCGCCGGCCCAGGGTCTGCAGAGCAGCGGGCCGGGCGCAGGACTTGGGGCCAGGCCGCGGCCGGCGGACGCGCCTCCCGCTCAGCGATCGCCTGGGGCGTCGGGGCAAGGGGAGGAGTCATCGGCCAGTTACAGAGTCTTTTTCCCCGTCGTGCTGAACGCGAGTGATCCATAGCGACCGTCTTCAGGCCTGGTTGAAGGTCAGCCGTCCTCTTCGAGGCCGACAAGCTCCTCCTCAGGGGAGAGCTCGCGCCATAGGAACCATGCCCCGGCGCGGCGCTGTCCCTTGGGGGCCCGATCATAGTAGATGTCAAAGAGCCGGCCTTCTGCGGTGCGCACGCGGAAGTAGGCCCTGCCCTGGCCCCACGAGCCTTGCGTGCGACCGCTGCGCACGTGGTAGGGCGGCCTTCCGCCCTGCGTCCGGATTTCCGGCTTGCCATAGCGGTGCCACATGGCCAGCATTTCGGAGACGGCGTGTGTTTTTCCCTGCCAGTTGAAGGAGACGGGAACGTCCGGTTTTTTCTCCAGCGAGAATCCGGCGGAGAGTTTCACGGCGATTTCGCGTCCGATGAACTGCATGGATTTACCTCACTGGCGTCAGTGAAAACCGGGGCCGGCAGCCTACGACCTACCTGTCACAAGAGATTTCAGATTTGCCTGGCGCGTGTCGAGCAGAATCATATTGAGTACGGTGAGAACGACCAATAGGGCAGAGATACCAAAGACAGGCGCGAAGCCGACAGTGACAACCAGCCCGAAGGCCAGCAAAGGCCCCACGGCAGATCCCAGGTCGGAGGCGGTGGCATAGGCGCCTACGAAAAGTTGCGGATGGTGTGTGACCAGGGCTGTTTGATTGGCGTAGGTGTCGAGCACGACGTTTACGCCGGTGCTGACGATCAAGACGGCCAGCAGCGCAACGAGGGCCAGGGCGCCGGGCATTGTGAGCATTAGGGCCAGACCGAGGCAGAGCAGGAGGACAAGAATCAGGGTGAGCCGGATGCGCCCGAACAGGTCCGAGAGCGCGCCCATTGCGGCGCCGAGGAAGAGGTCGGAAAACCAGCGGGTTCCGAGTACGATTCCGGATAGGGCGCCAACCTGTAGACCGAGGAGGATGCCTTCGGACTGGCTACCGAAGCGGTCGGCCAGAAAGACGGAGGCAGTGGCCACGAGGATAGAGTTGAGCAACAGTTTGAAGAATCCGACGAGAAGGACTGCGCGTTGAAGGGGATCGGAGAGCGATTCCATCCAGCCACCGAGAATATCATGATCTTCGCGCTCTGTGACGCTGCTCTCGGAGGGATTGTCTGACTGGGCATTGGAATTGGAGGGATCGTCTTCGTAGTGAGGGGAGGCGCTCGCCGGCCAGTTCAGTCCAAAGGCAATGGGTATGGCCAGGGCGGAGATGCCGGCAATGGACAGGACTGTTGTCTGGAAGCCAAAGTGATCGAAGAGAAACCCGCCTATGACGGCGCTGACTGCGCTGCCGCCGCGAACCACGCCCCACATCAGCCCCATCAGGCGGCCAGCGTTTGCTTGATCGCCGGCCCATATCGATTGGAAGGTGCCCTGGCGAAGGCCGGACCAGCTGATCCCCCACCCGATTCGCGCCAGGAGCAGAACGATGAAGCCAAACTCCAGACCATAGGCTGCTGTGGTCAGCACACCGAGAATCGAGGAAACAACGAAGGCCCGGTACGGGCCGAACCGGGCAAAAATCGCGCTGAGCCAGGTATTGGAGAAGAGACGGACGAGGCGGTTTGCGCTGAGGAGCAGGCCAACCTGCTGGGGCGAAATGGACAACTCTCCTGCTGATAGCGGGAGAATGGCGTAGAGGAGGGAGTCGCCCATGATTGCGAAGGCGACTGCCCCTGATACGACGAGTACCAGCGCGGTGGCGGGCGACAGGCGAAGGAGCGGTATGCGCGGCGATTTGGCCGGTTCAGGATTGTGGTCTGATTGGGACATTCCGGCAGCCAGGGCGCAGTGACATCCGGACACGAACAGGAACCGTCCCTGCTCGCTTGGAATGGGGGTGTGCCGATTCGAGCCATTGTAACACAGGGAGAATGTGATGCGTTCATAGGCATGAAGCGGCGTTTTGCAGGGAAACGGCGGGCGGAGGAACGCTTTTGACAGAGTTGGAGTCTGAAGATAGTATCGAGTAGGCGTATGTGTGAAAGGGGTTGCGACCTTGATTCAGTTGGGCCATGGGTCGGACTGGCTGGGCTTTGCGTCAGATTGTTGAAACAGAATTCTTGCTATTTCGGGGGACATCGTGATCGAAAACACTGCGAAACGGAAGATGCAGGCGGGGCAAGCGGCTTTTGGGTTTACCCTTGGGATGGGGTCTTCGCTGAATGCTGAGCTGTTGAGCCGAAGTGGGATCGACTTTGTGATGGTAGACCGGCAGCACGGTTCATGGGGAGAGGACAGCGCCATTGCCGCGCTTGCGGCAATCCATGGGAGTTCGGCCGTTCCGATGGCGCGGGTGGCCCGCAATGATTACACGTTTATCGGCCGGCTGCTGGACGAAGGCATGTTGGGCATGATCGTGCCAATGGTGGATACGGCAGAGCAGGCTCGCATGGCGGCCGAATCATGCCTGCTGCCGCCCGAAGGCAAGCGCTCCTGGGGCTGGGGCCGGGCCAAGCTGTACGGCGCGGAATATGCTGACCGGATCAATGAGGAGCTCTTTGTGGCGGTGCAGTTGGAGAGCGCGGAGGCGGTGGAGAATGCGGAGGCGATCCTGAGCACGCCGGGGATTGACGGCTGCTGGACAGGGCCGAGCGACCTGGCGCTTTCGCTGGGTTTTCACCCGTCGGAAATGGACGAACATGACGCGCATGCGCGGGCGCTGGAGAACATTTTGGCGGCGTGCAGAAATACAGGCAAGATTCCCGGCATCGCCGGCCGAAGCGTAGAAGACGCGCTGAACAGAGCCGGCCAGGGGTTCCGGTTCATCACAGCGACCAGCGATGGTGGTTTGCTGGAATCGGGCGCGGCCGCAGCGGTTGTCCGGCTGGCTTCCTTCTCAGGCTAACGGAAGATATCCTGGGGCACGGGAGGGCGTGGAAGCGGACTTAGAGAATCCTTGGCTGGAGGAGATGGGGCAGTGGGCGGCCGCTTGCCAAGGGATCGGGAGTTTGAAAGGACTCGTTGAATGGCTACTCCATCTGACTTTCTTGTTGTCGGCGCGGGCATATTTGGTTCGACAACGGCGTTGACGCTGCGCGAGCGCGGTTACAACGTCACATTGATCGATCCTGGACCGCTCCCTTACGCCCTGGCCGCCTCGACGGATGTGAGCAAGGTAGTCCGAATGGAATACGGCAGCAACCGGCAATACATGCAGATGGTGATACAGGCGATCGAGGGGTTCCACCGCTGGAATGCGTTGTTCGGGGAGACGCTGTACCATGAGACGGGCATTTTGGCGGCATCGATGGCGCCAATGGAGGATAACGAGTTTGTCAAGAGCAGCTATGATATGTTGCTGGAGGAGGGACAGCGGCCCGAAAGGTTGGACGGGGCCGAGATAGCGCGTCGCTTTCCGGCCTGGACAACTGGGACGTATGTGGACGGCTTTTACAATCCGCGCGGCGGCTACGCCGAGAGCGGACGGGTTGTGGGCAAGCTGGTGGCGCATGCCGCGGAGGCGGGGGTCGACGTTCGGTCCGGTCAGACCGCTGACCAGCTTTTGCTGAGCGGCAACCGGGTTCAGGGTGTGCGAACACGTGAAGGCGAGACCTTTTCAGCGGAACACACCGTGGTGGCAGCCGGGTCCTGGACACACTGGCTGTTGCCGGAGTTGCAGCCGGTGATGAAGTCAACGGGGCACCCGATTTTTCATCTGAATCCAGTCGATCCCGCTACATTCACGGCGCCGGATTTTGTCGTCTTTTTCGGCGACACGTCTCGCACGGGCTGGTACGGCTTTCCGATGTTGAGAGAAGGGGTAATGAAGATTTCGCGGCACGGGGTGGGGGTGGAATTGCACCCGGAGGATGATGAGCGCGTCGTTTACGAGGAGGATTTTGCGGAACTGCGCAAGTTCCTGGGGGACACATTTCCCGCCCTGCTGGACGCGGAGATTACCTATACGCGGCGGTGTTTGTACAATGACACGCTTGATGAACATTTCTGGATCGACCACCATCCTGGAATGGAGGGGTTGAGTGTTGCGACGGGAGGAAGCGGCCACGGATTCAAATTCGGGCCGGTTCTCGGCGACTTGATCGCGGATGTGGTCGAAGACAAGCCGAACGATTGGGCAGCGCCGTTCCGGTGGCGCCACCTTGATCCCGGCATGACGGGACAGGAGGCTTCGCGCTATCACGGGGATGAGGAAGACGGCAACTAGCGTTTGGGCGATAAAGTACGTGCGGGGGGGTTGGACGACCTGACGGAAGCGCCCCCTCTTCTGGGCATATGAATTGACACAACAGTTTGGACTTGCCGAGTACTACAGCGCGGCGGAGTACGTGCGCACGCGAATTGAAGGCAGGGGAATCCAGCTGGCCGGGGAGCGGCCGGTCGGCCTGATTCTGGGGAGCGGATTGAATCCGCTGGCGGAGGCGATAGAAGGCGGGGAGGCGATCCCGTTTGGGGAGATTCCGCACTTTCGCAGCAGCACGGCGCCTGGACATGCGGGGCGGCTGATTGTGGGCCGGCTGGCGGGACAGACGGTGGCGGCGATGCAGGGCCGGATCCACTTCTACGAGGGGTACACCGTAGAGGAGATCACTTTTCCCATTCGGGTGATGCGCCGACTGGGCGTAGAAAGGCTGATTCTGACGAATGCGGCGGGCGGCTTGAATTCCAGATTTCGGGTCGGAGACTTCATGCTGATTGTTGACCATCTTAACTTTGTAGGGATGGCGGGTCACAATCCCTTGATCGGCCCTAACATGGAGTCGATTGGAACGAGATTTCCGTCAATGACGCATACGTATGCGCGAAATCTGCGCCAGACGGCGCTGGCGTGTGCGCAGGAGTTGGGGATCACACTGCGGCAGGGCGTTTACGCCTTTCTGGCGGGCCCAAACTTTGAAACGCCGGCTGAGGTTCGCTATCTACGCATAGTGGGCGCGGACGCGGTGGGGATGAGCACAGTGCCAGAAGCGCTTGTGGCGGTCCACGCGGGGATGGAGGTACTGGGAATCAGCACGATCACGAATGCGGCGATTGATCGACTGGATTCGGAAGGGGATACCAGCGAGGACGAGGTGATGGAGACGGGCAGAATGGTCGTTCCAAGATTGACGGCGCTGATTACGAAGATCCTGGAAAAGATGTAGGCGTGAATCGAGAATAGAAGAGCGTGGACTCGCTTGGCGCGTCTCCGCTCTTTTGTGACTGGAACAGGCGCCGCATGTGACCTGGAGTGTGGCCGCACGCGCGATGGGGAGGCATTGGGCGTTATGCGCCGGCGACAGCCTCCCGCTCTTCATCGGTCGACCTGGCGATTTTGAGGTGTTCGTCCTCGGGACGCTCCTCGCGCATTGCTTTCATGAACTCGATGTGCGCGGGTTGGCGCACGAAGCCGAGCCTATTGTTGATTCCTAGCATGGCCTGGTTGTTTATCTCGTTCCAGGTTCGGATCTCCTTGAAGCCATTTTTGAGAGCATATTCGACGGAAAGAACCTTCAGGGCCATGGCGATGCCGCGTTTGCGGTGTGAACGGGCCACGCCGGTAAGGCCGACATAGAGAAGCTCGGCGTTTGCCTGGCTGGACCACAGGTTGGTCATCCCCACGTATTCGCCGTCGTCGAGAGCGACGAACCAGGCGTCGGGGATCAGATTTGTCCGTTCCCAGACTTTCTGAAACTCCTCAAAGGGCACCTTTGAAGGCGGTTCGGGGCTGGGGACGTCGCGGTCGATTAGCCACTCCAGTTCGTAGAGCTTTCGATCGCGATTGGGATCGGATTTCAGCTCTGCGACGGTTTTGACCTCAATCCCTTGCTCCGCGACGCTCTTCGGGTACCGGCTCCACTCTTCCAGGTCGAGACTCTCCGGGTTCAGACGGGATTCCCAGTCGCGCATACATTCGTTGAAGCCGAGTTTCTGGGCAAATCGAATGCCGTCTTCGTAGTCTTCGCGCGTGTGAGCAAGGAGGCGGAGGGGATCGAACTGCTGGACCTCCAGGCGCAAGCGCTCCCAAAGCGCGGTACCGACGCCGCGATTGCGGAATTCCGGCAGCACTTCCACTCCAACGAACAGCTTGCCGGGGTGGTTAATCCATAGAGACTGGCTGTAACTTGCAAAGCCGACCGGTCTGCCGTCGATCTCAGCGAAGAATCGGCCCCTCTTTGTCAGCTTGGATCGTTTTTCGTCGGACTCCTTCCACTCTTCCACAGTATCGGGATATTCAGGCCAGACGGCGTTCGTGATTTTGACGGCCTGCCGGTAGTCTTCATCGTTTTGTTCGAAAGGACGAATTGTAATCAAGGCTTTTGCTCCATTTGCGATAGTCATCGGGTTCCAGGGGATTGTCGAGGAAGCACACAGATCTGCGCTTCGTTTTCAGCGGGCGCTCTCGCGCCGGTTGCGGACACAAAAAAACCGTGGAGCGGTCGAAACACGCGTCCACGGTCTGAAGTAAGGTTCTGGGGCGCCTGGCGGTCAGGTGAAAGTCTCCCCCAGAAGGGACGCGAAAACAGTGGGCTTCGTGGACAGTTCAATTCTCATTGCGCATCCTCCTTTCCAGGTTAGCGTTGATCCAGCACCGACTTTGGCCCGAGGCACGCGAACGATGATAGCACTTCACGTAGTTTTGGTCAAAATCGGCAAGTGACTTTCTCGCAAGATTGTTTTGCGGCGTTTACGATAGCGGCCCCGTGATTACTTTGTCGAGAATGGCGTTTTCTTCGTTTTCGATCACGGCCTGGACATGTTTGAGAATGTCGTCCAATGGCAGTTCCTGGATTTCATCGCGGCGACGCAGTTTGAGTTCGGCGACGCCATTCTTGACGCCCCTTGCGCCGATTGTCAAACGGAGGGGGATTCCGAGCAGGTCGGCGTCATTGAATTTGACGCCGGCGCGCTCGTCGCGGTCGTCAAAGAGCACTTCAATTCCTGCTTCCTGCAGTTGGGCACTGATCTGTTCCGCGGCTTCCGTCACTTCGGGCGTGCGGCGTGTGGCCAGACTTACCAGGTAGACCTGGTACGGGGCGATTGTAATCGGCCAAACGATGCCGTCTTCGTCGTTGTTGGTTTCGATAACGCTTGCCATGAGGCGGCCGGAGCCGATTCCATAGCAGCCCATCACCATTGGGGCGCTGCCGCCGTCTTCGTCGAGGAAGGTGGCATCCATGGCCTGGCTGTACTTTGTGCCCAGCTTGAAGATGTTTCCGACCTCCACACCGCGCACGGCGTTCAGCGGCGCCCGGCAGATGGGACAGGGATGGCCGGCGGCGGCGGCGACCAGGTCGGCAGTCAGGTCGGGTTGATAGTCGCGTCCGCAGTTGACATTTCTGAGATGCCATCCTTCGCGATTGGCGCCGGCCACCAGGTTGGGAGAACGGGGGATGAGATCGTCGACCACGAGTAGCACTTCGTCTCTGCGGATGCCGACAGGAGAACCGTAGCCGGGCTCTGCGCCGATGGCGCGAATCTCTTCGATCTGGGCCGGGCGCAGATGGCGGGCCTTGAGAGCGTTGGTCAGCTTTGTTTCGTTCAGGTCCATGTCGCCTCGAACGACGGCAAAGACGAATTGCTCCCTTTCCTGGCTATCCTCTTCGATTGTTGCCACGAGGAAGAGGGCTTTGGCTGTGCGGCTCTCGGGAATCACGAGGAACTCAGCGAGCGCTGCGATGGTATTGACATCGGGTGTTGCGATTTCTTCAAGAGGAAGAGCCTCTTCGCCGGCGGGGCATTCGTCTTCGGTCTTCACGAAGGTAGCAACCTGACGATTGGCCTGGTAGCCGCACGCATCGCAGAGAATGAGCGTGTCTTCGCCGACTTCTGTCAGGGCCATGAATTCGTGGGCCATTGTCCCGCCCATCATGCCGGTGTCGCTTTCGACCGCGATGACATCCAGGCCGGCGCGGCCAAAGATGTTGAAGTAGGCCTGGTAGACGAGTGGGTAGTAACTGTCGAGGCTGGATATATCCGGGTGGAAGGAGTAACCGTCCTTCATCGTGAACTCGCGAACGCGTATCAGGCCGCCCCTGGGTCTGGGTTCGTCTCGGAATTTGGTTTGGATCTGGTAGAGCATGACGGGCAGCTGCCGGTAGCTACTGATGACGCCGGCAGCCAGTTCAGTGATTACTTCCTCGTGGGTCATGCCGAGGACCAGTTCGCGTCCGTTGCGGTCGGTGAGACGGGCGAGGTCGTCGCCGATTTCATACCAGCGGCCGGTCCGCTTCCAAAGCGCGGCGGGTTGAACTACGGGCATCACGATTTCCTGGCCGTCGATGGCGTCCATTTCTTCCCGCATGATCGCTTCGATCTTTTTCTTGACACGCAGGCCAAGAGGCATGTATTCGAAGATCCCTGCGGCGACTTGACGGATGAGCCCGGCCCGCACCATCAGCTGGTGGCTGCGGACATCGGCGTCGGCGGGGGCTTCTCGCAGTGTCTGGAAAAACAGTTTCGACATGCGCATATCAGTTTATCCTCGTTTCGTTCGTCCTGGGTCGCATCTTGCCATCTGATGCTGGTCATCCGGGCCAATTCGAAGCGCACGGTGGCATCGCGCGGCTTCGCGTATGCTAGATTGTCGTTCCTCCACCCGCGTCAAGGCGCGATGCGTTCAACGGGTGGAGGTTGTAGGGTCCGGGGAGGGCGCGGGCGGCGCCTGCATCTTGTTGTCTTCCAAACCGGGGTCTGTCTTGCGGGGTTTGAGGGCAAGTTGAACCAGAATGCAGGCCTCAATGACATCGAGGCCGTTTTCTTTGGCCCAACGTTGGGCGGAGGCGTTCTCGGCGCCAGGTTGGAACCAGATGGCCTGCGCGCCGGCGGCGGCAGCTTGTTCGACGACGGCAGGGGCTTCCGAGGGAGGCACAACCATATTGACGACGGCAGGGGGTTCGGGCAGCGCCAGCAGGCTCTTGTAGGCGGTGTCGCCTTCGATTGCCCGCTCACGTCGATTCACGGGGTAGACGCGATAGCCTGACTCTTTGAGTTTCAGGTAGATGCGATTGCCGTATTTGGCCCTATTGTTGCTTGCGCCGACGACGGCCCATACGGGTTCGTTGACGTACTTGTCGATGAGCGACATGTTGTCCTGCTTTGCAGCGCCTGTCTTGGAGGTGCGCCAACTCGATTGCGATTAGAGTATACTTTCGAACGAATGGCTGTGTCAAGGATTGGCGGGGCGGACTGGGGTTTGTGGAATTCGGTTTTTGGGCGCTTGTGCGGGTTCGCGGAGGGGTGTCGGAGCTGTGCGCGGGGTTCCGGGGGAAGGGTGGGGCGTCGCGGGCGAACACGGGCACGCGAGCGGGGCGTGTGTCTTCGCGACGGTGATGGAAACAGGTGAGGCGGGGCCTCGACAGGCTTGACGTGAAGGGTCCCTGGCAGGGCGATTGCATCTAAATTGGGTCAGAACATCGAAATGCAGCCGAATACTCTTCCAGGTCGGGGTAAGACACAGGGAAATGTACGAAAGATGGCACGTAGACGGAGAATTTAACTTATCTCGCCGACTGAGGGCC
>JAJDZJ010000210.1 GCA_022824685.1 Caldilineaceae bacterium
GGCCCTCAGTCGGCGAGATAAGTTAAATTCTCCGTCTACGTGCCATCTTTCGTACATTTCCCTGTGTCTTACCCCGACCTGGAAGAGTATTCGGCTGCATTTCGATGTTCTGACCCAATTTAGATGCAATCGCCCTGAGGAAGGGGCCGGAGTCAGTAAGGCAGAAACCAGTGTGCGGATGTGATCTGCAATGCGGCAGCGCGCGTTGCCGAACCGTGCGTCGTTACAGTTTGCGCAGTTGATCCGCGATGCTGACACCAGTGGCGTGGGTTTTTGCCTTGTGGATCGGCAGTTTGCCCCGGTGCCGCGTAACGTGAGGGATGGAAGATTCGTCCGGCTTATCGCTGAAACTGAAGATCAGACAACCGCGCTCTTTCAACCAGAGAACCGCCTCGCGCACCTCTTGCGTGATGCAGATCTCCTGGGAAAATCGTTCCTCCGCCGGCACGCTGTCGGCCATATTGTTCATATGCTCCAACGTGGCCACAAACTCCTCCCGCCGGAACTGTTTGAACGGCGTCGGATCGCCCATCGAAACGGCCATGTTGACCGATTCGTGCGCCTGGCGCATCGCTTCGCCCACACGCCCGCCCCCTGCAATGCAGACTTCGGCATAGCGCACAAACTGCTCGAATGTCTGGACCGCGCCGTCCTCGATTCGTGCAAGCAGATCGGTGCAGTCGAGGCCTTCGTTATTGAGAACAAGGCAAATATAGGCCAGGTAGTCCTGGTTGTCCCCCGTCAGGTGATGATAGCGGGCGCGGTTGAGCTTTTCATAGTGCTGCGCGAACAGCGCGGCATTGAACTTGTCGCCCAGCAAGCTGCCCACGGTGCGGTACAACCCTTTCAGTCGCGCCACATCGATCGCTCGGTTGTTGCGCCCGCGCGCGCCAATCGCCGTCTTGTCCAGATCCAGAACAACCACCGTATTCTCGTCTAACCGCAAACCGTTCCCCTGCGCCCATCTGATCCAATCCACCAGTTGGCTCCAGCGGTTTGCCTCGAACATGCCGGTGTCTTCGTCAGCAATGAATTGCTCCGGCTCACGCGGCTTTTCGTTGCCGATAAAACAGGCGCTGGGCAACACTTCGGCGTCCCCAAGCCCCACCGACGCCCCATTGTCGAGCGGCAGCTCGGACGCCCCGCGCAGGGAACGCATTACCTGGAAAGTATTTCCGTCGCCGGAGAGCGTATCGCCAATGAAGAGCAGCTCTTCCACCGCAGAGTTGCGCCGCTCCTGCGCCTGTTTCAGGATCCAAAGAGCGACCTGGGCATACGACTCGTCCTGCTTGCGCGGTACGGAAGGTGTGGGCAACCCGAGTTGGTGGCGGGCCGACTTCAGACCGGGAATCTGCCCCGAAATGGGCTCCAGGCTGCGGTAGACGACCAGATCGCCGACAAGCTCATCCAGGGACGTCAGTCCAAAGTTATCAACGGCAATCGGATAGGCTTCTTTTGTTTGCGAATTGGCCAACTCTGCACCTTCCATTTCCGTCCTCGGTTTCTTCGCCGGCCTCGAGCGAATCCTCCTGACTCAAAGCAGTCGCTTCACCGGGAACCAAGTATGTACGACACACTCTTGCCGTTGCGCTGCTAACGATTCTACCCTATGGCAGCCCATACCGAAAAATTTTGTGCCCGTGGCGCACGACCGCAGCGGCTACCGCACACCGTCCAGAATCGCGTCAGCAACCGGCATCCGACTCCCGGCATCCTCATCCCCAGCGTCCAGGTACCCCTGCGACACAAGCAACTCGGCATTGAGGAGGCTGCCGCCGGCCGCGCCGCGTATCGTGTTGTGGCCAAGTGTCAGGAACTTTACGTGAAACAGCGGGTCCTCCCGCAGCCGGCCCACCACCGTCGCCATGCCCGGCACGCTGCCGGCCAGCCGGTCCATGCGCGGCTGCGGACGGTCCGCCTCCTCCCGATACAGGATCGCCTGCTCCGGCGCGCTCGGCAGGCCCATGCGCTGCGGCAGCGGCTCGTACTCCGCCCACGCCCGCCGCACATCCTCCAGGCTGGGCCGGCGGGCAAACTCCACACTGACCGCGGCCAAATGGCCGTTGCGCACCGGCACGCGGTTGCAATGCGCGCTCACAACAAAATCGGCGGCCTGCACAGCCGTCCCGTCATAGCGGCCCAGCAGCTTCTGCGGCTCCCGGCGCTCCATCTTCTCCTCTTCCGAACCGATGTACGGAACCACGTTGTCGATTATATCCATCGACGTTACGCCCGAGTAGCCCGCCCCGCTCACCGCCTGCATCGTCACCACAAAAACTTTCCTCACCTCAAACGCTTCGTGCAGCGGGTGCAGCGCGCTCACCAGATGGGTCGTGGAACAGTTCGGATTCGTGGTGATGAAGCCCGGCCAGCCCCGCCCCCGCCGCTGCCCGTCGATCATCTCCACATGTTCCGGGTTGACCTCCGGGATCAGCAACGGTACATCCGGGTCGTACCGGTACGCGCTCGCATTGCTGCATATCACGTATCCGGCCGCGGCCAGCTCCGCCTCCATCGTGCGCGCAGGCCCGCTCGGCAGCGCGCTGAACACCAGCTGACAATCGATGCCCGGCCCCATCTCCTCCAGAACAATGTCCTGCAGATGCGCCGGCATATCGCCCCGCAACAGCCAGTTGCAGGCGTCGCCGTACCGCCTGCCCGCATTGCGCTGCGACGCGCACAGCACACTCAGCTCAAACCAGGGATGCCCCTGCAACATCTGCACAAACCGCTGTCCAACCGCGCCCGTTGCGCCCAGCACACCAACGCGGATCTTTGCTTTACCTTTCATCGCCATCCTCTGTCCCAACTGGAACCTACCCGTTTCCTCACAACTCCGCCTCCGCCAATCCAACCTCAACCTATCGCAGCAGTCACTGACCACGAACCACTGTCCTCTGCAGTTCCACAATATCGCTCAGAACGCCGGCCGCCGTTGCCTCCACCCCGGCCCCGCGGCCCTGTATCACCAGCGGGTTCGGGCTGTACCAGCGGCTGTAGAACTCCACCAGGTTGTCGGTCCCGGTCAGACGGCCCAACGGGCTGTCCTTCGCAACCGCGGTCGGGCCGACGCTGCAAGCGCCGTCAGAAAGCGTGGCCGCATAGCGCAGAACCTTGCCCTCCGCAGCCGCGGCCTCAACCTGTTTGCGGTACTGCGCATCCAGCGCAGGCAGCGCCTCCAGAAAATCGTCTACGCTCAGGCCGGCCATCCGCTCCGGGTAGAGGCCGCTGACTTCGACCTCCTCCATCTCCACGCGCCAACCCATCCCGCGCGCCAGAATCAACGCCTTGCGCGCCACGTCCACGCCCCCCAGATCATCGCGCGGGTCCGGCTCCGTATAGCCCAGCCGGTACGCCTCCGCCACCGTCTCACTGAACGAGCGCCTCTCTTCCAGGCCGGTCATCAGATAGCCCAGCGTGCCGCTGAACGAACCCGCGGCCCGCTCAATCCCGTCGCCGCTGGATACAAGCCGGTTGAGCGTCGCGATCACCGGCAGTCCCGCGCCCACCGTCGTTTCCCAGCGGGCATGGCCCGGCATCCGGCTGATGCCGTCATACACATCCTGGACGCCCGTCAACGGCTTCTTGTTCGCCAGCGCCACCTGACAGCCCCGTTCCAACGCAAGCAGCAGCGCGTCCGCCGTACTGTCCGATGCCGTGCAGTCCACCACGACCGCGCCCGCCTTGCCCATTTCATCGACAATCGCTTCCGGGCTCCGGTAGGACCGGCCCAGCGGATGCGACGCAAGCGCGCCCCCATCCTCCTTGCGCTGCAGGATCTCCGCGATCAACGCTTCCGAGAACCCGTCTTCAGGCGCCGCGATCGCCCCGCTGCTGTCGCATAAGGCCAGATAGCGGATGCGCAGGTCGTAAGCATCACGGTGAAAAGAACGTTGTTCCTCGATCTGACGCAGCAGGGCCCGCCCAACACCGCCCAGCCCGAAAAGAATGAGCGGCTTCACCGTCTCTGCCGCCTGCCCCGCGGCCCTGCCTCCCCCATGATCCATCAGGCAACTCCGTTTCCAAGTTCAAATGTGTCGTGAATCGCGCGGATCGCCTCATCGGCCGCAGTCTGCAGGATCACCAGACTGATGTTTGCCTCGCTCGATCCCTGCGCAATCGCGATCACGTTGATGTCCCGTGAGCCCAGCGCGTTGAAGACCCGCGCCGCAATGCCCGGCGTGCCCTTCATGCCGGCGCCGATCACGGCAACGATTACGATGTCCGGCTGGTTGCTGATCTCTTCGATCATATTCTGGGCCAGCTCGCGTGCGAATTCGACCTCGAGCGCGTCTATCACCGCCTCGCCCTCCGCCTCGGGCACGACAAAGCAGATGCTCTGCTCGCTGCTGCCCTGGCTGATCATCAGCACATTGGCCCGCTGACGGGCCACCGCGTCGAACGTGCGCGCCGCAATGCCCGGCACGCCAATCATCCCCCGGCCCGCCACCGTAATCAGCCGCAGCTCCCGCACCGCCGTGATCGCTTTCACGCCATGGCGCAGCTGGCGCGTCTTCTCGACGATGCGCGTCCCCGGGTGGGAGGGATTGAATGTGTTGAGCACGCGCAGCGGGATATTGCTCTCCACCGCCGGGGTGACGGTCTTCGGGTGCAACACCTTGGCGCCGTAATAAGCCAATTCAGCCACCTCCTCGTAGGAAAGCTCCTCCATCGAGCAAGCGTTTTCAACGATGCGGGGATCCGCTGTCATCACCCCGTCCACGTCCGTCCAGATCTGAATCTCGTCAGCATCCAGCGCCGCGCCCAGAATCGCGGCCGAATAATCGGAACCGCCGCGCCCCAACGTCGTCGGCACTCCCTTCTCCGTCGCGCCCACAAAACCGGTCACGACCGGCACGACCCCGCTCTGCAGCATCGGCAGCAGCCGGTCCCGGCAACGGTCTGGCGTGGCCTCCATCAGCGGATTGGCGCTGCCGTACTGGTCATCGGTGATGATCAGCTCGCCGGCGTCAACGAACTGCGCCTTGACCCCATTCGCCCGCAATACCGCCGCGACCAGCGGCGCGCTCAAACGCTCCCCCACGCCGCTGACAACATCCAGCCCCCGCTGCGTCAGCTCGCCCAGCACAGTGATGCTGCGGCACAGACGCTCAAACTCCCGCAGGCGGTTGTCGAACAATCTGCCCAACCCCGCGCGTTCAACCCCGTCCTCGATCAGCTGACCGGCCACCACCTGGTGCCGCACCAGCAGCTGGCTGCGCGCGTCGCGGTAGGGGGTCTCGTCACCATCCGCGGCCGCCTGCGCCGCGTCGATCAGCGTGTTGGTCACCCCGCCCATCGCGCTCACAACGACCAGTACGCCGGCGTGCTCCTCTGCGCTGGTTTCCTGGGTCTGCTCTTCAATGGCGGCGGCCACGATTCCGGCCACGCTGTCAATCGACTCCGTTGTGCCAACAGAGGTCCCGCCAAATTTCATCACAATCATACGCATTCAACTCGCATATCTGTTCAACCCGCTATACAGGGAATTTCTCAAAGTAAAAAAATACCTCGCGTCGTGCGGACGAGAGGTAGCCGACCATTCCACTGCCTCTCATCTTCCAGAATCTATCTGCCGGAATTGGCACCTACGTCACAGAAGACCTTTCATCTTCCGTTACCGGGTTGCCGAGGCTTCACAGGGCCGGTCCCTCCGCCTCTCTGGATAAGAGTTCAGCTATTCAATTGTCCGTGCGAATATAGCAGAGGCCGCGAGGGATGTCAAATCTTGAGGGGAGTTGTTTCGGCCGGGCTGTGGGGAGAAGGAACTGGCTCAAAGCCTAGATATAGGTCAGAGCAACCTCACCCATCATTTTCTGAGATTCCTGGATGGTGGATGTAACCCGCCCCTTGGGCTGCCCCTGAAGTTCAGGAGTCGATACAGGACCAAAACAAGGAAGATACGTCATGACCTCGGAGAATGAGGCGACTTCAAAGAACAACTGGACGGCCTCTTCCAAGTTTGCTCGCGCCTCTTCAACGTTTCCCCTTGACTTGCTATCTCCAAGTCTTCGCAATGGGTTACGTACCAGTTATCCTCCCGCCAGATTGAGCGCTTGAGCACCCATTCCATTCCAATCATTCTCCTTCTGTGAGCATGCCCAGCGTTGCGGTCGGTCAGATATCCCCCCGCGCCCACCGCGCCAGCGCCTTATCCGCCGCCCCTATCTCCTCCACCGACCGGTAATAGTGCCGCTCCCACTCGGCCTGCGGCATCCCCGTGAACAACATCAGATTCAGCGGATACTCCTCCGTGTCGGCAACGCTCCGAAAATCATCCCGGAACAGAAACGTCGGCTTGCCCAGCGCGATCGCCATCCCCATCTCGATCATCACCCCCTCGTCCGGCGGCACACCGTTGACAACCGCAAAGATCCCGTCCGCCTCCCGTACATCCCGCAAGCAAAGCTGACCCACGTCATACGCCCAGCCCGGCTTCGTTCTGTCGATCTTCGCGCCCGTGCGCGAAAACGGCTCCCACACATCCAACCCCAGCGCGGCCACAGCGTCAATGAGCGGCGGCAGCAGCAGCGCCCGCTGCTGGGCTGAAAAACCGTATGGGTTCGCCAGGTAGACGCTCTTTCCTGTTTTTCCCGTCTGGGCCATGACATTCTCCAACGTGGAATGTGTGATGAGAAGGTTGAACCGCGTCCCGCCGCCAGCCGAAGCTCAACGCCGCGCCCGCGCATAGTGCGTCTGCAGGCTGAGCACGTTCAGCTCGGCCGCCATCATCGCGCGGATCCCGTTTACCGCTGCCTGCGCCGCCGAAAGCGTCGTGATCAACGGGATCTCCATGCGCGTGGCCAGCGTCCGGATCTTCTGGCCGTCCGCGCGGCTGTGCGGCCCAAGCGGCGTGTTGATGATCAGATCGATCTTGCCGTCCTGCATCGCGTCCAGCGTCGTATAGGAGCCGTTGCCCGCGCCGTGACTCTGGCGATTGCGGGACGAGCCGTCATCGGCCGCCTCCGTAGCCGCCGCCTTGCGCAGAACGACCACCGGCAGGCCCACACGCTGGATCAGCGCGGCCGTGCCCTCCGTCGCGTAAAGGGAGAAACCCATGCGGCTGAAATCGCGCGCCAGCTTGAGCGCCGCGCCCTTGTCGTAATCGTTCACCGTGATCAACACGCCGCCGTCGACCGGCAGCCGGTACTCCGCCCCCAACTGGCTCTTGGCAAACGCGTGGCCGAAGTTGTGCGCATGGCCCATCACCTCGCCCGTCGAGCGCATCTCCGGCCCCAGCAGCGTATCCGCGCCGCTCAGCTTCTTCCACGGCAGAACAGCCTCCTTGACGAAAAAGCCCTGCACCTCCGGCTCTTCCTCCAAACCCACCTCCGCCAGCGACTTGCCCGCCATCACCCGCGCCGCCAGCTTTGCCAGGGGAACACCCGTCGCCTTGCTGACAAAGGGCACCGTGCGGCTGGCGCGCGGGTTCACCTCGATCACGTACACAACGTCATCCTTGATCGCGTACTGCACGTTCATCAGTCCGCGCACACCCAGCGCCAGCCCCAGCTTCTCCGTGTACTCGCGAATGATGCTCAAATGGTAGCCGCTGATCTTGTACGGCGGCAGCACACACGCGCTGTCTCCGCTGTGGATGCCTGCCTCTTCGATATGCTGCAGGATGCCGCCGATCACCACCCGCCCGCCATCCGCGATCGCATCAACATCCACCTCGTAGGCGTCCTCCAGAAACTGGTCCACCAGGATCGCAACATCCTGGCCGCTGGTCGTCATCTCCCTGTCCACGTCGACCGCGTGGGCCATGTAGTGGCGCAGGCTCTCCTCGTCGTCCACGATCGCCATCGCCCGCCCGCCCAGCACGTATGAAGGACGCACCACCAGCGGATAGCCGATGCGGGCCGCGATCGACAGCGCCTGCTCAGTGCTGTCCGCGATTCCGTTGGCCGGAGCGGGAATGTCCAGCTCCTCCAGCAACGCGCTGAACCTCTCGCGATCCTCCGCCAGCTCAATCGCCTCCGGCTGCGTGCCGAGGATGGGTACGCCCGCGGCCTGCAGCCCCGCCGCCAGGTTCAACGGCGTCTGCCCCCCATACTGGACCAGCGCCCGCACGCGCGCTCCGCCCTCCGCCTCCCGCTGATAGATGTGCAGCACATCCTCCAGGAACAGCGGCTCAAAATAGAGCCGGTCGCTCGTATCATAGTCGGTGCTGACCGTCTCCGGGTTGCAGTTGATCATCACCGTCTCGTAGCCCATCTCCTGCAGCGCGAAGCTTGCATGGCAGCAGCAGTAGTCGAACTCGATTCCCTGGCCGATGCGGTTGGGCCCGCCGCCCAGAATGATCACCTTGTCACGCGTTGTCGGCGGCGCCTCGCCCTCGCTCTCATAGCTGCTGTAAAGATAGGGCGTGTACGCCGCAAACTCTGCGGCGCAGGTGTCCACCTGATGATAGGTCGGCGCAACGCCCATACGCTGGCGCAGGCCGCGCACGTCCGCCTCGCTCAACTGCGCGGCACGGGCGGCCTCCTCACTCTCCCCGCTCGCCGCTGCTTCGTTGACGATGCGGGCCAGCTGCGCATCGCTGAATCCCATCCGCTTGGCCCGCCGCAGCGTCCACGCATCCAGATCGCCCTGCCTCTCGATGGAAACCTGGAAGCGGGCAATCTCCTGCATTTGCGCCACAAACCAGGGATCGTAAATCTCGGAACAGGCCCGCAACGCCGCCTCGCCGGTCTGTCCCTCTTCCGCGTCGTCTCCGCCCGCAACACCCCGCTCCGCCTCCAGCAGACGCTCAAAAACGGCAAATAGCCGGTCCCGGTTGGGGACGCGCAGCAGGTCCGCGGCCTCTGTATCAGGCGCATATCCCTTCAGCCGACCACTGCTGTCGCGGGGCAAGGGCCCCAGCCCGTCGCGCCCGATCTCAAGGCTGCGTACGCCCTTCTGCAGCGCCTCCTTGAAGGTGCGCCCAATCGCCATCACCTCGCCCACCGACTTCATCTGCGGCCCCAGCTCCCGGTCCACGCCGGGGAACTTCTCGAACGCCCAGCGCGGGATCTTGACTACCACGTAGTCGATCGAAGGCTCGAACGCCGCCACCGTCTCTTGCGTGATGTCATTCTTGAGTTCATCCAGCGTATAGCCAACAGCCAGCTTGGCCGCCAGCTTGGCGATCGGGAATCCGGTCGCCTTCGACGCCAGCGCGCTCGAACGCGAAACACGCGGGTTCATTTCGATAATAACCACCCGCCCCGAATCAGGATCGACCGCGAACTGTACGTTGCTGCCGCCCGTCTCCACGCCCACCGCCCGCATCACCAGCCGCGCCTGGTCCCGCAGCCGCTGGTACTCCTTGTCCGTCAGCGTCTGCGACGGCGCCACCGTGATGCTGTCGCCGGTGTGGACGCCCATCGGGTCCAGGTTCTCAATCGAGCAGACCACGACAAAATTGTCGGCGCGGTCCCGCATCACCTCCAGTTCATACTCCTTCCACCCGATCAGCGACTCCTCCACCAGAACCGTGTTCACCGGGCTCTCGCGCAGCCCCCATTCCACTTTGTCGTCGAACTCCTCCTGCGTGAAGACGGTGCCCGCGCCGCTGCCGCCCAACGTAAAGCTGGGACGGATGAAAATGGGGAAGCGCCCAATCACGGTCTCGAAGATCTCGCGCGCCTCCTCGAGCGTATGCGCAATGCGGCTGCGCGGCGATTCCAGCCCCACCTCCGTCATCGCCCGCTTGAACAGGTCGCGATCCTCCGCCACCTGCATCGCGCGCAGGTTCGCGCCGATCAGCTCCACCCCGTGCCGTTCCAGAATGCCCTGCTCCGCCAGCGCCACCGCCAGGTTGAGCCCGGTCTGTCCGCCCACCGTCGGCAGCAGCGCGTCCGGCCGCTCCTCCGCGATGATCTTCTCCAACAGGTCGACCGTGAGGGGCTCCACGTAGGTGGCGTCAGCCATCTCCGGGTCGGTCATTATCGTCGCCGGATTGGAGTTGACGAGAACAACGCGGTACCCCTCCGCCCTCAGCGCCTTGCACGCCTGCGCGCCCGAATAGTCAAACTCGCAGGCCTGGCCGATGACAATCGGGCCGGAACCGATGATCAGAATCGAGGAAATGTCCGTGCGCTTGGGCATTTGGCTGGACCTTTGCGTTCGTCTGCTGGCAGGGCGATTGCATCTAAATTGGGTCAGAACATCGAAATGCAGCCGAATACTCTTCCAGGTCGGGGTAAGACACAGGGAAATGTACGAAAGATGGCACGTAGACGGAGAATTTAACTTATCTCGCCGACTGAGGGCC
>JAJDZJ010000159.1 GCA_022824685.1 Caldilineaceae bacterium
GGCCCTCAGTCGGCGAGATAAGTTAAATTCTCCGTCTACGTGCCATCTTTCGTACATTTCCCTGTGTCTTACCCCGACCTGGAAGAGTATTCGGCTGCATTTCGATGTTCTGACCCAATTTAGATGCAATCGCCCTGAGGAGAAAGAGGTCCTACCTTTAGCGCTCGCAAAGCGACTCCTCACGAAAGGAGATGGGAAGAAGAAGAGCACTGAACGAATAGAGCAGCAACGCGCGATGCTCAAGAGGTTAGAAGAGATGCCTGACGAGCAAATTGATACCTCTGATATTCCTGAGATTCGCGATTCAAATGGATGGTTTCCAACCAGCCAGAGCCCTGTTGCTATTAAGAGGCTAAGGGCATTGAATATTTCAAGAAGAGACAACGGTCGGCAGAAAAGGGCGAAACCTGTAACGAGAGAAGATGCAATTCGTATTCAAAACGAAATCATAGGAGCGCATGGTTGTGATGCGAGAGGAAAGCCCCTCCTCGAAGAAAGTAAAGGGGTGTTGCAGAAGGGTGGTTAGCCTGAGCATGGAATGTTTCCTTTGCCGCCAGACCCTCCACAATAGAAAGTGTAGTATACTTCACTAGAAGTTTCTGCATGGCTCCTTGATGGTGATTTTCAATTTGGCTCCAGCGTAAGAGAACGTTAAGCTGGATTTGCCTTGGACGTTCGGCAGTTGAACTCGAAGGGGGAAATCGTAGGCAAAAGTCTTCCGCGTTATCCTACCCCGCGCAAGCCTCCCTTTCATAGGCGTATCAAGGGTAAGCGCTACATTTTCCTGGCCGTGGCCTTGCTCCTGCTGTTTCACTTCGTCGTAGGCTTTCCGCCGACCTCGGCGAAACATCGACCGGCCTACCTTCGGATCGACTAAAGAGAACAAGGAGGCAAACGTTCTTACCTGGGTAGGCCGTGCGCCCGTATACGAAGTTACCTCAATTAGAAGCATCTACTTCCAGGGTATCAATACCGTTTCCTCGCAGGATTTCTACGTTGTTTTCGAGCCCCGCTTTGAAGAGACCGACCTACTCGAAGGCATGACTTACTCCTACCGGGTTCGTAGCATGGACAGAGGGCAGATCCCTATCAGCCATTGGTCACGGCACGTCAAGCGCAGACTGCCGCTGACCGGGACAGGCCTCAACGTCTTTGACCATCCGCCGACTCCTATTCGCTGACTTCATCTGTCGGTTCCGGGGTTGGCTGCAACATGGGGTAGTGGGTTGGCGTTGCCATTGGGTGCGAGGGGGATAGCGGCGGCCAAGTCGGGGTCGGGTCGTACTCAATGGGTTCAAACATGGGCGCGATGGCGGCGCCCATGTTGATAGCGAACAGGATCGCAACTGTTCCCAAAACTATCGCCGGCCAAAAGCTGGGCTTTGTGAGGAACTTCCTTGGTTTTTTCGGCAGTCTCCATTGTCTAAAGAAGGTTTTCATTTGGAAGACTGTTCGCCGTTGCCAGCAGGTGAGTGTGGGAAACGGGATTGGAAAGGAGGATGTTAAGTGTTTGCGTTACGGACAGTGGGGAGCCGCTGTCCTTATCGATTATGTCACAGGACTTGCGTTCATAAAAGACGGTTGTTAAAACGAAGTGCAAGGAGTGTCAAAGGGAGGGCGTGCTGGCGGCCGAAGCGGCGTTGGAGGGCCATGGGATACAGGACCTTGCAGAACTGATACCGGAGAATCTTGAAGCCGAGGCCGGGGAGTTGAGGTTGGGTAGGGGCGGGTTACGGTGAGGGGGGCATGGAGGGTTGGGTAAACCGGTGGTTCTGCGGCGGCGTGCCATGGCGTGAACTGGGCAAGTGGAGTCGTGTAGATAGGGAAGTCTGAACTATGCCAGCATACAAGTGGAAGCCTTTAGATGGCCTCAGCAAACATACGTCCAATTTGGACTTTCAGGAGATAGACTCGCTTCATCGGCAATGGCTGAGTTTTCGTAAACAACGCGAGAATTCAAATCCCGACGCTTACAGGGACTTTCTGGAGCGCCTGGACCGTCGCTGGGCGATTGAAACAGGAATCATCGAAGGAATATACAATATTGACCGCGGTACAACCCAAACCCTCGTAGAACACGGCCTCATCGCAGATCTGATTGATCGTACTGCCACTGACGGCGATCCTCAGGATATCGTCAAAGTCTTGAAGGATCATCAGGAGTCGGCAGAATTTGTGACTGAATCCATCAGGCAAGCGAGACCGCTTTCTGGGCACTACATCAGAGAACTCCACCAACTATTGACTCGAAACCAGGCTATTTACAGCGCTGTTGATCAGTTCGGTCGTGTCTTCGAGACCGAACTGGACAAGGGCGGTTTCAAGAAGCAACCCTACAATCCAACCCGGCCTGATGGGAAGATTCACGAGTACTGTCCTCCTGACCAGGTAGAAAGCGAGATCGATAATCTGGTCAATATTTATCACGAATTCGACGCGGCAAGCGACAGCTATCACAAGCTCCTGATCGCAGCCTGGTTGCATCATCGATTCACACAAATCCACCCGTTTCAAGATGGAAACGGAAGGGTTGCGCGAGCGCTGCTGACCTGGCATCTGGCGAGAGAAGGGTATTTGCCCATCGTTGTCACGCGGGACGATCGAAATCAGTATATTGAGTGTTTAGAGTTTGCTGACGCCGGCGATCTCAATCCGTTCGTACAGTTCATCGTTCGATCGGAAAGACAGATGATCCTGGAGGCAGTGGGCGAGCCTGAGCCCGTCACAGACTCCGGCATGGTCAGTCAGGTTCTGGATCATTTCACCGGGCAGATCAAGCGGCAGCAACAGGAAAGATTATCTCAGTTGCGCTCGGTCAACCGTGTCGCTTCTTCCCTTCGGGACAGAGCCAAAACATATCTGGAATCTCAAGCCGATCCGATCCGTCAGCAGCTTAGTGAAGCTGGCCTTGCTGTAGAGTGCGTAATAGATGCGGGCGGTCCAGGAGACAGAGAACACTGGTATCGGGCCCAGGTGGTTCAAACTGCGAGGGATGCCAGTCATTGGGCCAACTTGAATGAAGACAGGTTCTTTATCAAATTTTCCATCAACCCGGAAGACCAGTCTCGAGTGCCGCGTCTTATATTTGTTGTCTCCCTTCATCATGTAGGCCGGCAGCTAACCGGGATCATGGCCGCGACTGCTTTTGCGCAAGTCGACAGAGTCAGAAAGGGAGCTTCCCAAGAGCCGGCCGACCCCGACTTCCATAGTTGCACTGTAGATTCGTTTACCTTCACGTGGAATGGGGATGTCGAAACTGTTGCGCCGCGATTCACTACCTGGCTTGAGACGCCGTTCAGTATTGCACTGCGTCACTGGAGTGGGTTTATATCGTGATTCTTCGGTTAGGCGATCAGGACTCGTTGAAGTTTGCCTGAGCCGGGATCGCCGCATGCAATACCTGGTCAATCAGCGGAATGACACAGAGTACAGCTAAACCGCTTTTAATCCGCGAAAGGGGGCGTAGAGACGCGATGAACGGCAAGAGCATCTTTTCTGTCCTGGCAGGGTCGGTTAGAGCTCGCATTTGTCATATTTTGAAAGGGGGGTCAGCAGGTCATGGCTTTCTCGGTGCGGGCGGAGCGGCAGGGCCTTGCCACCATTTTGCGGGAGGAGTTCGACGAGGCGAAGCGGGTAGTCATCCGGTTGCGGGGGGAAAACGTTGAATCGTTTTTGCAACTTCTTGACAGCATAGACGAGTACTTGCGATACGACCGCTCTGCGCGCTTCTCGACTGCTGGCAAGCTTTACTTCGATCTCCCACCCATCTCCCCTGTTCGTCCATATACCCGTCACACGCCTCGCCCCAGCACCTCCTGTCGGGCAGTTTTTCCAGGGGACCTGTTCTGCGACAGTAGGTGGAAAACTCCCTTCGCGTAGTCACATCAAGACCAACTTACATCCTTCCTAGTGCAATTTCAACTTGAAACAACGACAATTCGCATCGGCGAGCGTTCAGGAGCACGGCCTTAGCCTGCGCGAAACGCAAATTCTGGGTTCCATTTGAGAGCGACATTGGCTGTACAGAAAACCTACCCAAATCGCACCTTGGAAGAGTCCGTAGCGGCCGCGCTCGACACCCGATGCGTCTCCACCGTGCCTTGATTCAGCCTGTGACCCAAACCCGGCTCCTGCGACAATACCAGGTGGCCATCCTCAATCCGCTCCGGCGGCGACAGCAGTTCAGCCCGCCAATCCACCTCGCCCCAGGCATATTCCAGAATGTAGAAATTAGGCCACGAAGCAGCCGCCTGCGCGGTGGCAGCCGTCGAAAGCGGTCCGGCCGGATTGTGAGGCGCAACCAGAACCTGCCTCAAACGCGCCGTCGCCGCGATCTCGTTCAACTCCAGGATGCCGCCGCAATGTTTCACATCCGGCATGATCACGTCAACGCAACGATCTGCCGTAAACGGTCGAAACCCCTCCACGCCGTAGACGCTCTCCGCCGATGCAATGGGCTGCGGAACGAGGCCCGCCACCGCCGCCAGCCCTTCAACGTCCGTGTGCGCCACCGGTTCCTCATACCAGAAGAGATTCACGTCCGCCAGCTCCCGTCCCACCACAACCGCCTCCGAGACCTCCATCCGGCTGTGGCAGTCAACCGCCAATTCGATCTCGTCGCCAATCGCCTTACGCGTCGCGCGCACACGCTCGACCCCCGGCCGCCAGTCCGCCAGCGGCCCGGTTCGATAGCAGTACGGATGGCGCAGCTCGTCGAATGGAGCCATCTTGATCGCAGTAAAGCCTTCGTCCGCCGCCTGCCGCGCCGCCCGCGCAAATCCCTCCGGCGAGCGGTCAACCACATGGCGATTGATATTGGCGTAGAGCCGGATGCGCTCCCGCACCGCCCCGCCAAACAGCGCATGCAGCGGCGCGCCAAGCGACTGCCCCAGGACATCCCACAACGCCTGTTCCAGCCCGCTTAACGCCGTATTGTAGACGCGGCCACCGTCCTTCTTGCGCAGCATCTGGCGGATGCGGGCAATCTGCCGCGGGTCCTCGCCCCGAAGCTGCCGGTCAAACTGCTCTACCGCAGCAACGCAGAGCGCATCATTGCTGTTGTGGCTCGCCTCCCCCACACCGGCAATCCCTGCATCGGTCTCCACCACAACATGCACCCAATCGCCCCTGTGATTGACATGCACGATCAACGTCGAAATAGATCTAATCTTCACAATCTGCCCTTCCCTTCAGGTCCATCAAAACGGCCCGTCAAATCCAAATTCTGTCCCTTGCCGTCGCGAGCAAGACCAATCACCACCCGGCCATCCCTTGACCACTGCCCACTGCCCACCGAAAATTGACCACTGACCCCTGACCACTGACCCCTGACCCCTGACCACTGCAGTTCTGACCACTGCAGTTCCCTAATGCGCCGTCCAGCCGCCGTCCACAGTCATGCCCGCGCCGGTAACAAAACTGGACGCGTCGCTGGCCAGGAAAACGGCCAACCCGCCGATTTCATCCAGATCTCCCCATCTCCCCAGCGGGATCCTCGCGATAAACTCCCTGTACTTCTCCGGATCCTGCTCCAGGGCGAGGTTCATCTCCGTGGAAAACGGGCCCGGCAGCATTGCGTTGACCGTAATCCCGTACTGCGCCCACTCCAGCGCCAGCACGCGGGTCATCTGCAAAACCGCCCCCTTGCTCGACGCATACGGCGTCCGCTCAGGCAATGCGATGATCGAAAGCGTCGACCCCACGTTGATCACCCGACCGTACCTCTGCGCCTTCAAATGGGGCGCCGCCGCCCGGCACATGTTCCAGACTCCGGTCACGTTCGTGTCGATTACCTGCTGGAACGCCTCCGGCGCCAACTCGTCGATCGGCCCCCGTATGTTGATGCCGGCGTTGTTGACGACTACGTGCAGCCCGCCCAAATCCGCGATCGTTCTCTCCACCACCTGGGCACTCTGCTCGTAGCTGCTGACTTCGCAGGCGTAACCGGCCGCAGTCGCGCCTGTCACCGACTGCGCGACCTCCTGCGCGGCCTGGTCGGCCCGCTCCTGGTCCCTGCTCGTCAGCGCCACCGCTGCGCCGGCCTCCGCCAGCGCCTGCGCCATCTGCCTGCCCAGGCCGCGATTGCCTCCGGTGACGAGCGCGACCCGGCCATCAAGTCTGAACTTATCGAGAACGGACATCACTTTCCTCCGATCGTTTTCTCACGGGCGGCGCTGCCTTCAACTTTTCGCCATCCGCCGGAAAGAAGCTATCATATCTGAATTCCGGAAGGCGTCCGCCCCACCGCAACCGGCCGCCGCCCAACAGCTACTATACTCTAACAGCAGGTGATCCGCTATGCCCAGACCAGTCCTTTCCCCTTCCGAAGACAGAGCGCTCAAAGAGTTTATCCGCTTCCTGGCCGACGAGAGCGGGGCGATCATCCGCCGTTATTTCCGCAGCGGATACACCGTAGACAGCAAGACCGACGAGACGCCGGTCACAATTGCCGACCGCCAGGCCGAAGAACGCATGCGCGAGCTGATCTGCAAACACTATCCCTCCCACGGCATTCTCGGCGAGGAATATGGCCATCATCAGCCCGACGCGCCCTTCCAGTGGGTGCTTGACCCCATCGACGGCACCAAGAACTTCATCAGCCACGGCTACCTGTTCGGCACCCTGATCGCGCTGCTCCACGAGCAATCGGCCCTCCTGGGCGCAATCCACCAACCGATCGTCCAGGACCTTCTCGTCGGCGACGGTCAAACCGCCTGGCTCAACGGCGAAGTCGTGCGCGTGAGACAGTGCCCCAGCATAGAAGAGGCCGTGCTTCTTACAACCAGTCACTACAACGTTGCCAACTTCCAAAACGGCGCCGCCTTCGATGCGGTCGCCCGGCGCGCCGCCCGCTACCATACCTGGGGCGACTGTCACGGCTACTACCTCGTCGCCGTGGGCGGCGCCGACATCATGACCGATCCTGTCATGAACTTCTGGGATCGGGCCGCGCTTGTCCCCATCATCAACGGCGCCGGCGGCCGCATCACCGACTGGCAGGGCGGCGACCCCCTGTACGGCAGCGGCGTCATCGCCACCGGCGGCGCCATCCACGACGACCTGATACGCCTGCTCAATCCGTAGCCCCCTCCCTTCCATCCACCTTGTGTCTGCCCCGCGGCGCATCCCCTCCCGCCACCCTCGCCGCAGGGCAATTGCATCTAAATTGGGTCAAAGCATCGAAATACTTCAGAATTCCCCTCCAGTTCGGGATCAGACATGAGAAGTGTTCGATTAGTGGCACGTAGACGGGAAATCCAAATGATTTCGACGCCTGACGGCCGGTG
>JAJDZJ010000089.1 GCA_022824685.1 Caldilineaceae bacterium
GGCCCTCAGTCGGCGAGATAAGTTAAATTCTCCGTCTACGTGCCATCTTTCGTACATTTCCCTGTGTCTTACCCCGACCTGGAAGAGTATTCGGCTGCATTTCGATGTTCTGACCCAATTTAGATGCAATCGCCCTGACGTTGAGCATTTTGCTTCGCGGCGCTATGTGCTGTGATGTATAATCGAAGGGCGGGAATTTCCAATGCAGCGCTTGAATTCGGGAGATGGCTGACGCCCGTCCGTTGACGGCAATCCGGTAAACGGACAGATGGGAACCAGAAGCGGGGTTCAGGCTCGAGACCGAACGTGATAAATGTATTCAATCGCATCGTCGTTGTTGCGCTTTGGCTGATATTGCTGGCAGCCGTAGGCTATACGACGGTCTATCCGGATAAGGCCCTGACTACGGTCTTGGGAAGTCTGTCAATGGCCCGGGACTTTCTGCGCGTGCAGCAACAGGCAAACAGCATGAATTTCCTGATCGGCCAGGTTGCGGCGGGCACCGTCGCGGTGCTCATTTTTGGCAGCCTGCTGTGGTTGGAGCTGTGGCCCCACCGGCAGCGCGGGGTGCGTATGAAGACGATGAAGGGCAGCTCTGTGGAGCTGGATACTGACAGTATCGCGCGCCGGCTGTCGTGGCACCTGGACCAGCTTGCCGATGTGATTACGGTGCTTCCGGATGTGAAATCCCGCGGCAATGCGGTTGACATTGAACTGGAGGTCGAGACCGCGCCCGACATCGACGTGCCGATGAAGACGGACGAGGTGGTGGAGTCGACTCGGCAAATCATAGAAGAGGATATGGGGCTGCGGCTTGGCAAGCTGGATGTGCGAATGCGTCATCTCCCATTTGAGGATGAGTGGGAAGCGTGAAGTTGAGCGCCCTTTTGGAGAGCCTGCTATTCGTAGCGGGAGAGCCGGTGTCGCCGGCGCAGCTTGCGCAGGCGTCGGGCTTCCCTGAGGTAGAGGTGACCAAGGCGCTGGACGCCTTGCAGGAGGACTATGAGGAGGAGAATCGGGGGCTGCGCCTACAGCGCCGCGACGGTCGCGTGCTCCTCGTAACCAACCCCGCGGCCTCTCTGGTGGTGGAGGCGTTCCTCGAACTGGATCTGAGGGTTCAGTTCAGCGCGCCGGCCCTTGAGACCCTGGCCATCATCGCCTACCTCCATCCGGTGACGCGGGCGCAGGTGGAAGCGGTGCGCGGGGTCGATTGTTCAGGCGTGCTGCGCACGCTCGTTCAACAGGGCCTGGTGGAGGAGTTCGACCGCCTTGAAGGGCCCGGCCGGCCAATCCGTTACGCGATCACCGATCAGTTCATGCAGCATTTCGGCTTGACCAGTCTGGATGAGTTGCCGCCCCTGGAGGCCGAGGGGGAGGGGGCTCCGGAGGAGTTGGCCGATGCGTAGAACCGCTGTTGACCGGCCAGGTGAGCGCCCTTCCTGCGTTCTGTAGAGCCCCGGCGCGGCGCTGTCCAACGATTTCGCATACACTTCACTCCCTGGCGATTCCCACCAGCCGATCCGCAATCCACTCCGGCACACGCGTCATGCGACCGTCGTCGTCGATGCAAGTGTGCCGCGTGCGGCCGTCGGCGTAGACGGCGCCGGTGCGCGGGTCGCGTATCTCGTACACGAACTCGAGCTGGCGGCTGCGCAGCCACGCCAGCCGCGTGACGACCTGGACGGCGTCGCCGAAGCGGATTGCGTTGCGGTAGCGGCACTGGAGGTCGGTTACGGCGAAGTTGTAGCCGGCGCCGGCGATCTCGGTATAGGGCATCCCGGCCGCTTCCATCCACGCGATGCGCCCGACTTCGAACCAGACGACATACTCACTGTGGTGGACGACGCCCATCTGATCCGTTTCGGCGAAGCGGACGGTAATGTCGAGGGGAACAACGGGGTGTTCAGTCTTGTCCATCGGCATCTGTCAGGGGATGGTCGATCCTGTGCGGGTTGGCCCGGATCCAACGCTGAAAGGCCGAGCGCATGGACGCCAGATCGCCCAAATCCTCGACGCATACTTGATAAAGTTCTGCCGGGCTGACTTCATGGTAGAGTTGGGTCAACCGGTTTCGGTAGCCTGCCATCTGCGTTAAGGTCTTTCCTTCGTCTTTGTCAAGGACGTCCCGTTCCGCCAGTCGAGCAGCGGTTTCCCTGTAGGATGCTGAAGGAATGCCAAACGCCTTGGCCAGAAGATGGCGTCCGACATCAAATAGCGCTTCCAAAGCACGGCGCAGACAGGACTCGGCTGTGTGGACATTGCGGCTGTCGGCAAAGAAGGCGTCTTCATCGTGCAGGGGCAACTGTTCGATCTGCCTGATCATCTGATCGAACAATGCCAGCCGCTCGACAATGACGCGTCGGGAGAGGATGGACGGGGTCATTTGGGCAGACCGAGGATCAGGCGGGCGCGCGCCTCCTCAAGAAAAGCAAGATCGCCCTCCTGCCGCAGGATGTAGAGGTCATAGTTGTCGGCCGCGTACTGATTTTCGGCGTAGAGCCGTTCGCCGTGAACGGCTTCGGCGGCCAGAAAGGGGCTGGCGTTGTCGAGGTTGACAAGGTCGACGCGGTTCACGCCGAGCAGATCTTCCAGGGCGTGCGCCAGCGCCACCTCAGTTTTCCAGTTGAAGTCTGCGCCCGGCAGCGGTTTCGCGCCCAGGTCCACATCGGAGGGCCCGGGGGCAAGGACGGCCTCCGGGTTGTCCAACCATGCCAGCGTCTCCCTGGCAAGGCTGCCGAAACTGTAGAGGATGGCGACGCCGTGCCGCCGGCAGATCCCGGCCAGCGCGGCCCGTTTTCGATTTGCGTCTGTCGCAAGCGGCGGGTGTTGATCGGATCGGTTACACATCTGCCATTACATATGAATGGGCTGCCCCTCAACGCCGTGGGCGGCCTCCATGACCACTTCGGCCAGGGTCGGGTGGGCATGCACGTTGTGCGCGATCTCGGTGGGCGTAAGCTCCATCATCTGGGCCAGGGAGAGTTCGGGCAGCAGCTCGGTGGCGTTGGGGCCGACGATGTGCGCGCCGAGGATCTCGCCGTATCGCTGGTCGGCGATGATCTTGACAAAGCCGCCGCGCACGCCCTGCGCCTGCGCGGAACCGTTGGGCATGAAGGGAAACTTGCCCACATTGACGGGGTAACCGGCCTTCTCGGCCTGGGCTTCGGTCATGCCGAGGCTGGCGACCTGGGGTACGCAGAATGTGCAGCGGGGCATGAAGATGTACCGTCCGGCCGGAATCGGCGCGGCGGCGTGCCCGGCAGCGTGTTCGGCGGCGACGATTGCCTGCGCGCTGGCCACGTGCGCCAGCGGCATTTTGCCGGTGCAGTCGCCGATGGCGTAGATGTTTTTGCGGCTGGTGCGCATGTACTCGTCGATCTCGAGGTAGCCCTCCTGATTGCGGGCGGCGCCGGCGGCGTCGAGGCCGACGTCCTCGGTATTGGGCGAGATTCCTATTGCCAGCAGCGCTTTTTCGACTTCGATTTTCTGGTCGCTGCCGTCGTTCAGGTTTTTGACCGTTACCGTGACCGACCGTTCGCCGATATCAAAGCCTTCCGTGCGGCTCGATGTCAGCACCTTGATGCCCCGTTTCTGGAAGGCCCGCTCCACCTCCTGCGCCACGTCGGTATCCTCCAGAGGCAGGGCCTGGTCCAGCATTTCAACGATGGTGACCTGTGCGCCGTAGGTGGCGTAGATGTGGCTCAGCTCCATGCCAATGGGCCCGGCGCCCACGACCAGCAGCGACTCGGGGACCTCGTCCAGTCGAATGGCATGGCGGTATTGCAGGATGCGCTCGCCGTCCGCTTCGACGCCGGGCAGGTCCTTGGCGCGGGCGCCGGTGGCGACCACAAAGCTGGCGGCCGTCACGCCGCGCGGTTCGCCGTCGGGGTTGAGCGGCCCGGCGCCGACCTGTACGGTGTGCGCGTCGGTGAAGCGGGCATGCCCTTCGATGACATCAATGTTGTTCTTTCTCATCAGGAACCCGACGCCCTTTGTCTGCCGGTTGACGATCTGCAGAGAGCGGTCCACGGCCGCGCCATAGTCCACCTGCAAGTTGTCAAAGGTGAGACCGAAATCCTGCGCGTGCTGCAATGTGTCGAGTACTTCGGCGCTTTTGATCAGCGCCTTTTTGGGGATGCAGCCCCAGTTCAGGCAGACGCCGCCCAGATGTTCCCGCTCAATGAGGGCGGTTTTCAGGTTCAACTGCGCGGCGCGGATTGCAGCGACATAGCCGCCCGGTCCGGAGCCGATGACGATCAGATCATAGTCGTAGTTGCTTGCCACGAATTCCTCCGCTTAAGCCAGTTGCCAGTGGCTGTGGAACACTGGTCACTGCAGATTGCTGAATGGTTGACTGTTGCTGTTATGCGGCCCAGTTTTGCAGCCGGTTCACGACATCGGACAGGAAGGTATCGGCGGCGAGACCATCTAGGATACGATGGTCGAAGGCCAGGCTCAGGTAGCACATCGGGCGGATGGAGATCGAGTCGTCCGGGCTGGGCAGAAGCGGGTCGGCGGGCGCGCCGTCGGTTTTGGCGCCGCTGTTGACGACTGCGCGTTTGCTGATTTTGCCGACACCCAGGATGGCGGCCTGCGGTTGGTTGATGATCGGCGTGCCAGCGAGGCTGCCGTTCGTCCCATGGTTGGTGACGGTAAAGGTGCCCCCGCGCACTTCATCGGGAGACAGTTCGCCGCGGCGGGCCCGCTCGGCCAGATCGTTGACCGCGCGCGCCAGCCCAAGCAGATTGAGTTCGTCGGCATCGCGGATGACGGGCACGACCAGCCCGTCGGGCACGGCTGCGGCGACGCCGACGTGGATACGCTGGCTCAGCATCAGCCCCGCGTCGGTCCAGCGGCTGTTTACTGTTGGGTTGTCGCGCAGAGCGGCTGCGACCGCGGCCACGAAGTAAGGGGTGAAGGAGAGGCCGATTCCCTTCTGCGCGAGCGCCGCTTTGCGGGCCGCCCTGTGGCGCACGACGGCGGTCATATCGGCCTCGAAGATGGTCACCACGTGGGGGCTGGCGCGTACGCTGCGGCTCATGTGTTCGGCGATCATGCGCCGCATGTTGGAGAGGGGTTGGAGAATCTCGTCCTCGTCGGCAGCGGCGCCGGAAGCAAGATGCGCTGCGGGCGGCTGTCGATTGCGGGCGTCGATAAAGGCCAGCAGGTCCTGCTTGGTGACGCGGCCCTGGTGCCCGCTGCCCTGAACGTCGGCGAGGTCGATGTTGTGTTCGGCGCTGATGCGGGCGACGACAGGGCTGACGAAGGCGCGCCCCTCCGGCCTTGGGGCAGGCGCCGCGTCGGTTGGGGCAGTGGCGGCGGGTTGAGGCGAGACTGCTTCAGGACCCTTTGCGTTTTCCAAAGTCTCGCCGGCCTCCTGGTAGGACTCCGGAATGTCTTTCTCTTCTCCCTGGTCGCCAATGTAAGCGATGACGGAGCCAACCTGAACCGTTGTTCCTTCCGCCGCCAGGACTTTCAGCAGTACTCCGGCGGCGGGGGCGGGCACTTCGGTGTCGATCTTGTCGGTGGTGATGTCCAGCAGGGGTTCCTGCCGTTCCACCGTTTCGCCGGGCTGCTTGAGCCAGCGGGCGACCGTCCCTTCGAACACGGTTTCGCCCAGTTGGGGCATCTTGACTGGGGTTGGCATCTTTGGGGCTCCAACTGCCGGGGCCAGCGGCCGGCCGCGGACACTGGCCACAGATTGCTGTCTAGACCATGGGTGTTTGGCGCTGGACGAGCTGCACCGTCACCTGCCAGGGATCGCGCAGGAAGCAAAGCTTGTCGCCGGAGGGGGTATCGTTGATTTCGCCGTCGGGCGCGGCGCCGGCCTGGATCAGGCGCTCGCGTTCGCTCTCAATGTCGTCCACGCTGAAGGCAAAGTGAAGGTTGAAGGCGTTGACCTGGGCGAAGTCGATGTGCTCGAATTCCTCATTGCTGTACAGTTCCACCATGCTGCCGTTGTCGTCGTAGACAAAGTTCATGTAAGGGGGAACATCGCCGGAGGAGACGATACGCATTCCGAGGTGCTCCTGCCACCACTGCGCCTGTTCGCGGACGTTGGGTACGTTGATTGCGACGTGTTCAAGGTTCATTGTTTACTCCGTAAGTTGGTGTTTGAGGTGATGGATATGGGTATAATTGTAACGCAAGATGCGCCCGGCACTCGTAGTGTTCAGGCGCCGGCGATACGTTCGAAACGGGTTGGCTCCCTCTCCATCTCGGCCTGCGCAAAACGGTGCAGGAGTCTTGCTTTGATGTGGGCGCATGCGGGGTCATCCCAGCGGTTGCGGCGCTCTTCGGGATCCTCCTGCAGGTCGAACAGCTCGCCGTATGAGTGCCCCCGGTAGAGGGTCAGTTTGTAGCGGTCATCGACCAAGGTGCGCAGGTGCAGCGCGGTGGGCTGGTGGCGGTTCTCGACCAGCACATGGTCGCGCGCGCTGTCTGCCGCGCCGGTCCAGACGGGGAGCTGGTCGGCGCCCTGCATCTGGCCGGGGATGTCGATGCCGGCCGCATGGAGGAAGGTGGGCGCGAGGTCGACAAGAGATTGGAGCGAGTTGTTGACCGCGCCGGCGGGGACTCGACCGGGCCAGCGCACGAGAAATGGCAGGCGGATCAGATCTTCGTAGTGGAAGGCCCCCTTGGCGATCAGCCCGTGCTGGCCGAGAAAATGGCCGTGGTCGGTGCTGAAGACAATGAGTGTATTGTCGGCGATGCCCAGCTGGTCCAATCTGTCGAGAATGCGTCCGATCTCGCGGTCCATCAGGCTGACCATGCCGTAGTAGACGGCCATGTTTTTGCGCAAGGCATCCGGCTCGATCAGATGGCTGTTGAAGCCATGATTGCCATAGCCCGATTCCTGCCAGGCGGAGAAGTCCGGATTGCGTTGCTGCGTTTTGGCGAAGTGGGGCGGCATCGCGTCGAGTTCGCCCGGTTCGAGGCTGCCCGGCTGCATGGCAGCGGGATCATACATGGAGGCCCACGGTTCGGGCACGAGATAAGGCGGATGTGGATCGTGGAAGCTGCTCCAGAGGAAGAAGGGCTTGTCGTCGTCGACGCTGCGCTCGATTGCGGCGATGGTGCGTTCAGCGGTCCAGACGGAGTAGTGGCACGCCTCGGGCAGGTCCCAGGCGTGTTCGCGTTTGGGCGCGCTGGGGTCGGGCGGCCAGGCCTGGAAGAAGTCCTGCCAGTCGGGCAGGCCGTTTTCCTCCATCCAGATGCCGTAGTGCTGGCCGGCGTGGGCTTCGTCGGCGTGGTTACGGGCGACTTCGACATGTTGAAAGCCGTACCACGGGCCCTGAAAGTTTCGCCAGAAGTCGAGGTCGCGCAGGGTGGGCTGGCATTCGAGGGAGGTTTGCTCCGGGCGCGAGGCAAGAGGCTGGAAGTGGGCCTTGCCGATCAGCGCGGTGTCGTAGCCGTTGGCGTGCAGCATGTCGCCGACGGTGGGGACATCTTCCGCCAGCTTGACGCCGATGGTCCAGCAGCCATGCCAGGCTGGGTATTGGCCGGTAATGATCGAAGCGCGCGAGGGCGAGCAGACGGGATTGTTGCAGTATGCGCGGTCGAAGCGGACGCCTTCGCGGGCGAGCCGGTCCAGTGCGGGCGTCTGGATCTGGGGATTGGTCACGCCAAGGGTTGTGTAATGCTGCTGGTCGCTGGTGATCAGCAGGATGTTTGGAAGTGCATTCTCTTCGCTGGCCGAACTCGAATGGCGTGAAGTAGACACGGACATCCACCTTGGAATTGGCTATCGCCTTTTGCTGGGAATCCTAACATAGGCTCCCTACGCGCGCTAGTCAGAGGTGTGTGTGCGTCCGCCAAGTCGTTGGGCGCAAGGTCGGTGGATCGGCGGCGCGCGGCCGCGTAAACAGTTCTGGAATCCGGGACGCGCCGGTCCGGCTGGCAGTTACAGCGGGCGCCGCTGTGCTATACTGGTTGAGGTTGACTCCCGAGAACGGCGACGAATAATACAGGGGGCAACAGGTTGTTCTTCCTTGTTCACGCTCGTTTTTCAACCTACCCCTAACAACTGACAGTACGATATGGAGCGAGGCGAAGATGACACAGACCATTTTGGAAAGTGTGCAGATCCATTGGCAGGATCTGCGCGGGCGCACCTATGATCTGATGGATGTTCTGGCCGACGCTGATCTGAACGCCCGGCTGCCCTTTTCCGAATCCCAGAATATCCTTTACCAGTTTTACTGTATGTTGGGGACCCAGGAGAGCTGGCCGCCTGTGCTGTTGGAAGGGCGGATGCGGGGTTGGGGCTGCAGTCTGGAACCTGCGCCCGCCGGCGAGGTGATGCCGGTTGAACGGGTGCGGCAGAAGATGGAGGCGGCGGACACGGCCTTGCAGGAAGCTTTCGAGCAGGTGGAGTGGCTGCACGTTTTTGAGGATGGCGGGACGCCGCTGGCCGGTTACTACCGGCTTGTCGAACATGAGGCGCATCACCACGGCCAGCTGATCAACCTGATTTACGCCAACAACTTGCCCATCCCCGAAAGTTGGGCGGATTCGTGGGTGCTTACGCGTGACGAATAAATTTAGGGGAGCGGCGGTTTCCGACTGAAACCGCCGCTCTTTTTTGTTGTCCGCAGCCGTTGCGCGGCGCCGCCTGTGTGCGCATCAACGCAGTGGGCGCCAGAGATTCGCTACTCGAACAGCAGGAACGCGATTGAGGCCCAGGTGGCGCCCTCCGTCCCCGTACCGACCAGAAGGGCCCATTCACCGTCCTCGCTGAAGCCGAGGGAGTTGTAGGTTTCGCCGTCCGGGACGAATCCGACGATAGGCGCCTCCAGGGAGGGCCCGCCGCGCAGCCGCAGGCGGCCGCCCTGGCCTGTTTCGATGGTCGCGCGGCCCACCTGCACCCTCAACGGCGCGATGTCTCGCAACTCCACCAGCGAGGCCGCGATCCAGACAGGTTCATCGATATTGGGGAAGAAGATGGCCACCCAGTGTTCATCGGAGCTGAAACCGGCCACAGGGTAGGCTTCACCGACAGCGACGCCGGCGAGGACTTCGGCGATGGTTTCGGGCCTGCTGCGCACGCGCAGGGCGCGGGTTGTAACGATGGCCAAGTGTTCGGTGACGTCGCCCAAAGCCAGGAGCGGCTCATCGGTGGGCGTCGACTCGGGCACCTCCTCCTGGGCGGCCGCTGTATCCTCGGAGACGGACATGTCGCCGATTGTTACGGTAAAGGCGGGGCTGATCGGTTCGCCGTCCTCCAGAATCGGCATATCGGTGCCGGGGAACTCGAAAACATCAAAGACGCCGCCGTCGGTATGGAGCATGGCATAGAGCGTTTCGGTGGCGGCATCGACATCGATAGCCACGGCCAGGTCGGTCGTGGTCCCGGGCTCCAGGTGCGCCTGTCCGATGATCGGTCCGAAAGATCCGGCGTCATCGGCGTGGATGACGACCCAGCCTTCCACAGGGACGACAGCTTCCGCGATCGTGACCTGTCCTCGGATAACATCTTGCGTATGGACTGTGACGCTCGGCTCCAGGTCAGCGAAAGCCGACGCCTCTTCTTCGGCTGTTTCCTCGCCGGTAGTTTCGGCAGCGTCCTCGTCGGTCTCTCCTGCGGCGGCCATCGCATCTTCGGTCGCACTGGCGGTCTGCTCGCCTTCGGACACTGCAAGTGCGGCGGCGTCGCCATCCAAGGCTACATCTTCAGCCCAGATCCAGCCGACCGTGCCTACATCGGGCACTTCTACTTTCAGCCAGCTGCCGTCCCCGGTTCTGGCGACCACTGGAATGACATCGTCCTTGAGCAGACCGGCAATAATCGGAGTCTCTGCATTGGGTTCCTGGCGCACTCGCAGCGCATTGACTGTCACCGTTGCTTCCAGGGTCACCATCTCCGGTTCGGCCGGCTCCGCCATTTCTTCTTCAGCAGGGGGCGCGGCGGGGGTCAGGATCATCGTAATGTCTCCCTGGAAGGGATAGCAGCTGCTAATCAACAGGGGCAGAATCAGGAGTGCCCCAAACATCGGGACGCGAAAGCGATTAGGCATAATTCCTCCCATGCTGACAAAGGCCTGCCGCCCGCTGTCGTGGGTGGAGGCCCGGGGGCAAAGTAGGGAACAGGCGCATTTTCTACGGCGGAAGAGTAGGTTTGGAGCCGAAGTATTGCGCGTGAGTCAGGCGCTAAAGCCGCTCCCTTTCAGGCCGCGGCCGATTCGATAATTATGGCACGGCGAAAGATCGGCTGTCAAGTGATTTCGGCCTTTTCCGTGTCCGAAATCATGCCGGAAAAGGGATGAATGCGCGGCGCGATTGCTACGTTTGGGGCGGTAGCGGTCGTGGCGGGGCAGTGTGTGATTATGTGAGAATTTCTTTCAATAATATGTTATTTGACAGACAACGAGCAGTTTTCTATACTAACCGTATTCGCTTCAGCAAGCTTGTTGACGACAGGCATTCCATGTTTGAGGCAGCGGAGAGGAAAACAGTGAAGTTTTCGACGGTCGACGTCCACAATTATCACGTTAAAGTGCAAATTGGTGACTTGTATTAATCGAGCGAGTCCTTCCAGAGGTAAGTTCTCCGATGAGCGGCCATCGCTTCAGACCCTGGGAGGGTTAATTCAGCCCATGAACTTCCAGTATGTCGAGAGTAATGCGTATCTTCTTCAATCCTGTGCGATACCTGAACGCCGTCACTGGGATTGAACTGGCACCCTCGTATCGCGTTTTTCGGTTTAAGAAAGGAGGAATACGAAGCTGTGCAGTGATCCCCGACAGACATGGGGAATGGCAACTGCTGAGACCGACGACTGTGCAGGAGCAGGCTCCCGCTGAGGAGGCGAAAGACGGACTACATGAAAGGGCTTTGTCGGACCTGACGCGCAGGGAGCTTGGTCTGGAGTTCTATACGGCGATGCTTATAGAAAAAAGGAGAGCAGCCATGATGTTAGTGAAACGATTTCGGGTCATAGGCATTCTTCTGGCGCTTGCGCTGGCGGCAACGGCATGCGTCGCCGCCCCGGCCGCAGAAACCGGTCAGGACATGACGGCCGACGAGACGATGGATGACGGAGAGTCAGGCGCCCTGACAGGCAAGCTCACCGTCAACCCTGGATCATACTATCCTTCCGAAAGTATGGAATGGAGTGAAACCAACCCCAATCCTCACAACATGATCCTTACCCTGATCGACGAGTATCAGGCGTTACATCCCGGCGTGGAGATTGAATTGGTTCAGCCGCCACCCGGTGATGTCAGCAGTCGCGAGTACATTGTCACAAACATGACTGCCGGCACAATACCCCACGTTGTCTATACCTTGACTCGGGACCAAGTAGAGGAGATCGGTAAGGATTGGTGGGTCAACCTTGATTCCTACCTCGATACGCCAAATCATTACGTCGAAGCGGGCGAGCCTGGGAGCGACCGCTGGTTGGATCTCTTCTACGAAGTGCCGTTCCAGGCGAACCGTATTCTGGGTTCGCATTACACACTCAACTACTCGATTGTGACCTCAATGATGTTTTACAACAAAGACGTTTTTGCGGAAGTCGGGGTTGAGGTCCCAACGACGTTAGCAGAGTTACTCGATGTCTTTCAGGCGTTGGAAGACGCTGGATTCATTCCTTACGGAGGCATCGGTTCCTGGTTCATGTATGAGACGCTGGGGCAGCTGGGGGGCAGCATTATGGCGGAGTTAACGCCCCAAGTGAATCCTGACGGCGGTCCGGCCAACTTTGAGGAGGTAGCCTGCGCTATCGACAGGGGCATATTCAGAGCCGAAACACCTGAGTACCGAGAATGGATGCGCCTGATGAAGGAGGTTGCCGCCTATCGTACGCCTGAGTGGACGGACAAGAACGCCAATGCGATCACGAGGTGGTTGCAGGGCGATATCGTTGTGGTCGAAGATGGGAGTTGGCGGGTGAAGCAGAACAAACTGAACCCAAACATCGAATTTGAATGGGGGATGTTTTATGCGCCCAAGTGCACGGCGGAGAGTTCACCGGTTTGCACAGGGACACCTGCGCCCCCTATAGGTGGAGCGCCGGGTGGTTTTGCGATCACGAAGACCGCTGTTGAGGACGGGGTTGTCGATATTGCGGCTGATTTTCTAATGTATCTGAGCGCGCCACAGAACGCGGAGCGTCTGATCAACGATCTGGGCAACGTACTGCCGCTGCAGAAAGGCGCGGCACCTGCCGATCCAGATCTGATCTCGATTCTGGAGAATCTCCAGGACCATGAGGGCGAAGCGGCCATGTGGACCTATTACGACAAGACCAACCTGGAGTCTCGTCTGGAGATCTGGGATCTCAAGAACGCATATATTCTTGACCAAGTGTCGCTCGACGACGCAGTCGTACAGATTGATGAAATCATGACCTTGTACGCGTCGGATTTCATCAGCGACAATGAAGTGGATTGCGCTGCACTTGGTTTTGAGTAGGTAGTCCCCCACTCAGTATGGGTCTATTGAAATCTTGGCTTGTTGGCCGGTTCGGAGGCGTTGGGACCGGCCAGCAGGTCGCTAGGCAAAGCGTTGGGGCAAGGAGCGGCCTACGAACGCGCATACGTCATGCTTTGCCCTATTATGCCGTGCTGTTGCCCACGCTGTTCGGTCTATTTGTATTTGACTATTACCCCGCGTTTCTGGCCATCTACCACTCCTTCTTCGAATGGGACATCGGGCTGCCTGCCACATGGGTTGGCGTGGACAACTTTGTGCGCATGTTTACGCAGGACAGGACCTTTCTGCGCTCGCTGCGCAATGTGGGCATCATTACGGTTTGGATTATGTTTCAGGCCACCGTGATCCCATTGGTCGTGGCCGAACTGATCTTTGCAATCAAGAGCATACGGTGGAAGTACTGGTTTCGCATCGGTATGATTTTGCCGGCCATCATTCCAGGCATTGTTGTCTTTCTGCTCTGGCGATTTATCTATGACGGCTCTGTCGGTTTGCTCAATGCCCTATTGACCGGCATTGGCCTGGAAAGCTGGACACGTGTGTGGCTGGGTGACCCAAGGGTCGCAATTTGGGCGCTCACCTTTTCTGGGTTTCCATGGGTAAACGGAGTGAACACGCTGATCACGCTGGCCGGGCTGCAGAATATCAATGCTGAGATACTGGAATCGTCGGAGTTGGACGGCGCCAGCAGGTTGCAAAGAATCTGGCGTCTGGACATTCCCCTTGTTTTTGGCCAGATCAAGCTCAATCTCGTACGTGCGATCATCGCCAGTATCCAAATCTTCGAGGTTGTATTCGTGATGACCGAAGGCGGGCCGATCAAGTCGACGATGGTGCCGGGGCTCTGGCTTTACTACAACGCTTTCAACTATCATCGGATGGGATATGCCTCTGCGATCGGTGTGTTTATCTTCGTCACGATATTGCTTCTGACCCTGATCAGTATGCGAATTTTTCGAGAGGAACGCGCCTGAGAGACTGCCAGAGACTGCCCGTCTTGACCGATCATTCAGATCTTTCTAGCCAGGGTATTACTGGGGAAGACAATCCAGGAACGCGCCGCGATATTTGCGACCAGGAGAAACTGTTGTGAGGACAGCCCAGACAGCAGGATATGCGCCAGATGGAGGCAGCAGATGGCACCGTCTCGGCAGGCATATGAGGCGTCATTGGCCGATCCCGGTTATTTTGACGCTTATCGTGTTGATGATGGTGCCGATGCTGCTGGCTCTGTTTATCGCAGGCAAGTCGCGAGCGCAGTTTGACTTTGACCCTTGGGGGCTCACCTTCCCGATATATTATCACCAGACATTTCCGGCCGCTTGGCGCGTTGTCTCGCAGTCGATCCTGAACAGTGTGATCGTGAGCGCTGTTTCCTGTATAGGCGTGCTCTTTTTCGGCTCGTTGTCAGCGTATGTCTTCGCGCGCTTTGACTTTCTGGGCAAGGACACAGTGTTTGTAATCATCCTATCTCTGCTGATGATTCCAGCTATCCTTACGCTGGTGCCGCGCTTTGTGGTGGTACACAAGCTGGGCCTGTTTCAGACGATGTGGGCGCTGCTGCTGCCATACATCGCGGCGGGACAGGTGATGGCAGTTTTTCTGATGCGCACATTTTTCACGTCGATACCGTCCGAGTATTTCGAGTCGGCCCGTATCGATGGCGCCAGTGAATTCAGGTGCTTCTGGAATATCGCGCTCCCACTCTCCAAGCACATCGCGGGGGTGGTGGCGATCTTGCAGGTGCTGGGCACGTGGAACGATATCTTCTGGCCCTATCTGACCATTGGGACGAAGAAGGAGCTGTTTACGATTCCGGTTGCCCTACTGATTTTCAACGATCAGCTTGGACAGCAGATAGGAACACAGATGGCGGGTTACATAATTGCTTCGTTGCCGCTGGTGCTCCTGTTTGCTTTTACCAGCCGTCTGTTCGTGGAAGGTCTGACTGCAGGCGGTCTTAAACTATAGCTCATCCCTTAAATCTGTTAGGAGGAACGATAAAATGGAAACAGTACGCGATCGGATGTGGCTTTGGGGTCACGAGGCAGGCAGTCACGACACAGGATGGGATATCACTCGCTCCTCGCGCATCACGCCGGTGGAGGCTGCGTTCTATATGGACGTGCCCAATATGATCATGGTGCGCTACCATGACAAGCCGGAGATGCCCTTTGACCAGTATGCGATCCCTTTCCGGCGGCTGAAGCAGGTCTTCTGGTCGGTGGTGGGCGGCGCGGGGCGTTCTTCGGAAGAGGAGCGCAGCCACGTGTTGGAGTTGGCGGCGAGTAATCCGAACATCGTTGGCGTCTTTATGGATGATTTCTTCAGACGAGCGCAGGACGAAGGCGCTCTGGGCGTCTTGTCCGTAGAGGAACTTCAGTCGCTGCGCAGCCAGTTCGAGGTTGCCGGGCGCAGGCTGGGGCTCGGTGTTACTCTCTACACGCATCAACTCGGGATGCCTCTGGCGGCCCATCTTGAACTGTGCGATTGGGTCTCTCTGTGGACGTGGGAAGCGCCCGACCTTCAGGATTTGGAGGAGAACCTCGCCCGGTGCGAAAAGCTTGCCCCCCGTAGCCGCAAGCTGCTAGGGCTGTACATGTATGACTATGGTCTACACATCCCCATGCCCTTAGAGGCAATGCAGATGCAGTGCGAAACGGCTCTGCGCTGGCTTCGCGAGGGGCGCATCGAGGGCATGATCTTCCTGGCAAGCTGTATCTGTGATCTCGAATTTGAGGCTGTGGAATGGAGTCGGGATTGGATTGCCAGGGTGGGAGACGAGGAGCTTGGGGGGAGTGGGTAGTGGTTTGTAGCCCGCCACAGGGACGGCCTGGGAACGGATTCGCCTGTAGCTGTTCTTAGGATTTTGACATTCGGTAACGCGTGAATCGTCTCATCTCCGCACGGGCGTGATATAGTTACACCGTCTGGAAAACTAACGAGCAGTTTCTCTCCGGGATGACGCTCGGAGAACTGCGCCATGCCCAAGAACGCCCGCCCGACGTCAGATGCGCAACGGCTTCACCATCTGCGCACAGTCTGGGACCGAAAGTCAATAATGGAGGCAAATAATGACCACAACAGCTGAATTCCAGGAACATAATGCACTGCTCGATGATCCGCAGGCGATGCGCCTGCAGATGGAAAAGGACGGCTTTCTGTTTTTTCGGGGGCTGCTGCCTGCGGAAGAGATTGTGGCTCTGCGACGCAAGATCTTGCAGATCTGCTACAGCTACGGCTGGATTGCGCCGGGCACAGAGTTGATGGACGGCATCGCCGACCCTTCGGCGGACGGGATGGAGCCTTTCTGCGGCGTGGGCGTGCCGCCGGCAGCCTACGGCGACGTTCAGTGCCTGGAATCTTTCCATCGCCTCGCGCATAATCCGGCCGTGGTCGATATGTTGGGGAAGCTGTTTGATGAGACAGTGCTGGTACACGCCCTCAAGATCGCGCGCTTGATGATTCCGGCGAAGGGAAACGCGCCGACGCCGGCGCATCAGGATCACATTTTCATTCAGGGTTCGAAGACGGTCTATACCTGTTGGATGCCGCTGGGGGATTGCCCGAGGGAACTGGGCGGGCTGAGCGTGCTGCGCGGTTCGCACAAGCTGGGCATCCTGCCGGTGCGGGAGGCAGAGGGGGCAGGAGGCCGACACGTTATCTTTGAAGACGGGATGGAGCAGGAGTGGTTCGAGACAGACTTCCGGGTCGGAGACGTATTGGTATTCCACAGCCTGACTGTTCACAAGTCGATTCCGAATCGGACGGAGAACCAGATCCGGCTATCGACAGATTACCGCTATCAACCGCCCTCATTGCCGATTGAAGTGAAGTCGATCACACCCCACTGCAACGTGCTCCCCTGGGAAGAGATCTATGCCGGCTGGGAGTCGGAGGATTTGAAGTACTATTGGGAGCAGTATGAACTCGACTTCCAGGAGCATGATCCCTCTCTGGTGGCGGTCCAGGAGGGATGAAGGTTTGTAGGCGAAAATTGAGAAGTTGGAGATAGAGCATGTCTAAACCGATAGGGTTGCATCCTGAGAATCCTCGCTATTTTCTCTACCGTGACAAGCCGCTGGCGCTGATCACGGCGACGGAGCATTACGGCGCGGTGATCAACCGCAACTTCGACTACATCGCCTATCTGGACGACGCGGCGGAGAAACGGCAAACGCTGAGCCGCTGCTTCCTGCTCTTCCGCGAGCTGCAGGTGTTCGACCCGGCTACGCAGGTGAAGCCGATCAACCCGCATTCGCCGTGCAAGCCGTTGCCGGGCGAATACGTCTCACCCTGGCTGCGCAGCGGGCCGGGCTTTGCCACTGACGGTTACCCCAAATTTGACCTGGACCGGTGGAACCCGGAGTACTTCGAGCGGTTGCACGGTTTCCTGACGGCGGCGCAGGAGCGGGATGTGATGGTGGAGCTTACACTCTTCAGCAGCACGTACACCGATGCGGTGTGGGGGCTGAATCCGCTGAACATTCAGAACAACATCAACGGGGTGGGTGACATCCCGTGGCAGGACTATATTTCGGGCCGCGATGCGGCGCTGACGGAGAGGCAGATGGCCTACGTCAGCAAGGTGGTGGAGGAGGTGAACGGCTACGACTGCTTCTACTTCGAGGTTTGCAATGAGCCGTTCACGACAAGGGCGGGCATGCTACCGGAGACCGGGTTTGCCACGCAGGCGGAGGTGGATGGCTGGCAGGAGGCGGTGCGCGACCAGATCCGGGCGACGGAGGCGGATTTGCCCAATCGGCATCTGATCTTCCAGGTTCCGGTTGAGAACTGGCGCACGGACACGGCGCTGGAACAGATCCTGGGAGAGGAGTCGGTCGACGCGGTGAACCTGCACGATTATCAGCAGCTGACTTACAAGGGCGCGATCCTTGCGCCGCTGTCGCGGTTTATGCAGCGCGATTTGCGGCTGGCGCGCATCCAGCAGGTGTGGACGGCGGTCCACGATGCGGGCAAGCCGTTTGTTTTCGATGAGGACAACGCGGCGACGAGCTCGCTGGATGAGGAGTCGTGGACTGTGCATCGCAAGCGGGCGTGGGCCACGGTCTGCAGCGGCGGCCATTACAACATGATCGATTTTTCAATTCAGGTTGGGGGCCAGGAGGCGGGCACGCCGGCGTCACAGGCGATGATCCGCTGCTGGATGAAGCATCTGTCGGCCTTCATTCACGGGGTCGACTTCGTGCAGATGGCGCCGCAGCCGGACTTCGCATGTGAGACAGCGGACAACACGATCGCAATCACGCTGGGGCAACCGGGGCGGGCCTACGTCGTCTATGTGGCCGATCAGCGGGAGGTGGATGATCCCACGCTGGGCCAGCCTTGCCAGGGCCGGCTGGCGTTCGCGCTGCCGGCGGGCAGATACTCGGCGCGGCTCTATTCGCCGGCGGAGGGAAGGTACACGGGCGGCCGGCAGGCGCTTGCCGGCGGCGAGACGGGAATCGACCTGGGCCCGTTCAACCACGACATCGTCGTTCACATCGAGGCAGCCGGCTAGCGGCCGGCGCGGTTCGCGCCAAGCGCAAAAGGAGTTGCGATATGGAACTTAAGCTTTCGTGCCCGGATTTCACCTTTCCGCTGTTGCCGCACGACGACGTACTGAGCCTGATCGCGATGCTGGGGTTTCAGGGGGTGGATATCGGCCTGTTTGAGGACCGTTCCCATATCTATCCCAGCCACGTTGTGGGCAATCTGGCGGCTTCGGCGCGTGATCTGACCAGGCGTGTCGAGGACAAGGGGTTGGCGATTGCCGATGTCTATTTCCAGGCGTCAGGACCGGGGCTGCCGGCGCTGGCGATCAATCATCCTGACGCGGCGGAGCGGCGCCAGGCGCGCGATCTGTTCGCGCGCGTTGTCGAGTTCACGCTGCGCTGCAACGCGACCCATATCACGATCGAGCCGGGGTTGCCGTGGGAGGGCGAAGCCTACGAGACTTCGCTGAAGCGGGCGTGCGAGGAGTTGGCCTGGCGGGTGGAGCTGGCGCAGGCGGCGGGATGTGTGTGCGCGGTGGAGCCCAACGTCGAGTCATTGACGCGCACGCCGGAGCAGACGCATCGCATGGTGGAGATGACGCCGGGCCTGACGCTGACGCTGGATTATTCGCATTTCGCCTACCGGGAGATCAGCGACGACGAGTGCGAAACGCTGATCCCGCATACGTCCCATTTTCACGCACGCGGGGGGCATAGGAACCGCCTGCAGTCCTTGTTTCAACACAACGTGATCGATTACCCGCGCGTGGTGCGGGCGCTGGGCGATTCCGGGTACGAGGGCTACATCTGCGTCGAATATGTGTGGGTCGATTGGGAGGGCTGCAACGAGGTCGACACGCTGTCGGAGACGATCCAGATGCGCGATCTGCTGCTCTCGGTGGATCTGGACGGGTAGGCCGTCTTCCGCCTGTCAGAGACGCCCCGTTTAACGACACGTGAGCACGCCGGAGATTCACCTGCGGACGCTGTATCTGCTCGATGACGCGGGGCGCATCCGCGGAACACGTGAGCCGGACCCGGAATCGGGACCGAAGTTCACGCTGGTTCGCGGCAGGGCGGGATGCGTATGGGCGGCGCGGGCGGACGCGCCGGCGCAGGTCGCGGCGGAGCTGGACGCTCTCGCCCGCGAAGAGCCGCCGGTTGCAGACTTTCGGCAGGCCCCCGTTCATGCCGAGCGGTACCGGGCGCTGGTGGGTGGAGAGGTCTACTTCGGGCCGGCGTTTACTTTCCCTGAGACAATCGAAGAGCCTGATGACACGGTGCGCGTGGACGGGTTGCCGCTCCTTGCGCGCCACTTTTCGGGGTGGACGGCCGCCGAGATAGCGGGATGTTCGCCGATTATTGCGGTCATGGCGGGCGGCCACGCTGTGAGCGTCTGCTTCTGCGCCCGGCGTACGGACGCGGCGGCGGAGGCGGGGTTGGAGACGGCGGCGGCGTTCCGCGGGCGGGGCTATGGCGCGCGGGCAGCGGCGGCGTGGGCGCTGGCGGTGCGGGCTTCGGGGCGGGTGCCGCTGTACAGTACATCGTGGGAGAACGGAGCTTCGCTGGCGGTGGCGCGGAAGTTGGGGCTGCGCGTGTACGCGTGCGGGTGGAGTTTGGGGTGAGGGGGCGAGGCCTGGTGGGTCGCGCTAAGGGTATGATCGCATACGGATTGCTCTTCTATTTGCGCCGAATCCCCAAGAGCGACAGATCCAAAGTGTCCCGTGCGCGGACTTCCATATGCGATGGTTCAGGTTTCGTCCACCCTTCTTGACTACAATTTCCGTTGTCAATTGTCGACGCAGAAGGCATAATGTGCGCAGGCCAGAACATTTGAAGAGAACACGTAACGGGGAAATCGATGTCCGAACCCGTTCTTAGCAAACTGATTCTTAGACGGTTCCGAAGTCTGCCTGAGGAAGTTGTGGAATTCCACAACCCCACATTCTTGGTGGGGCAGAACGGTTCCGGGAAGAGCAATTTTGCTGATGCCCTTGCGTTTCTGGCCGAGGCGATGGCCTCTCCTCTGCAGGCTGTTCTGGCCCGCCGGGGTGGTTTTTCCGCTGTCGCCCACCGTAGTTCCGCGCGCGGGCGTCCGTCGAACATGGGTTTGGCTGTCATTCTGAAACGACCCGATGACCAAACGGCAGAGGCCCGCTACGCATTTGAACTGCGGCCATTGAGTGGATTCGGTTACGAGGTTGTGCGTGAGCAGTGTATCGTGAGCCATGCTGATGAAACACGCAGCATGTTTGACCGTTCGGGTCCGAGCGCGGCTTGGCGGAGCAATGTTGGTTCTCTGGATCCTGTTTTAGAGCCGAACGCATTGGCTCTTCCCCTGGTAGGCGGCGACAGGCGCTTTCAATCCGTATTGGGATTCCTTTCCCGAATGCAGACCTGCTGTATCGAACCAGCCGCTCTACGAGATATGCAAGACCCGGACGAGGGCGTGAGACTGCAACCCGATGGCAGAAACGCTGCCAGTGTACTGCGTAAAATCAAGCGCGCCGCTCCTGAAGACTGGGAAACAGTCCTTGAGCTTCTTGAGACGATTGTGCCTCGAACCGTAGGCGTTCAGCCCAAGCAACACGGCAATCGACTCACGCTGGAGTTTATTCAGGACTGGGCGCAGAGGGAACCTGTAAAGTTTGAGGCTTTCAGCATGTCCGATGGCACTTTGCGCGTGATGGGCCTGCTGGCGGCCGTCTTTCAGTGTCCTCCGCCCTCGCTTCTCGTGATCGAAGAACCGGAGGCCACCATTCACCCCGGCGCGTTAGGTTCGGTTCTGGACGTATTGCGTCATGCAGGGCGTTCCATGCAGGTCATCGTGACCACACACAGCCCGGACATTCTTGATGCCGAGTGGATTGAAGACCGACACCTTCGCATCGCCCAATGGGAAGCAGGAAGGACCAGGATTGCTTCTGTGTCGCCCTCGGTACGTAAGGCATTGGCCGAACACCTGATGGGTGCGGGGGAACTGCTGCGCGCGAACGCCTTGACATCAGCCGAACTCTTTGATCACGTTCCGAGTCAGCTTGAACTGTTCACAGAAGGCGATCTGACGTGAAAATCCAGCCGATTGTAGAAGGACACGGTGAAGTGAGTGCCTTCCCTGTCCTGTTACGTCGCCTGGTCGATCAAGCGGGAGTATGGAGTGTGGGTATAGGGCGACCGATCCGTAAACCTCGCAACCAATTGGTTCGTGAGACCGAACTGAGGAGGGCAGTGAGGCTGGCCCTCATCCAACCTGAGTGTACCTCTGTTCTAGTGCTGTTCGACGGGGACTCGGACTGTCCCGCCGAGCTAGGCCCGGTCGTCCAGGAGTGGGCAGCAGCGGAAGCCGGAGACGTACCCTGTGAAGTCGTCATTGCCTACAGGGAGTATGAGGCCTGGTTTCTGGCCTCAATCGAATCGATCCAGGGGTATCGCCGTATTCGGGCCGACGCGCAGCCCCACCCGAACCCGGAACAGCCTCGCGGAGCTAAAGCACAGTTGGAAGCCCGAATGGAGGGGGGCGCTACCTACCTTGAGACAACAGACCAGCCGGCCTTGAGCGCGAGGTTCTCACTGGCGACCGCGTATCGCCACAGCCGATCATTCCGCAAGCTTGCCAGCTCGTTCGGTCGACTGGTGCAGTCAATGGGGCAGGAGGTTGACGAATGGCCTCCTGCTTGCTGGGCTGAAGAGCGTTAAGGGTTATTCGTTCAAACATGGCAAGGGCAAAAAAAAGCGCTTGTCCGAAGTGCGATAGAATCCTCAGGTTAACGCGGTCAGCACGCAGCGTTCAATGGATGATATGCCCTCTTCAGGACGCAGGAGGAGCTACTTGCTGCTTGACGAATTGATAGCTGTCATTGAAGTGCTGAAGCGGCGAATCGCCGACCACGGCCCGACATTAGGGGTTAACGAGACGCGTACGCGCATGGCGTTGATCGACCCACTTCTGCAGGTCCTTGGGTGGGATACAACACATCCTTCGATCGTCATTCCAGAGTATGACGTCAGCGGACGCAAGGCTGATTACGCATTGTTGGATCAGAAACGGCGTCCGAGCGCTACCGTTGAAGCAAAAAGACTCGGTGAGTCGTTAGATTCGCATTTAGGTCAGATGATCAATAACTCAAATTTGGTAGGAGTCGAGTACGCTGGTATCACCGACGGGGACCAGTGGCAACTGTACGAAGTATTTCGATGCGGTACTTTAGAGGATAGACAGTTATTAAGTGTAAGGATTTCAGAATCTCCTTCTTATCTGATCGCTCTCAAACTCTTGCTACTCTGGCGGCCCAACTTGACTTCGGATCAGGTTGAACTAGCAAGCAAGCCGATAGCTGTTCCCCCTACCATCGATGGTCCGGTCCCACCTGTTTCTGACTCTATTGATTGGGCGCCCCTGTCTAAGTTCGTTGCCCATAGGACTACGCATCTTCCGGAGCTCATTCGATTTCCAGACGGAAGTGAACATCCGTTGCCGGCTTGGAACTCCTTGGTTTTGCTGACAGTTGAGTGGCTATGGTCCATGGGACTGTTAACAACCGGCAATCTCTCGGATTTTTCGAGCAAGGCTCGTCATCTTGTGTACACTGAAGCGATCCATCCGTCTGGAAAGCAGTTCTTTAACCCAAAACCGATAGCGGGAACATCTGTAGTTGTTGAAGCGAATCTCAGCAAATTTAACTCCTTAAAGAGGACGAAGGATTTGTTGAGCGGGTGTGGTCAGGATCTGTCGCGTGTGCATTTGGGGGTCAGACGCACGTAACACTCTCCTATTCCGTCCTCTGTCCCAACATCTTCATCCTTCAGAACAATGGTTTGTTCAACCGTGGTTCCTTTTCCATCTTCCGGTCTTATTGACCGGTTGAGCCAGGCGGGACGTTTCCTGCATTCGTAATCGGGCAAAAGAGGACTCAAGACCGCTCTGGCGCGTGTCCGCGCAGTTTCCCCGGATCCGGGTTTATTTTCCTCCTTTCCGCCCTTGAGCGGCTCCCGCGGCTCCGCTATAATCGGAGCGCGAAGTATAGAACGAAATCACTGGCCTCCAGACACTTACTACCCAAGCACAGGGAGTAATCGTTGCGCGTTGTCATGATCAGCAAGGCGCTCGTTGTGGGCGCGTATCAGAGGAAGGCGGAGGAGATTGCCCGCCTGGGCGTGGAGCTGACGGTGCTGACGCCGCGGCGCTGGCGAGACCGGCGCGGGACGCAGGAGGCCGAGCGGCTGCATACGGAAGGCTACGAACTGCGTACGATTCCTGTCCTATTCAACGGCGCGTATCATCTGCACTTTTATCCTACTCTGGTGAAGGCGCTGCGGGAGCTGCGACCGGAGGTTGTGCATGTGGATGAGGAGCCATACAATTTGGCTACGATTCTCGGTGTGCGGGCGGCGCGGGCGGTGGGCGCGAAGCCGCTCTTCTTTACCTGGCAGAACCTGATGCGGCGCTACCCGCCGCCGTTCAACTGGTTCGAGCGCACTGTATACCGCGCCTGCGCGGTTGCGCTCGCGGGGAATGCCGAGGCCCGCGACGTTCTTGTGGGCAAGGGCTACGCGGGCGAGATCACGGTGCTGCCGCAGTTTGGCGTTGACCCGGACATCTTCCGGCCAGGGGCGGCGGAGACAGCGGAGCCGGCTGAGAAGGATGACGCTTTTCACATTGGCTATGCCGGGGGCTTGCTGCCGGAGAAGGGGTTGGATCTGCTGCTGCGGGCGTGTGCTGGACTGGAGGGCGACTGGCGGCTGACCTTGGCGGGAAGCGGCGAGGAGCTGGATGCGCTGCGGGAGTTGGCCTCCGCATGCGGGATCGGGGACCGGGTTTCGCTGGGGGTCCGACTGCCGAGCGGCGAGATGCCCGACTTTTACCGTTCGCTGGATCTGATGGCGCTGCCAAGCCGGACCCGTCCGAACTGGAAGGAGCAGTTTGGGCGGGTGCTGATCGAGGCGATGGCCTGCGGGGTCCCGGTGGTAGGCAGCAGCAGCGGCGAGATTCCCAATGTTATCGGAGACGCGGGCGCGGTCTTCCCGGAAGGGGATATCGGCGCGTTGCGGGCACAGATGCAACGGCTGATGGAGGACCGGGCGGCGCGCAACCGGCTGGCGGCGGCAGGCAGGCAGAGGGTGCTGGCCCGCTACACGATGGCGGAGATTGCCCGGCGGACAGTCGCAGTCTACAGCGCGGCAACCAATGGACATTAGCGAATACACCTTGCAAACTGCTGTGAAAGTCGTTGTGAATGCGCAACTCTTGCATACGGGAGGCGGCTACCGGGGGGCCGGTGTCAGCAACTATTGCCGCAGTCTGCTGACGGCCCTGGCTGCCGAGACCGGCGGGAACCAGGTTACGGCCTATGTGAACGACCGGGATTTCCGCTTTCCACAGGCGGGCCAGGGGTTGGAGCTGCGTTATACGCGCTGGCCGGCCGCGGACCCGGTGCCCCGTATCATCTGGGAGCAGACGGCGCTGCCGCTGGCCGTGTGGACGGAACGGGGGAACCTGGTGCATGGGCTGGTGAATACGTTGCCGCTGGCGACGAGGGCGCCGGGGGTGGTGACCGTCCACGACCTCAGCTTTGTGCGGATGCCGGAGCGTTTCCCCCGCGCCAAGCGGATCTATCTTACCCATCTGTGCCGTGCGAGCGCCCGCCGGGCCAAGCGGGTCATCGCGGTTAGCGGGCAGACAGCGGCGGACGTGCGGACGGAGTTTGGCGTGGACAGCCGCCGCGTGGAGGTTGTATACAATGGGGTCGGCGAGCAGTTCCGGCCTTTGCCTCCGGCTGAGGTGACCGATTTTCGGGTATCCATGGGGTTGCCGGAGCGGTTTCTGCTCTACGTTGGCACGCTGGAGCCGCGCAAGAATCTGCCGCATCTGCTGCGGGCGTTTGCCAAGTGGCGGGCCGAGAGTGAGACCGGGCGGGAGGTCGGTCTGGTGATGGCGGGGGGGAAGGGCTGGCATTATCAGGAGATTTTCAGCCTGGCAGAGGAGCTGGGCCTGATGGGAGGCGGAGGAGGGGAACCGGCAGCGGGAGAGCCAATCATACAGTTTCCCGGTTTCCTGCCGGAGCGGGAACTGTGCCTGTGGTACAACGCGGCCAGCGGGTTCGTTTATCCCAGCCTGTTTGAGGGTTTTGGATTGCCGGTGTTGGAGGCGATGGCGTCGGGGACGCCGGTCATTTGCAGCGACACACCGAGCTTGCAGGAGGTGGCAGGGGATGCGGCGCTGATCGTGCCGGCGCAGGAGCAGGCAGCATTGCAGGACGCATTTGAGCGGCTATTTACGGAGCAGGGCGTCGCGACTGCATTGCGTAAACGAGGCCTTCGGCAGGCGAGGCGGTTTTCCTGGGAGAAGGCGGCCAAAGAGACGCTTGAGGTATATGAAAGGGCAGTGAGTGAAGGTTAGAGTGAAGGTTAGCGCACAGGACAAGACCGCGGGCGATACGTCGCGCAATGCGGGCCACTGGCCCCTGAGTGGATGCTGATGACGACAGCGGATATGAAACAGCGCCAAAGCCGCCGGACATCCCAACAGACTGTGAACGGGCGGCGAACAAACGGGGCTTCGCCAGACTCTTCGGAGATAAACTGGCTGGCAGCCCTGTTGATTCGGGTTCCCGCGCGGTGGTGGCCGGCTTTGCTGCGCATCAGTGATATGATCCTGATCGTTGCGGCCTTTGTGATGGCCTATTGGGTACGCTACCGGTTGCAGTGGTTCCTCACAGTCGATCCGGCGAACCAGGCCGATCTGGTGACCTATTTACCGTTCGCGCTGGCACTGGTTTTTCTCCTGTTCTGTTCCTTTCAGTTCTCCAAAGTGTACGTTTACCGCCGCGATCGCACATGGCTGGAGGAGGTGTACGCCATCGCGAGCGCCACCACGATTGGCGTCGTGGTTCTGATCATATTGAACCTGGCGTTCGGGCAGCTTTCCTTCAGCCGTCTGATCTTCCTCTACACGGCCGTCCTTGTCGCGCTGCTATTGGGCATCAGCCGTGCGGTGATCTATACGGTGCGCGGCTATCTGCGCAACCGGGGGGTTGGGTTGGAGCATGTGGTCCTTGTGGGCGTGGGGGAGGTGGGGTTGATGGTGATGCGCACGATTGCGGCCCGCCCCAGCCTGGGATACAAACTGGTCGGTTTTCTGGATGATGATCCGGCTGTCAATCAAACCGATATTGGCCGTTTTCAGGCGCTGGGCCCACTCAACAATTTTTTTGACATTCTGCAGAACCAGGACATCGACACGGCGATCATCTGCCTGCCCTGGCGGAGCCACCGCACGGTGGCGCGTCTTCTCGACCTGTGTGAGCAAAACGGCACCAAGGCACAAATTGTGCCGGACTTTTTTCAGTTGACGAAGAACCAGATGCAGATGGAGCAGCTGAGCGGGATTCCCTTGATCACGACGCGCGCGGTATCGATTGCGGGTTGGAATCTGTTCGTGAAGCGGGCGCTGGATGTGACGCTGGCCACGGTGATGTTGGTGGTGGGGTTGCCACTGGCCGCGCTGATCGCGCTGGCCGTGCGCTTCAATTCGCCGGGGCCGGTCATCTACGCCCAGACGCGGGTGGGGCGCAACGGGCGACCGTTCAAGATTTTCAAGTTCCGTTCAATGATTGCGGATGCCGATGCGCAACGCGATGAGATGGCCGACCTCAATGAGGCGTCGGGGCCGCTGTTCAAGATGCGCGACGACCCGCGCCGCACGCCGGTTGGGCGGATTTTGCGGCGCCTGAGCCTGGACGAGCTGCCGAATCTGGTCAATGTGTTGCGCGGGGAGATGAGCCTTGTCGGGCCGCGGCCCAACACGCCGGAGGAGGTCTCGCAGTACAAGGACTGGCACCGCAAACGGCTGTCGGTCAGCCCGGGGATGACCGGGCTCTGGCAGGTCAGCGGCCGCAGCGATCTGACCTTTGATGAGATGGTCCTGCTCGACATTTACTATGCCGAGAACTGGAGTTTGGCATTGGACCTGGGAATCATGCTGCGCACCGTCCCGAAGGTGTTGGGCGGGGAAGGGGCGTATTGAGCTCTTCGTTTCCGGTTTTTCTGTAGACCCTCACGTTGGCGGCGGTTTGGTAATTCGGCGATCTTCGTTACGCCGCTGAAATCGATCCTTTATTCGTAGCGCAGTATCATAGTGGACGCTGGATGGAAGAGCGGGTTTTCGGCGCGCGACGGGGCGCCGGGGAGCTGCCAGGCTACCCGGTCCACGCACTGCCCCGCCCCCTGAAAGGAGACTTGGCGGCTGGCGGCGCCTGGTAGGACCGGCGCGGGCATGGGGCGCGGGAAGGGCGGGGCGCGGAGGGGCCGCCGACACAGGGCAGGGCTTCCAGGTGGAAGGGTGGGGGTTGGGGGAGGCCCCGAACTGAAGGGGGCAGGGGCTAGAGATCAGGGGCTGGGGGGAAAGTCAGGCGTCGTCTGTTGGGAGCTGGAGACCCATGTGTTCGGGGCGGAAGAGGCGGGGGTCCATTTCGCGGAGGTCGGGCGAGACGTCGAGGGGGAATTCGCATTGGGCGAGGACGTCCTCTTCGAGGTTGGCGCCGGGCGCGATTTCGGTGACGGTCCAGCCGTCGGGATCGAGGCGGAGGACGCAGCGTTCGGTGACGGCGATGACGTTCTGGCCGGTCTGGCGGGCGCGGCGGCCGCTGAAGGTGACGTGCTCGACCTCGTCGACGAATTTGCGCACCCGGCCCTCGCGCTCGATGCACAGGCGGCCGGCGGCAACGTCGAGGCGTGCGCCGGCGGTGTACGTGCCGCTGATGACGAGGTTTCTGGCATTGGCGGTGATGTCGACGAAACCGCCGACACCGGCGGTAACGTGGGGACGGGCTGCCAGCCTGGAGACGTTGATGTTGCCTTCGTGGTCGATCTGCATGAAGGAGAGGAAGCAGCGGTCGAAGCCGCCGCCCTGGAAGTAGCTGAACTGGTCGGGTGAGGGGATGATGGCCTGGGTGTTGGCGGCGCAGCCGAACTGAAAGCATTGCAGGGGCATGCCGCCGACGGCGCCCTGTTCGATTACCCAGGTGACAGCGCCGTCCAGCCCCTCTTCCAGGAGAACCAGAGGCACGAGCGAGGAGATGCCGAAGCCTAGATTGACCGCTTCGCCGTCGCGGAGCTCGAGCGCGGCGCGGCGGGCGATGACCTTTTGCAGGCCCCACTCGGCCAGTTCGAAGGTCTCGGAGGGGACGCGCACCTCGCCGCTGATGGCAGGGTCGTAGTCGGTCTGGGTGGTCTGCATGGATTCGGGGACGACCACGACTGCGTCGACGAGTACGCCGGGCACGCGCACGTTCTGGGGCGGCAGGGTGTTGGCGGCAACTCGGCGTTCGACCTGGGCGATGACGACGCCGCCACTGTTGTGCGCGGCCAGCGCGACGTCGTAGGCTCCGAGGAATGCCCCTTCCCGCTCGAAGGAAAGGTTGCCCAACTCGTCGGCCGTAGTCGCCCGGATCAGTGCGACGTCGGGGTGCAGGGCGCGCAGGTAGAGCCACTCCTGGCCGTCAAAGTCCACCCGTTGCACGAAACCGGCGGGGGTGCGCTCGTTCATGCGGCCGCCCTGGCGGCGGGGGTCGAGGAAGGTGTCCATGCCCAGCTGGGTGAGGACGCCGGGGCGTTTGGCCGCGGCTTCGCGCAGCTGGTGGAAGATAAGGCCGCTGGGGATGTTGTAGGCCTCGACTTCGTTCTCGTAGACCATGCGCCAGATGGCCGGAGACTCCATCGAAGATGGACCGGATGGGAGCGAACCGGCGATAATGCGCGCCAGCAGGCCGGGGCGGGCGATGTGGTCGATGCCGTCGATGCCGTACATGTCGCCGGCGGCGATGGGATGGATGGTGGTCAGGTTCTGCGGATGGCCGTGCTGGGCGAAACGCTCGCCGATGGCGCGCAGGAGCGCGTCGGGGCAGAGCAGGCCGCTGGATGCGTTGACGGCTACGGTCGCGCGGTCGGGGATGAGTTCGGCGGCATCGGCGAGATTCAGAAAGCGGGTGCGCGGCATCGGTCGGTTTCACCTTTGCAGGAGAGGCGGGCAGGCGCGTTCGTGCGAAAGCGCCGCGCACGCCTTCGGCGTAGAGATGGACTCATTATAGCGGCAGGGGCGACGCGCGCAAGGAGTTGCGGTCGTGCCCCGGCCCAAAAGAGACACGCCGGCGCACGACCGGGCTATGCGTGCAGGCGGCGGTAGGCTTGATCGCCGACGGCCGCGGTGGCGGCGCGGCCGATTTCGTCGGCCTGCAGGAGCGCGGCCCAGGTGTTTTCGGGGGTGACGTCGAAGGGTTCGTTGTCCATCAGCGGCGTCGCGGCGCTATGGGCCATGGCCTCCTGGAGGGCGGATCCGTCGGCTGCGGCGTCGAGAGAGAGCTGGGCGAGGTGGGTGGGCAGGCCGATTTCGGCGCAGAAGTGGGCGACCTGGGCGCACTCGTCGGGGGACTGTTCCAGGGCCAGCTGCGTGAGCAGGCCCATCGCGACCATTTCGCCGTGCAGGTAGTTTGCGCGAGCGGCGGGCAGGCGGGTGAAGCCCATGGCAACGGCGTGGGCCGCGGTGACGCCGCCGCTTTCGAAGCCGATGCCGCTCAGGAGGGTATTGGCTTCGATTACGCGCTCGAGGGCGGGGTTAACTTCGCCGCGATCGTTGGCTTCGGCGGCGGCGAGGCCGTCGTCGAAGACGGTCTGCGCGCACAGTTCGGCGATGGCCTGGGCCGCGATGGTGGGGCGGCCGCCGATGACGGCGCGGCCGGCGGGGTTGCGGTAGCAGGTGCGGGCCTCGTAGCGGGTGGTGAGGGCGTCGCCCATGCCGGCCACGAGGTAGCGTACGGGCGCGTCTGCGATCAGCTGGGAGTCGACGAGCACGAGCGCAGGGCTGTCCGGGAATGATTCACCGCCGTGGGCGATGCCTTCGTCGGTATAGATGACCGAGAGGGCGGAACAGGGCGCGTCGGTGGAGGCGATGGTGGGGCAGATGACGACGGGGATCTCGAGGCGGGCGGCTACGCATTTGCCGGCGTCGAGGCATTTGCCGCCGCCGACCGCGATGAGGCTGTCGAAGGGCGTGTTCTGCGCTCGGAGGCTGGCGGCGGCGCGTTCAATTTCGGAGAAGGAGCACTCGCCTTCGAAGATTTCGACTTGCCCTTCGATCTGAATGGCGCGCAGTCCGGCGAGCAGCTTCTCGCCGTGGCGGCGCAGGCCGCCGGCGCTGATGTAGACGGCGGGCCGGGCGCTGGGGACCAGGGGCAGGAAGCGGCCGAGATGGTCGAGCAGGTCGGGCCCTTGCACATAGCGCGCCGGCGCGATGAGCCCGGTGGGCGGCGCCTCCCGTCCAGCGTCGGCGAGTGAAAAGATCGGCTTGGGGGAGAAATCGATGTTGGTGGTCATGGTGTTGTGGTCGGAACTGCAGTGGTCAGTGGTCAGAACTGAAGTCGTGTGGGGTTATTGTCGTCGGCTTCGCCTTTTTGCGCAAGAGAAGATGCCGCTGTCAGAGGCTCGACTCACTTAAGCGGTCGGTGATGACGTCGGCGAGGCGGAGGTCGTAGTCGAGATGGGGGGCTTCGAGGAGGGTAAGGGCGGGGTGGCGGCGGCGGGCGGCGGCGAGGATGTTGGGCAGGTCCTGGCGGAGGTGGCGGCCGCGGTGGAGGAAGTAGGGGAGGGCGATGATCTTGTTGGCGCCGTGTGCGGCGAGGTCGTCGATGGCGTCGGCGATGCGGGGGGTGTTGCAGTCGAGGTAGGCCGTTGCGGCGAAGGGATAGGGGGCCTCTCGCTGAAGCCAGGCGGTCAACCGTGAGACGGGCTGGTTGGCGTGTTCCAGGGGCGTGCCGTGGGCCATAACGAGGAGGGCGGCCTGGGTGCCATTGGATGTGTTCGGCTCGGGGTCGACGGCGCGAATGCGGTCGAGGGCGATGGCGGCGAGTTTTTTGTGGAAGCCGAAACAGGGAGCGATTCGGATGGGGAGGTCGGGAAACCGGGCGGCGATCCGGGCGATATCGCGCGGCAGGTCCTGCTGGACGTAGACGCCGTCGATGAGGAAGTAGGGTTGGACGGTGGCGGAGGTTGCGCCGGCGTCGACGCATTTGGCGACGGCTTCGGCGAAGGTGGGGCGGCTGAAGTTGAGGAAGCCGGCCTCGGCGATGGGCGCGGCGCCACTCTGGCGGAGGCGGGCGGCGAGGCGGATCATGGAGGCGCCGCTGTCGCTGTGCAGGCTGCCGTGGCCGATGAGAACGATGCTCTTCATTGGTACTCGGATGGCCGCCGTTGGCCACCGGAACCAGACCAACAGGGGCTGCGCCTAGGAAAGATGGAGGCCGCACTCGAGCTTGTCGAGCCCGACCCAGCGGCCGGCGCGCAGGTCGTCGCCGGGTTGGACGGACTGAGTGCAGGGCCAGCAGCCGATGCTGGGGTAGTTCCGCTCGTGCAGCTCGTTGTAGGGGACGTCGTGGGTATGGATGTAGGCCCAGACGTCCGCTTCGGTCCATTTTACCAGAGGAGCGATTTTGACGACATTGTACTTGTCGTTCCAGCGCAGGATCGGTGTGCCGGCCCGTGTGGGCGACTGGTCGCGGCGCAGGGCGGAGACCCAGGCGGCGCTGCCGTGCAGGGCCTTGCCCATGGGGACGACTTTGCGGATGCTGCAGCACTGGTCGGGGTTGCTGCGGTAGAGGTTCGGGCCGTGGGCGCGCTCCTGTTCGGCGACGCTCATATCGGACGTCACGCGGCGGAAGGGGCGGTTGTAGTGGCGCTGGGCGCGGTCGATCAGGGCGACTGTTTCGGGGAAGAAGTAGTCGGTGTCGATGTAGAAGATGTCAACATCGGGGTTGATGCGCATGGCCATGTCGATCAGGGCCATGCCGCTGGCTCCGAAGGCTGAGCCGATCGAGAAGCCCGCGCCGAACTGTTCAATGGCCCACGCCAGGATTTCCTGGGCGGAGTTCTGTTCCAGGCGACGGTTAAACTGATTGATAGAGTCCAGTTGCCAGGTGTCTAAGGAGAAAGTCTCCTGCGCGATAGCGCTCACAGTGTGTTCCTCTATAATTTCCTATCCGCAGACTGGGTGGCGGTCGGCGCTGGTTGCATGCGCAAGCTACGGGTTGCAACGCATTCGCAGGGGATGCCGCGACAGTCGGGCTGCAGATATAGGGTTGTTTTAGTTGTAGAAAAAGGTTAGCGGGCGCTCATCGCGTTTTTTGTGCGTCCGGGATTTTGTTTGCCTGTCCACGCAGGGTGGACGCACGTTTTGGTTGGATGAGCTGGTCAGGGAATCAACAACAACAGGAGGAGGTCGTACACAAGCAGCGAGAGGAGGAGGAGAGGACAATCTTGCCGGAGAGGGGCAGATAGGATTGTCTGCCGGGCGAGGCCGCCCGACTCGGTTGGTCATACGTTTGGATACGCATTTCCTTGTGCTCCTTCTCAGCCTGCCATGACGGGGCATGGTTCAGGCTTCGACAACTGCTTGCCAACGGATAAGGGGCCGGCAGGCCGTTTGGGCGGGTTCTGCCGCGCCGCTTTGCCCCACTTTTGTGAGGTTAGGGGACAGTATACACATTGGTGGGGGAGGTGTCAACATTGGAAAAAGTGGATCAGGATTTGGGGAATTGTGGGACGATTTTTGGGATGACGAGGGCGTTGGGAACTCAGATGGGCGCGTTGGGGGACGGTGAGTATGGGGGGGCTGGTTGTGGTCGAGGCTGTGTTCGCCCGTTGCCGGGAGGTCGAAGCGCTGGGGCCGGCAACGGGCGAATCGGGGGATTCGCGGACGGAAGGCGATTGTGGCCCTTGCGTGATGTTCAGGTGCTGGGCTCGGTCTGAAAGACGGCTTGGGTGGGCCGACCGCGAGCGCCCCGGTGCTGGGAACCTTTTATCGATGGACAGTGTTGCCCCCCACCTTGTACGGGGATGGGTCGGTGTCGGGTCCGACCTTTGCCCCCGCACAAGACGGGTTCGGTCACAGCCACCTGCACGGAATTCGGTAAGAAACCGAGTGTATATATGAATATCACCCGGTTACGCCATCGTTACTGCTGGATGGAGCTTGTTTCCCGGTCATCGCGTGCGTGGTGCGGACAAGAATAAAGTTTAGCAGAATTTAGCGGCGGAGGCTTGCAAAAAGAGACCGATTTGGGGAACTTAAGTTGCCAATATTGGAAGATCGGGTGTGGCGGGGCTTGTCAGAATTGGGATTTTGGGGGTTTGAGGGGATTCGCAGTTCAGGCTGTGACGAGTTCCAGGGTGGAGAGGTTCAGATCAGGGGAGCGTTTGGAGAGGTTGAGCATTTCAATGCCGACGACTTGGTTGGCTTCGTTGTAGTCGAGGACGACGCCGGGCGCGACCTCTTCGGATTCGACGATGTTTGAATCGTCAAGGCGCAGGTAGAGGGCGTCGGCCTCTTTGTCTATGTGTAGTTTCATAGTTTTCCGTGTTGTCTTGGCGCTGGTCAGTGAGCTTAGCCAAAAACTAAGTAAGCCTCCTGCGAGCGGTGCGGCGTCTTCGGGACGGTGGGGCAGGGATCGCCCCTGCCACAGGGAATTCGACTACGAATCGTGGAGTGAATGGGTGACTCGTGACCGTGACTGATTGAATGCGGTCAATCCTGTATGATCGGTTCTCTCCGGTGCCTGCTCGGATGGCATGGAGAAGGATTTTGCCAACTCTCGTGCGCCTCAAGGAATATGGCTCAATCCGTCGATGCTGCCCGTTGTAGCCAAGATCAACGAGTAGTTGATTGACAGCAGCGAACCGCACAGGCTCTAGCAGGTTGCCTAAACCTGTCTCCCAGAATGTCGGAGGTGGAGTCCAGACCTCATCGTCCTCATCGAGTGGAGCAGGCTTGAGTTCTTCAACGGGATCTTCTCCATTTAGCCAGGCAAATATGCTTGGCGCCTCCGCCCAGAAGTGATCGAAATCCGGGAGGGCCCGCAGTTGGTGTGCCAGCATGTTTTCCCACTCGCTCTTCAGTTCCTCAAACATCGGAGAGGCTTGGATGTTCTCGGCTGAAGGGATCGGAATTCCTTTCGCTTTACACTTTTGTCTCAGTACTTCCAGGACGAGGTCAGGGTGCTAGCGAAAGTCGGGTCGCCGGAAGAGATTAACGATGTCATACAGGTCTCTAGGGCGAGAACGCTGTCCCATCGCCCGAAGCTTCTCGGCAAAGACCTCCTCAAAGCTATAGCAGCGAACCTGACCAGGTGCAGGCAGTAAATCGGGGTAGTCGTGGCTGATTGGTCTCAAGACCGGTGGCCGCACGACGAACTCGTCTTGGGTCAGGTCGAATTTGATGCTGGCAGGGCCGGGAGTGTTCCGCGGCCCGCGATAATAGACGCGCGCTGCGGCTGAACGACCGGACTGCCGGCTCCGACAAACGGGGTCCCTCAATGCGAAGTCAATGCCGGCCTCCTGGTTGACGCCATCCAACAGGCGCGAAATGGCCTCAAGCACCTCTTCTGGTTCGATGGGGCCGTCCTCAAGCACAGTAAAATCGAGGTCCTCAGAGAAACGGTAAGTCTCGATGTAGCACTTCTTCAGGCACGTACCCCCTTTGAACACCCAAGTATTGCGTAGGCGCGATTCGGTACCGATACCCCAGAGGACCCAGCCGAGAACATAGTCTTTCTCAACCACGTCTTCACGAAGATCCCAGCGGCGAACTCGATCGTCGATATCTGCGCGGCTGATCATACGCCTTCTCCCTCATCGGGAGCGAGTCGGGGAATATTCACTCGCAAGTTCCAGCGAGCAATAATTCGACCATTCGGAGGTCCGCTGGGGTCGAGCAGACTCGGGCCCTTCGTAATTCGGCCACGGCAGGCCGCGACGAAGTCAGCGTCAGCGAGAGTTCCTCTTTCAGCCAAGTAACCTAGCCGTTTGAACACGGTTCCCCGACCTAGCCGGTCTCCGTATTGCAGTAGTTTCGCTTGATCAGCGTGTTCGCTCTCGAAGTATGCTTGTAGGACTTCGGATGCATGCAGCGCGCCGCCTGCTGCCGCCGGGACGTCCAGAATGTCAATAATGGTACGATGTGGATCTGACACGTTGACGGGTACACGCTGGCGCCAGACTCGGTGCGTCCCGAATAGGCTGCGTTTGGGCACGGTGCGAATGAGGAAGTCAGATCCTTGTATTGTCTGTTGAGCAGGCTTGACTTTTCTTCCCACAACAACGTAGATCACGGTAAAGATTTGGTCGGTCAGACCCCAGTGCTCGAGAGCACTCCAGCCGCCGATATACCCAGGAGAAAAGAGTGTTGCTGCCACTTTCCAAGGATCTTCTCGCCACTTCTTAGGCTCCGACGCTTCGAGGGGCACACAGATATACCAACCCTTGCGGACGCGCGCAAGCCAGCCACTATTAGCGAGATTTGCAAGCAGACGACGTGTGTGACCGAGGTCTGTGCGGAGCACCGTAGCTGCCTGCGCAGCGTCAAACGGGCCGGAAAACGCTCGGTGGAGCATCATGAGCTGCTCCCGCCGCCGCTTGGTCACGCCTGCGAAAGGATTATTCTCGTGATTGACCGAAGGCAAGAATTCTTCAGAGATACTCGTCATAGAATACTCTCAGTATACCAGATCGTATATCCAAAGGCGTTTATTCCCAATGACACTGGGAATTATCGACCTACGATATATGTGGGTGGCACGATTCGCCTGACCAAGAGATTGAAAATCGGGCTGCTATTGGGGACGTGATGCGTGTGCATGGCACGTTCTGGATTTTGGGACTCGCTAGGGTGGGATTGCGGGTCAGGCGGCGGCGAGTTCCAGGGTGGTAAGGTTCAGGTTGAGGGAGCGTTTGGAGAGCTGGAGCATTTCGACGCCGACAACCTGGTTGGTTTCGTTGTAGTCGAGGACGACGCCGGGGGCAGGTCAGGTCCAATATGCGTAACTTATTTAAGTGCCGTTCCTAAGCCGAGCGGCTACGCCCAATCCGTCGGATCAATATTCTGCCATCGTTTGTCATCCTCGACCCACTTGTTGGGTGCGGTATCGATCTCGTATTTGGCAAACACGCGGTCAATCTTTCGCTTCACGTCTTCGGTTAGGCTCCAGCCCAAGGCAGGCAGATTATCCTCGACTTCTGCCACCGTTCGCGTGCCCACTAGTGTCGTGCTCACCGCCGCATGCGGCAGCCCCCAGTTCAGGGCCAGCTGGGGTAGGCTTTTGCCCAGGTCAGCGGCAATGGCTTTGATTTCATTGACCGCCCAGATATTCCGTTGAAAGACCCCCGGCACGAACAGCCGCAATCGAGTCCTGGCAGTGCAACTGGCTGGGATTGGCCACCACCATCAGTTCAACCGCTTCATCGGCCACTAAACCGGCGAAGTCACCGTAGGCCAAACAATCGAAACGCTCTTTGGCTTCCTCCTGCCGTTCTCTATCCGGGTCGCAAACGGCGACCACGTTAAAATGCCAGGTCAGTTGCGCCATCGCATTGGCGTGAATACCCCAGCCGCTGCGCCCTTATCCGGCAATTCCTACTCTAATTTAGTCAATATTATTCTCGTGAGACATGATGCTCCCTTTTCACTGGTGGCCTCACTTCCACTGCAAGACAATCATCATCAACGCTTCATCACGCCGCGTTAATCGTTGATAAGCGCTGGTCGCATCTTGATAGGAGACGACATCGCTGATGATTGGTTTGGCCTGAACGCGACCACTGGCCACGAGTCTTAGGGCGGTAAGATCATCGGTCTGTTCGGTCGTAAAGCCCAGATGGTCTTCAGTCTGGGGCCGAATCGCATCGTGCGCGCCAAAGATGGTTAGTCCCTTTTTGTGGACATCGCGATAAGAATTGACGCTCTCCGTCTCGCCCCGTGTTGAGGCAAGCAGAACCACATGGCCCAATCGCGCGGCCAGGTGAAATGAGGACGGCACGACTTCAGCCACGCCAGTCGCTTCGATGACAGCCTGGAAGCGATCCGTCAGGGTTCCGATTTCGGTTGAGTCAGAAACCGCATCGAAGCCAGACTGCAAAGCCAGGTCTCGTCGCCAGCCAACCGGATCAAGACCGTGGACGTGGGTTGAGCCTGCAGCCCGAGCAACCTGTCCGGCCAGATTACCAATCGAGCCTAATCCCAGCACGGCCACCTCCCAACCCAATTGAACTTGGGCCTTGTGAATGCCCTGCATGACAATTGATATCAGCCGATAGATGGACGCATCCTGATTGCTGACTCCATCAGGAATAGGGATACAGCGACCAGCCTCAACGATAGCGTGGGCCGCGTGTCTAATTTTACAGGCCACCCGCTGGCCGACTTCCAAATCAGTCACAGCACTTCCCTTGTCAGCCACGTGACCACTGGATGAGTAGCCCGGATAGTAGGGATAAACACCGGTCGTATTTGGCAGGTGATGTAGAAAGGCCAGCTCCGTACCCGGCGAAATTGCAGAGAACTGCGTTTCGATAAGCACCTGATCTGGTTCTCAATGATGGTATCTCAAAGTCCTCAACTGCAATTTTGCTCTGAGCTGTGGCGACGATGCGCTGTGATTTCAAAATCGAATTACCCCACGGGCAACCTTGCCATTGAGCATATCTTCAAACGCCTCATTCACCGCTTCCAACGGATAGGTTTGGGTGATAAGTTCATCCAGTTTCAGTTTTCCGGCCCGATAGAGTGAGATGAGGCGAGGTACATCATAGCGCATCCGCGTCGTGCCGAGGGCACTGCCCATTATTATCCTCTCCCCACTCATCAGCAGCTGAGGCTCCAGACAAATCGGTTCGGACTGCGGTAAACCAATCAAGATCGCTTTGCCCCGCGGTCGAATGGCCCGTATGGCCTGTTCATACGTCACATTTGTGCCAATGGCTTCTATCGCATAATCGGCCCCTAAACCCTCGGTCAAGGCGTGGATTTCGGAGATCGGGTCACCGTTGCTGGCGTTGATGGTGTGTGTAGCCCCAAACTGTCGAGCCATTTCAAGCTTCGCCTCCACCAAGTCAACCGCGATGATCTGGGCCGCCCCGGACAGAGCGGCCCCCTGAATCGCGTTCAACCCGATGCCGCCGGCCCCAAAAACGACGACGCTGCTCCCTAGCTTCACCTCCGCTGTGTTGGCCACGCTACCCACGCCCGCGATGACGCTACAACCACATAGGGCTGCCTTATCGAGCGGGAGATCCTGGTCAATCGGGACCGCGGCTTCTTGGGGGACGACCGTATATTCGGCAAAGGAAGCGACGGTGAATTGGTAGATGCCCTTTCCATTTTTGCTATAGCGCGGGGGGCGCTCTCTCATCTGGGCTGCCTTGAGGCAAAGGCTGGCATAGCCTCGCACACAGTAGATACAGTGACCACAGGCAGGCGAGATCGAAAGCACTACGTGATCACCCGGTTTGACCAGGCTGACACCCGATCCAACCGCCTCGACAACCCCGGCCCCTTCATCGCCCAACACGGCGGGAAGCGGCCACTTTTCCTTCCCCGTAATAACGGAGTAGCAGCTATGGCAGACGCCCGTCGCGGCGATCTTGACCAGGACTTCGCCCGCTTTGGGACCGTCCACATCAACCTCTTCAACCACAATTGGCTGGTTCACTTCGTACAAGACAGCGGCTTTCACTTTCATAGATAACTCCTTTCTATATCCAAATTAGTTTGAAACCGAAACTTTTAAGTGATAGCATCCTGAGTAGCCCGAGTTACGAGGGCGTATCGAAGGGTGCGGCTCAAACGACGATTCGAGGCCAACCCGCACCCTTCGATACGGCTCCATTAAGGTTTTTGTAGCCTTATGGGCCTAATCCGCCTACTCAGGATGCTAGACTGACGTTAATTACCACCGTTTCAAAAGTTTCGGTTTTATTCCGTTCGCAGTATAAGATGAAGACTTTATTAAAATTGTGTTCAGTATAAATATATGACGACCTGATCATCCTCCTCCCACATAGATAATTCCTTTCTAAGACGAAGGCCTTATTAAAGTCGTATAATTGATTCTTCAATCAAACGCAGACAAAATCTCTTCTTCAAAGTAGTGGTACTGCTCAACGTCCGTAGTGAGCAAGCCCGCAAACATGATCTCATCAACCCCCACATCCATAAACTGACCGATGCGTTCAATAACGTAGCCCTTGGGTCCGGCCACCGTGCCTTCACCCAGGCTGCGACTGGTGATGAAGGCTTCAGCTTCAGCCGGATCGTCGGTGACCTTGACCGGCATCAGGATAGTACGCTTGATTTCGGATGGGTCTCGGCCAACGTTTTCGCAGTGCTGCTCCAGAACCCCAACTTTGTGAAAGTAATACTCTTGGGTCATTGGCCCGCCAGCCCAGCCATCCAGGTTCATGATGTCACCATATCTGGCCAGGGTGCGCAGTGTGCGCCGCTCACCGGTGCCGCCGACCATAATCGGAATCTGCCGGTTGTTGTAACCTCCGGGTGACAGCGGAGCCTGATCGAGCCGGTAGTAGCGGCCCTCGAAATCGACCGGTCCATCGGCTGTAAAGAGAGCTCGCAGCAGCGCACAGGCTTCCTCCAGCCGATCCGAGCGCTCCTTCATCGGCGGGAAATCCCAGCCATAGGCCTCATGCTCCCGCTGGAACCAGGCGGCCCCAATGCTTAAGGTGAAGCGGCCGTGGGATATCTGATCGACCGTTCCGGCCATTTTGGCCACCAGGGCCGGGTTGCGGTAGGTATTGCCCAAAACCAAATGGCCCAGCCGCATCCGTTCGGTGATGCTTGCGGCGGCGGCAATAAGCGTATATCCTTCGTAGGCTGGCAGCGGCTCTTCTTCCCGCTTTGGCGACGTTGGCAGGTAGTGGTCGGCAAACCACAGACTGTCCCACCGGCCCGCTTCCATGGCCTCGATCACAGTACGAATGTTATCCCAAGTTGTCAGATAACAATTAACCTGTGCGCCAAATTTCATGGTGACACCCTTTCTTAGCTTATGGGAGAAGCCGGGAAGACGGCTTTGTACGACAAAGCTTTTGTTTCAACGGTGGTGATAAAGTCCGTGTTGTGTAGTTTGAAATCTACAGCTAGGCGATGAAACAGGCTTGAAGCCTGTTTTTATCTTAGTCGCAGAATTCATTCTGTGATGGTGGGCGAGATGCTGAATACATACAAATTGTGTTCATTATAAATATATGACGACCTGATCTTCCTCTTGTTTCGCCTCATAGGTGCGGACGGCTAGTTTTGGATCGAAGAGCGCTTTGCCAGTCCGAATATCAAATTCATATTGGTGCCAGGGGCATTTGAGGATTTCATTTTCGCGTTCGTGACCCACTTGAGGAACATCGGCTGAGGTAACGAGCGGTCGCAGCCGGCCTAGGCATAACGGCGCGAACCGATGAGGACAGTAGTTCAGCAATGCGAAATATTCGCCGCCGACATTAAAGACGCCGATTTCGCGACCTCGTACAGTGACGATACGTCGCTGACCCGGTGGTAACTCCTCCGTCCGAGCAACCACATAACGCTGCTTAGCTTGGCGTTTAGCCATTGAGCTTTCTCCTGTGGCCGATGCAGATGCGGCCCAATAAGATTTTCGGCTCAACGGGATCTTATGTGGTAGACAGTCTGAGTGACATCGAGACTAGCAAAGCAAACCTGCTGATGGGATCAGCGTTTTACCTTAGTAAACGAGTGTCGATGCAAGCACGACATCGACCTCCCTAAATCCCTCCTGCCAGGAAGGACTTTTACCGATGCTGGCCAAAAAAGGCCGTTTTCGACCATGACCATCCTCCCCCTAGCAGGGGAGTTAGAGGGGGTCGAGGGTTGGCTGCTTCAAATGTCCGCCTTTTACGATTTTCTTTTCTTTCAGCAACCGACGCCTATCTTGTCGACCACATGTATTCCAATTGAGCCATATTTTCTTTGGCGATTACCTGTTGGGGGCTTGGTGGGCTATATGAAGAAGAAGAAACACCCAGCCCGCTCATCTCGATTTCGCTGTTCTCTGTTCTTGATCTTGTAGATTGCCCATATGGTTGACAACACAATGAAAATCGACAAGCAAATTACGGCTTCCATTTATCCCCCATATTAAACAACTGGCAGAAGTGCAGGTTGTGGTTCATGGCGACCAACAGGCGCAGGAACGGCTGGGCGTTTTCCATCCAATATTTCCGGCACTGATAACACCTGTAGCCTCGGATATTCTCGTCCGTTCAGTTCCACCGTGCCTGCTCCAATAATTTCCTGTTCGTATCCCTGTTGCTGTCGTCTACTTGGCTGATGCTGAACGATTAAGCACCCCAGTAACGCATCATCTCTCTCAATTACACCGTGCAGCGATCTCAGTACGTCTACACCTACATTGCGGCCACCTTTTACTTCTACAACCATGTTCTGAATTAGATCATATCCATCCGCATAGAAGTAAATACGCCCGTCAACACCGCCATCCGCACTTTTTTTAGCTGTGCAGAATCCGTCTACTTCCTCAACAACCCACTTCTGAAAATGATGTTTGTCCTGCTTCCATAATTCCAGAGCACTCTCTACGCTATTCGGCACGCCGTCCACTCTGAAATGTTCACCTTCTCGTAAACCGCAACGTTCTTGTAACCGCACCTGAGATACTCGCCGTACTGCATGGATCGCAACGTCTATTCCGATCCATTGACGACCAAGACGATGTGCAGCTTCAAGCGTTGTGGCACAGCCACAGAATGGGTCGAAGACTAAATCACCTTCATTGCTGCTGGCCTTAATGATGCGTTCCAACAAAGGGAGGGGTTTCTGTGTAGCGTATCCCATGCGTTCTTTGGCATTCTGATTGATAATGTCAATCATCCAGTAATCAACAGCATAAGTCCCTTTGCGCAAATACTGTCTGTAGACAAGTTCCGGGTGCGTTTCCTCCCATTTAGGGGATACGTCGCGTTTGGATTTTATCGGACTGCCAGTAATTCCACGCCCCATTAGACGATACTTTCCTTTTTCGTCTTCGTACTTGTATTTTTTGATTGTTGATTCAGAATGGGGCTGTAGGACTTCATTTGCGTTGAATGTCCAAGATTTGTCAGACTTTGTATAAAACAGGATGGTATCGTGCTTTCGATTCCATCGTTTACGGGCATTTATTGCCTCCCGATAACACCATACAATTTCATTCTGAAAATTCTGATGGCCAAAAATAGAATCCAACAGTGGCTTAACATAGTGACTTGCACTTGGATCACAGTGGTAGTAAAGACTCCCCGTCGTTTTCATAAGGGGATACATCTTGAGTAAACGTGGTGTCATATAGACAAGATAGGCCAGTAACCGCGGCTGCGTCTTGGCTAATGCTTGCATCCATAGTTCCCACAATTTAGCCGTGTCATGATCAATCCCATTGTCTCGCATTAACGCAGGAATTAACCGGGCTTCCTGCATCCGTTCTGCGTTTAACTCCCAAGTGTCGCTGAACGCGGCCACCTGCTCAGGAAGTGGACGACCAGTTTCGTCTTTGTAAATGGAGTTATAGTCGCGATTGGAATTGAAAGGGGGGTCTAAGCAGGGCAATCGCATCTAAATCTGTAGGCCGATTCAGTTGAAATTGTGGCCAGAAGAAAGCGAGAATAAGTGGAAATCACCCTGCGCTTACTGAATATCGACGGGAAGACGCCGCGGATCAGGCCCTCAGTCGGCGAGA
>JAJDZJ010000047.1 GCA_022824685.1 Caldilineaceae bacterium
TCTCGCCGACTGAGGGCCTGATCCGCGGCGTCTTCCCGTCGATATTCAGTAAGCGCAGGGTGATTTCCACTTATTCTCGCTTTCTTCTGGCCACAATTTCAACTGAATCGGCCTACAGATTTAGATGCGATTGCCCTGAATTTGGTGTTCGCTCATTCGCATCCAACGGCGCCACTCTAAGTTGACAGGTGAACCGGGCCGCGCGCTCCCGATTTGGGAAATTCGAAAGAACTGGATGTAGAATTCCTGGGCGTCTCGAATGGCCGCGATCCGTGACTGCCGCCATCCCACACAGGAGCCCTATATGTCTACTGTCCAACTGGCCCGCTCCGTCTATGACGGAATTGTCGCCCACGCTCGCGAAGGAAAACCGGAAGAAATCTGCGGGATCCTGCGCGGCCGCGCAGGCCGGGCGACCGAGCACTACCGCGCTCGAAACCTGGCTAAAGACAGGATTGACAACTACGATGTCGACCCGCAAACGCTACTCAAACAGTTTGAGTTCGAAGAGGCGGGCGATGAAATGGTGGCGATCTACCACTCCCATCCGGTTTCGGTCGCGTACCCCTCGGCCACCGACGCCTGGAACGCCCATTACCCGGAAACATACTATCTCATCTGTTCGCTTGAGTTCGATGACGCGCCGGCGCTGCGAGCCTTTCGCATGGAACCGCAATGGCCTGACGCGGATTTCGACGCCGCCCGCGCGGCCGTCCCCTTCGACGAGGTGCGGCCGGGTCTCTTTGGTTTTTTCCAAGCCGCGGGCGCCCCTCTGCCAGAAGCGCTTGTTGACCTCGCCGCCGGCGCGTCTCCACCCTTTTACCTTGTCTACGCCACTGCAGAATCGGGCGCGATCGAAGATCTGCGGGTTGTCAGCGTCCGTGAATATCCAGTTCACGTGCTGGAAGGCGCATAGCCGGCTCTCCGGCCGCAGCCTGATCTGTGGCAGGCTCGCCGTCAACGCGAAATCCTGAGATTCTCGCGCGCGGTCCGCACCGAAACTGAGGCCGGGAACTTGCCCTGGCCCCCGCGCCCGCCCAAATCATGCCTCGCGACGGGAGGAAATCTCGCTCGTCGGCAGTTTGACTTTTTTCGCTACAAGAACTATAGTGTCGGTTAGTTAAAGAAATTCAGGCACCTTTATCCTGATGCGTGAACATAGACAGGCGACATACCTGAAAATTTGCTCGTGTCCTTAGCGGGCCCCGCCAGCACGACGCTGGTGGTTTCCCGCTGTCCAGAACAGGAGCGATGAGGGCGTTCGCTTGGCTTTTGGCTCGCACTCGACGGAAGTTACCACGGCCGGGGTGGTGCCAGCCTGTTACAGTTGGCGTAAAGATCTTCCGGCAACCGCATGGAACCGGGATGTCGTGCCAAAGTTGAAATCAAACGCCGGATCCATCGCTCTGATGGCTCCGGTTTTTTCTTTCGGGGCCGCACTGAGCCGCGGCACGCACGCGCTGAGACGACCAAAAAAGGAGAGCCGAAGAATGGCAACTGTGTTTGTTCCAACCGCACTGCGCCGCTTCACCGCAGGACAGTCAAAAGTGGAGGCGTCCGGAGCGACTGTTGGCGAAGTGATCGGTCAGTTGGAAGGAAGCTACCCAGGCATTGGCGAGAGACTGTTGGACGAAAGCGGAAATGTAAAGCGGTTTATCAATGTGTTCCGCAACGACGACGAGATTCGCACCCTTGACGGGCTCGCGACCACCGTCGGCGAAAGCGACAGGATTTCAATTGTGCCGGCGATGGCCGGCGGGAGCAGATGAACGATGGCGCGACTTAACCGGGATCAACTGCTGGAGTTGGCAAGAAGCGAAGTCCAGGAGATCACCGTCAGTGAAGTCAAGAACCGGATTGACAGCGGCGACGAAATCACCGTCGTCGACATTCGCGAGCGGGATGAATGGGTCCAGGGGCACATTCCTGAAGCCTCATTCCTGCCGCGCGGTCACCTGGAGCTGCAAATCGAGCAACGTCAGCCCGACCGCTCGCAGCCTCTGGTGATCTACTGCGCCGGCGGCGTGCGCTCGCTGCTGGCCGCACGCAATGTACAGGAGATGGGGTATACCGATGTCTACTCGCTTAACGGTGGTTTCGGCGGCTGGAAAGATGCCGGTCTGCCTTTCAAGATACCCACCGTTCTGAACGACGAACAGGGCATCCGCTACAGCCGCCACACGATCCTGGACGAAATCGGCGAGGAGGGGCAGATCAAGCTTCTCGACAGCAAAGTCCTGCTGATCGGAGCGGGCGGGCTGGGCAGCCCGGCCGCCATCTATCTGGCCGCGGCCGGCGTCGGCCAGTTGGGGATCATCGACTTCGACAATGTAGACGTCTCCAACCTGCAGCGTCAGGTGCTGCACGGAGCCAGCGACGTGGGCCGCCCTAAGGTCGAATCCGCGCGCGACCGCATCGCAGAGATCAACCCCGACGTGGAGGTTGTAGGCTATCGCGAGCCGATCACGAGCCATAACGCCTTCGACATTATGAAAGGCTACGACGTCGTCTTGAACGGATCGGACAACTTCCCGACCCGCTATCTGGTCAACGACGCATGCCAGATGCTCGGCATTCCCCTCGTAGACGCCAGCATCTTCATGTTCGAAGGCCAGGTGACCGTCTATCTGCCAAAACATATGGACCCCGACAGCCCCTGCTACCGCTGCCTCTACCCGGACCCGCCGCCTCCCGGCGAGGTGCCAAGCTGCGCGGAAGCGGGCGTCCTGGGCGTGCTGCCCGGCATCGTCGGCTCTATCCAGGCTATCGAGGCCATCAAACTGATCGTAGGCATCGGCGAACCGCTCTCCGGTAAGCTGCTCATGATCGATACTTTCGACATGACCTTCCGTACACTTACCGTAAATCGCTCCCCCGATTGCCCGGTCTGCGGCGATGACCCGACCGTGACCGAACTGATCGACTACGAGCAGTTCTGCGGCATGCCCAGCTTTGACGAGCATGCCACCGAGAACGTCGCTGAGTCCTTTGCCGAGACGGTCGCGGCCAATGGCGCCGGCCAGCCAGAACTGGTAAGAGCGTAGAACAATCAAGAGGACAGTGGATGGCGCATAGCGCCATCCACTGTAATTTGACAACCGCATGATCGCCCCAACACTTGTACCGGGTCCCGCCGAAATCCACGCCGGAGACGCCCCAATCGCTGTTCTGGACGACATCGGCAATACGCCTCTGCTGGACCTTTCAGAGTTTGCCCACAGCTGCGGCGCGCCGGCGACTGTGCAACTGTACGCCAAGGCGGAGTGGGCCAACCCTGGCGGGTCAGTAAAGGCGCGGGCGGCCCTGAAGATCGTCGAAGAGGCTGAAGCAGACGGCAGACTGGGCGCTGGGAAGACGCTCATCGACAGCAGCAGCGGCAATACAGCCATCGCCTACGCCTTGGTGGGAACCGTCAAAGGGTTTCCCGTTCATCTCGTGATGCCCAAAAATGTCAGCCGCGAACGCAAAGCCCTGGTTAAGGCCTACGGCGCAAAGTTAATCGAATCAGATCCGCTTGAAGGTTCGGACGGGGCGATCCGCCTGGTAAGAAAGATCGTCGCGGCGGATCCAGACCGATACTTCTACGCAGACCAGTACAGCAACGACGCCAACTGGCGCGCCCACTACGAAGGCACAGGCCCCGAAATCTGGCGGCAGACGCAAGGGCGCGTGACCCACTTCGTTGCCGGGCTGGGCACCACCGGGACCTTCGTGGGCACAGCTCGTTTCTTGCGCGAACAAAATGCAGCCGCGCATCTGGTGGCGGTTCAGCCCGAAGACGAACTCTCGGTGATCGAAGGGCTGAAGTATCTTCCAACCGCGATTACGCCGGAGATTTACCAGCCGTCGCTGGTTGACCGCCATATGACCGTGTCCGCCGAAGAAGCGTGGGAGGCCACACGGTCACTGGCGCGTGCGGCAGGGCTGTTTGTCGGGTTCAGCAGCGGCGCAGCCGTCGCCGCCGCGGTGCAGGTGGCCAGGGAACTTCCTCGCAACGCTGAAGCTGTCGTCGTCACCATCCTGCCGGACGACGGCAGCAAATACGTGAGTCTGGGCCTCTTTGATTGAGGCCCGCAGAACCTGCCTCAAGCGGCCGGTCGCCTTCCCCGGCCCCACCACTTCCTCACTCCATACGCAGCGCGTCCGCCGGGTCGGTCGCGCCCGTGCGCCATGCAGGATAGAGGCCGGCCAGCAACGCGGCCGCCAGCGCAACCGCAAACGCCTGCGCAAACTCCCAGGAATGTAGCTGCATCGTCAGCGTCCAACCGAATGAGCGCAGGTTGATGATGTAGATGAGGATCAGCGCCAGGATGAAACCTGTCGGGATCGCCGCCAACCCTGCGCTGATTCCCAACAGGCCGGTCTCGAACAGCGTGAGCGCCCACACCTGCCGCCGCGTCATGCCGTTGGCGCGCAAAACTCCGACCTCTCTCGCCCTCTCCAGTTGCAGACTCATCAGCGTACTGAGAATGCCGACGAATGCGACAAATGTCGCCAGCAGGCGCAGCGCGACAGTGATGGCAAATGTGCGATCAAATACCTCCAGCGCACTGTCCCGCACGCCTCGATTGGAGCGGATCACCAACTCCGCTCTGCCTGCGAACGTCCGGCGCAGGGCGTGAACAGATTCGTCTACATCAGCGCCGGGCTCTAAAATGAGGGCGATTGTCGAGAGCGTATCATCCTCCCAATGCCTCCTGTACACGCTGTCAGCCATCAGCGCAGTGGGATGCACGTCGAAGTCATAGGTGACGCCAACGACTGTGAACTCCTTTTCCCCCGCATCGGTCAGCAGCCGCAGCGCCTGGCCAACGCCCAGTTTGTACCGGTTCGCCATGGTCTCGTTGATCACCACGCCGCCCGCCTCAACGGCTTCCCAGGTGACGGCTGTGCCGCCAACTGATTCGCGGTAGCGGCGATCCGGACCGGCCAGGTCTCGCAACAGGGCAGCCAGTTGAAGATTGATCTCAGTCCCGTCCGGCAAGGTTGCGGAGGCCCCAACCTCGCGGCTGGTCGAGAAGCCGGAAACGGCGGGAAAGCCGCTCAGTTCATGTAGCAACTCAGGCCCCAGGAATACGTTGTTGCGGTTCGGACCCAGGGCAGGCGCCGATACGAAAATGTCGGCCTGCAGGATCTCGTCCAGCCACTGTTCAACGGTGAGTCGGAAGGAAACAATCATCACCCCCACCCCTATGATCACGCTGACGGCAACCATCAGCGCCGCAATCGCGGCCCCGGTGCGCGAGAGCGAGCGCGCAATGTTGCGAGGCGCCATGCGGGTGAGGATGCCAAGGCGGCGGCTGAGCAACCGTTGGACGGCGCCCATCAGCAGCAATGTAAGCGCGGGCGTGACCAGCGCAGCGCCCAGAATGACCGCGAACAGGCCCGCGAAGGCGACTACGAGATTCCATTCGGGGATCAACAAGGCCGCGCCGAGCGCGCCGAATATGAGGCCCGCTGCGGTGAGCCGCGGCAGCGCGGCGCGTGCCTTGCCCTCTATGCTGGAGCGCTGGATCGCCCCGGCGGGAGGGACTGCCGTCGCCTCGTAGGCCGGCAGCGCCGCCGCAGCCAGCGCCGCGCCAATGCCGCTGAGGGTGCCCTTGGCCAGTGTCCCCGCTGGTACGTCGGCGCTGCGCACCGCCACCACAAAGAACAGGTCATTGATGGTCTGGGTAACGGCTTGAACCGCCCCCCGCCCCAGGAGAACCCCCAATCCCAACCCCAACGCCGTGCCTATCAGACTGAGCGTAGCCGCCTCGCCCAATATCATCGCGAACAGCTCGCGCCGGGTCATGCCGAGCGACCGCAAGATGCCCAGAACGGGGCGGCGCTGTACGACACTGAACGAAACCGTGTTATAGATGAGAAACATGCCCACAACCAGGGCGAGCAGGCTCAAGGCAGTCAGGTTGAGCCGGAACGCGGATGTCATTTCCTCCACAGTGCCTGTACGCGCCGCGGGCCGGACGACGCGCGTCCCAGGCGGCAGAATCTGTCTGATCTCTGCAAGCCGGGCATCCCCTTCCGAGCCGGATGGCAGGATCAGGTCAATGCGGTCAAGCCGGCCCACCTTGCCTAGTATCTCCTGGGCGGTACTGATGTCGGCGATGAGCAACCCATCCAATGCCCGTCTGCTCAACTCGTCCGCAGGGACGAGCAACCCGATTATCGTAAGCGTTTCCTCGCGCGCGCCGACCCGGATGGGAAGTGGCTGCCCCGGCCCCAAGCCATAGCGCTCAGCCACCGACTGCCCGATCAAGACCGTGTTGGGCTCCACCAAAAGGGGCGTAAGGAATTCGCCGAATTCGTCTGCCGACGCCGCCTCGGAAGACTCGAGTTGACCTCCCAGGTAGCTGCGAAAGGGAGCCTCGGCAAAGGGATCGATCCCAAGCAGGCGCATGGGCTGGGCATCCAACTGCGGAACGCTGACATAACTCTCGACCACGGGGGCGCTGAGTCGGAATCCAAGCTCCCGGCGCAAACGGGTGTACACCGCGGGAGCAACGCCGGTCGGCCCGCCGACGACCTGGTGCGTTGCCCTGCCGGTGATCTGCTCTGTTCCTAGCGCAAAGGCGCGGTTGGCCGAGCCGTTGGCAAGGTCGATTGCGACGATCATGGCCACGCCGATGGCCACGCCTACGATCAGAAAAACCGACTGCAGCGGGCGCCGCCGCGCGTGGCGCCAGGCCAGGCGCAGCAGAATGGTACGCGGAAAGACGGTATTCATCACTCGCTGACTGCCGTCTCTTCGCTGTTCCCGCCCGTATCGTTCGCGCCCCCCCTGCGCTGAGAGACGAGCTTACCTCGTTCGAGAACGTACACCGCGTCAGCGAGGCCTGCGATGTCCTGATCATGGGTCGCCATGATGAGTGTCTTTCCGGCGTCACGGCTCAACTCCAGCAAGAGATTCAGAATGTCCTCGCCAGTTCCTTCATCCAGGTTGCCGGTCGGCTCGTCGGCCAAAAGCAGAACCGGATCGTGGACAAGGGCGCGCGCGATTGCCACGCGCTGCTGCTCCCCTCCGCTGAGTCGGTCAGGAAAGGAATCGAGACGGTTCCCAAGCCCGACCCGTTCCAGCAGTTCCGCGGCGCGGCCAACTCCCTTCCTGTCCGATCCCGCCAGCTCAACTGGCAGCGCCACGTTTTCCAGGACCGTGAGAGTGGAGATCAGATTGAAGAATTGGAAGATGATGCCGATGTTGCGGCGACGGAACAGGGTGCGCTGGCGCTCGCGCAAAGCAGTCAGTTCGACCTGATGGCCGTTCTCGCGAATGATGACCCGTCCCTCCGACGGGCGGTCGATCCCCAATATGAGGTTTAGAAGCGTGCTCTTGCCGCTGCCCGATTTACCCAACAGACAGATGAACTGTCCTACCGGAAACGAGCAATCGACCGCTTCCAGAACACACTTTTCCTGTCCTGCCTCGGTGTAGGACTTGCTCAAAGCGTCCAGCTGCACGAGCAGCTGCCCACTCCCCGATACCATTCCGTCGTCTCTTGTCCTCAAGTTCATCGCCAATTCACACTGTGGATCAAGGTCGAAATCGCCGGCAACTCCGCCTGCCCCATTTTATCAGTGTAGAGGGAGGACGCAGAACATGGCTGTGACCAGGATACCAGAATATACACCTGCTTCTGCCCGCTTTCCTGACCAGTTTGCTCCGAGGCCATCTGTTTGGATTCTCAACGACCAGATGTTAGCCTTCACTGGCAATACTGGACGAACAAACTCTTTGGCAAAGCACACGGTCCCCAAGCAGGATAGAGAGGAAGGCAATGAAGAGAGACCTGGATCGAATGATGGAAGAACGTGACCTGGACGGCTTTCTCGTGCTGGGAGAAGGCCATGGCTCGGTCATGCGATACCTGACCAGCGGCGGATTTTTCGAAGGGGCGCTGCTGCTAAAGCCGCGCGGCGAGGAGGTGACGCTTGTCCACGGCATGATGGAACGGGACACAGCGGCAGACACCGGTCTGCGTTTGGTCAACCGCGAGGAACATTTCAACGGCTATGAGCTGCTCAAGGAGTTCAACGGCGACCGCTTGGCCGCAAACGCTGCCTACATTGCCCGGGCCATGGAGATGGTTGGGCTGCGCGGCCGGATAGGCGTTTACGGCCAACAGGACGCGGGCGCATCGCTGGCGCTGATAGCAAAGGTCGAAGAGCAGATTGAGGGTATTGAAATTGTTGGTGAATATGGCGAAACGCTCTTTAGCCAGGCTTTCATCACCAAGGACGACACCGAGCTCGAAATCCTGAAGCGCGCCGGAAAACACACCTGTGACGTGGTGGGTGACGTGCAGGCCTTCATTCAGGGTCACACTGTAGGCCGCGACGAGACCCTGCTGAAGGCGGACGGAGAGCCGCTGACGATCGGCGACGTCAAGTCATACATGCGCGGCCGGCTGCACGCCAACGGTCTGCAGGAAGACCACGGCACCATCTTCTCGCAGGGCCGGGATGCCGGTGTCCCCCATAACGCCGGGGATCCCGACATGCCGCTGCGACTGGGCCGCTCTATCATCTTCGACATCTTTCCGACAACAGAAGAGGGTTATTTCCACGACATGACCCGCACCTGGAGCCTGGGCTATGCAACCGACGATGTCCAGGAGGCATACGACCAGACCAAGGAGATCTTCGACCGGGTCATGGCGGAGCTGGAGCTGGGCAAACCCATGCGGGACTATCAGCTGATGACCTGCGACTACTACGAGAGCAAGGGTCACAAAACGGTGCGCAGCCATCCCGGGACGGAAGAGGGATACGTCCACAGCCTGGGCCACGGCATCGGCCTGGAGATTCACGAAGGGCCGAACTTCAGCCACGCCGCGGGCGAAGATAAGGTTCTGTTGCCCGGCCACGTTGTAACGATCGAGCCGGGGCTCTACTACCCTAGTCGCGGGTACGGCGTGCGAGTCGAGGACGCGGTCGCCTACAGTGAAGCCGGCGAACTGATCTGGCTCACCGAATACCCCTACGACCTGGTCATTCCGATGAATAGCTAGAGATGAGTGGGCAAAAAAAAAAGGCGCAGTCCGGACTTCGGGTTTCCACGAAGAGCGGGCTGCAGAAGTCAGCGAACAATCCCTGTGGTAGCCTGAACCTCGCCCCAATTTGCCCTCCCCCTATCGTCGCCTCGTAATCTGGCCGCGCCCCGCCTTCCCCTGTAGGGGCGCCCCTTGTGGGCGCCCTCCCCGCCGGTCCCCCATGTGCCCGCCCGCGGTGCCTCCCAGTCCCGCCACTCACTGACCACTGACCACTGTTGTTTTCCAAAGGTCGCCTGAAGCTCGCGCCCAATGTGGACTGCGCCCAAAAAAAGAGTGAGAGGGGCAATCCCCCTCTCACTCTCCAATTCCTCTCTTGCCAGGCCAACCAACTTTATCCGTCGTCGGAGCCGTTCTCCTCCTCCGAAGAAACGTCGACCACTTCCAGCGTATAGCTCCCTTCTTCATCACCTAGCGCCGAGCTGACTTCCACGATCAGTTGCAGGTCGCTAGGCACTTCCAGCTCCTCCAACGCGGCGTCCGAATCGTATGAATCGTCATCGGTCATGATGGGCGAGTCGCCGTTCAGATACAAAGCGAGATAGGTATCGAACTCCTCGCTGCGGGCGAAGATGCTGATTACGTCACCCGCCGAGAGCGGGAGTGTATATTGCACCACCGTCTGGGCCGCAAGCGTTCCCTCGATCACATCTCCGATCGCGATCTCGCCGCCATCGATGGTTTCGACCGAAAGCAGCGAATCGAGATGGGCTACGGCCGCATCCAGAAGGAAGTCGTCATCCTCGTCCGCCAACAGAATCTCTTCTGTGATCGGCACCAGCACCGTTGGCGCTACACCCTTGCCCTCGATGTGAATTTCGCCGTCGGAATCCACGGCGCGACCCACGGTAAAGGTGAAGTACTCGTCGTCGGGCATCATGATGCTCTTGATGCTCCCGCCGAGCCCGCCGGTAGGGTAGTGGCCAACGATGTGGGCGCGGTCGTCAATGGTCATGTCATAAGAGAAAAACTCGCAGGCGCTCAGGCAGAATGGGCCAACAATGATGGCCACTTCGCCGTCATAACGCAGGTCTTCGGCCGGCAGGTAGTAGCGGTCCTCGCCGTCCGGGTTGAAGTAAAATTCGCCACGGTCTTCATCGTAGAAACCGGAATTGCCAAGGGTATGCGGCTCCTGGAAGAAGTAGGCCGCCATCTGGTCTGCGAGAAAGCCGCTGCCTCCCCCATTCTGGCGCATGTCAATGATCAGCCCATTCACGGCGTATCGCTTCAACGTGCGGATCATGCGTTCCCACAACTGGATGGTCAGCACACTGTTGTCGGAGAAGCTGTCGATCTTGACATAGCCGTAGTCGTTTTCGCCGTAATCGCCCTCTTCCAGCAGTTCGTAATCTACCGGGATTTCAAACCCGGTCGTTCCTCTCGCAAAGGAGGAAAAGCTGAAGCTCTCAAACTCACTGACCACCTTCATCGTTTCCGTTACTTCCTCGCCTTCCGCGTTCTTCCAGGTCAACTCGACCTCTGTCTCGATCGGGAAGCGGGTGGCGTAGCGCATCTGCTGCAGTCGCTTGAAATGCCCTGTGCTGAAGGGGGCGGAGTGGGCGACCGCGTTGCTGATGGCATCGGCAATGGGGACACCGGCAATGGAAACGATCTCGGTCCCGAGCGTGATGCCGGCTGCCTCAGCCGGGCTGCCTTCCGTCACGAAGTTGACGATAACCGGGCCCTCTTCTGTCTCCCGTATCGCGATGCCCAGGCCGCCTGCAATGTCCCGCTGGAAGTCCTCGCTGATAAAAGGCCCGCTTACATGACCATCCGGGATCGACCAGCTGAAGTCGCGCAGCGCCCGCTGGTACTCGCGAGAGTCCCCGTCCGCATCCGCGGCCTCGAAGCGGGGCAGGAACTCAGCCCGCTTTGCCTCCCAGTCGATTCCCTTATATTCCGTAAACGCATACTCGTTGATCATCAGGTCTATCAGAGAGTTGAACGCCTCTGCGTAGGTCTGGTCGGAGTAGTCTACGAGCGCAATGCCCTCCGGTTCGATCAAATCAACGACCGGGTTGCGAGACCGGTCGAAACTGAATGGATCGGCGTCCATGTTGACCAGCGTGTAACCCTGCGGCAAGGTCACGATCGGATCATCTTCCGTAAAGAGCAACCCATCTTCGCCAAAGCCGGAAGGAAAGCCCTGCTCGTCATCCGCCGCGTAAACAAGGAAAGAGCCGCCAACAATCTCGCGTTCCGTCTCAATCTCGTCACTGATGCGGGTCGAAGCGTAGGCCGTCGACCACCCACCGCCGTAGAGATCCCTCTCCTCAAGGAAAGGGTCGCCAAAGGTATTGTCCCAGTAAGCGATTGCGAAAACCTGCACCCCCTGGTCCTCTGAGTCATCATTGTCGACGTCGCGGTAACTGCCCTGGGGTTCGATTGGGAGGGCCAGCGAATACTGGAAAGGAGACGTAAAAAAGTCCGAGGTGATTTGGCCGATCGTCTGCGATTCCACCGGCATCAGAAAATGCTCGTTGCGGTCAACAAAACCGGCCTGGTCCTCAAGGATAACCAGCGGCTGGGCGACACCGAGCGTGAAGTAGGGCGAAGTGTAGTTGACTTCTCCCGTAATCCTGACGGCCCCGCCTTCATCATTTACAATTTCAGCATTCGGGGGCGAGTCGTCGCTTTCATGAGCGAAAGCATCAGAAGGCAAAAACGATCCCAGAATCAACGCTGCAGCAACTAGTGCGTAGAACCTTCCAACTAAACGTGCTTTCATTCCTGTCTCCTTGGAATAGCTATTCTGTCCCGACACAGGCTCTGCCGGCAGAAGTCTTGAAAAAAAACTACGTCTCATGTCAATCGACTCCTCTCAAAATCAATCATATCATCCAGAATTTTCGACAACAAATAGGTAGGTGTCCATCCGACCTCGGTGGCGATCTTCGAGATATCCGGTACCCGCCGCCGCAGATCCTCAACTCCCGCGGCATAGGCCTGCTCGTAAGGAAGGTAGCGGATCGCCGAACTGGAATCGGCGCGTTCAATGATCTGTTCAGCCAACTCGCCAATGGTCACCTCCTGGTCGCTTCCGACATTGAAGATCTGCGCCTGTGACATGGGCTGGTCCAGCAGGATGACAATCGCCCGCACAATGTCAGTTACATGGCAAAAGCACCGCGTCTGCCTGCCGTCCCCGTAGACAGTAAGTGGCTGGCCGAGCAGCGCCTGTCTGACAAAGCGGGGCAGGACCATACCGAATCGGCCTGTCTGACGCGGGCCAACGACATTGAATAACCGCATGATCGTGAGCGGCAGCCCATGCTCCTGGTGGGCCGCCAGCGCCAGGAACTCGTCAAGCAGCTTGGTAACGCCGTAGACCCACCGCGTTCGGCTTGGAGGACCGAAGACCAGGTCGGCGTCCTCGGAAAATGGAACTGCCTTGCTCTTTCCGTAAACTTCGCTGGTGCTCGCGATGAGTGTCCTGCAACCGTAGCGCCGTGCCGCGTCCAGCAACGCATGTGTGCCCAGAACGTTGCTCTCGATCGCCTGCGTCGGGCGATCCAGAATCAGGTGAACGCCGACCGCAGCCGCCAAGTGCACAATGGCGTCGGCGCGACTGGCAAGCCGGTCCAGGACGGGACCGTCGTCAAGCGCAGCGTGGGTGAAGGAGAAGCCGGGTCGCCCGTCCAAAGCCCGGACGTTTTCCGCCGATCCGGTGCTGAGATTGTCGAGTACCGCCACAGAGTCGCCGCGACGCAACAGCGCGTCGGCAAGGTGGCTGCCGATGAAACCGGCGCCGCCCGAAATCAGAACGTTCATGGCCGCCCCAGTCCAGAATGCATCGCCCGGACTTCGGGCTTGAACCGGCAGCGAATTCCTCTGAGGTACCTGTCCTTGAACATGCGTTGTAACTGTTCCCCCTAATGCCGGAAATGCCGGGCGCCCGTCAAGGCCATCACAAGCCCGAGACGGTCACAAGCCGCGATCACCTCTTCATCACGGATGGAACCCCCTGGCTGGACCACGGCCGCGATCCCGTGTTCCGCGGCAGCTTCGATGCCATCGGGGAAAGGAAAGAAGGCATCGGACGCCATGACCGCGCCGCGCGCCCTTTCCCCTGCCTTATGACCGGCGAGCATGACCGAATCCACCCGGCTCATCTGGCCGGCGCCCACGCCAACAGTCGCTCGGCCCTGAACATATACGATGGCGTTGCTCTTGACGTGGCGGCAGACGCGCCAGGCGAAGGCCAGGTCGGCAAGCTGCGAGGCGTCAGGTCTCTTCTGCGTAACGACCTTCCAGTTGGCCGGGTCGAGATCGTCCTGACTCCTGTCCAGTTCCTGTACGAGAGCGCCGCCATGGACCGTGCGAATGCTGAGCGGGTGGGATTCCCCACTGTTTGCCCGCAGGATTCGCAAGTTCTTTCGGCGTTGCAGCAACTCAAGGGCCTCCTCCTCAAAGTCCGGCGCGGCGACGATCTCTACAAACAGCTTCGCCATCTTCTCGGCGGTGGCCCTGTCCAGAATCTGATTCACCGAAATGATGCTGCCAAACGCGCTCACCAGGTCGGAAGCGAGAGCGCTGTCATAGGCAGCGGCCAAGGAGTCCCCCGAGGCGAGGCCGCAGGGGTTGCTATGCTTGATGATCGCGACGGTTGGTTCGTCAAAATCCTGCGCGGCCTGCCAGCTCCCGTCCAGGTCGAGCCAGTTATTGTAGCTCATCTCCCGTCCGTGAAGCTGCTCGAAAGCAGGTGAGGCGTCGCGAAAGCGGTAGAGGGCCCCCTCCTGGTGGGGGTTCTCCCCGTAGCGCATCACCTGCACGCGTTCAAGATCAAGACGAATCTGCGCGGGCAATGTCGGCGCCTCCTGTGCCCCGGGCCGCCCCATTCCCTCGCTCCGGGCAAGGTAGTTCGATATCGCTGCATCATAGGCGGCCGTGTGGCGAAACGCCTTCAATGCCAGCGCCTGGCGCGCCTCCGCCTCCACGCCGCCGTCAGATACCGCCTGCGCCACCTCCCCGTAGTCGCCCGGGTCGCAGACGACCGTCACCGACTCGAAATTCTTCGCCGCGGCGCGCAGTAGGGCGACCCCGCCAATGTCGATCTGTTCGACAGCTTCTGCCAGCGATACGTCATCCCCGGCCACCGTCTGCTGGAAGGGATAGAGATTGACGATCACCAGGTCAATCGGAAGTAGACCATGCTCAGCAAGCTCCGTGAGATGGTCCTGTGTGCGGCGGGCCAGAATGCCGCCGTGAACGGCTGGGTGCAATGTTTTGACGCGGCCGTCCAGAAGCTCCGGATATCCTGTCAAGGCCTCGACCGGCGTGACGGGAAGGCCGGCGTCCGCGAGTTGCGAGGCTGTTCCGCCGCTGGCGACCAATTCAATGCCGGCGCCGTTCAGCTTCTTCGCGAACTCCATGAGACCGGTCTTGTCGGAGACGGAAATCAGAGCGCGCTGGTTTGGCATGGCGATCCTCCTGTTTGAACGCAAATGATTTCGCAAACAAAAAAGCAGTCGGGATGACCCAACTGCCCCAGCCCAGGCGATCGACTGTGCAAAACGGGAACCGATTCCCCGGCGTCTCCTCTCCCTCGTGGTTTCTCTCCACCAATTCGAAAGGCTTGTATGGCCGAAGGTTCGCCGGCCGCTTTGCCCTCTGGTCCGCCAGTCGAGGAGCGCGTCTCTATCTGGCCACTATGCTAACACAGTGGCAGGCCCGAGGCAAAGGTCTGCGCGCTGCGCGCGCCTCCCAAATCTGCCGCGGCGCGAACCCCAATCAAGGCGCCTGCCATCCCGAACACGATCGACATCAGGCGCCGTCCAAATCTGGGGCTGTCAGGAGAAGCGCCTTCCAGGACTCAGGAGAGTCACCCTTTGGCAGCCTGAACCTGGCTCCATTCATGCCTGCTCTTCGCGTAGACCTTCCCCTCTCTCCTCGCCTTGGGACGGTCAGCCGCAAGCGGCATCCCATGTGCGGGGGGACACCCCCCGCAACGCCCCCCGCAAAAACGCGCCCCGCCAGCAATGTGTGTCCATTGGCCAAGGCTGCCCGGCCCAATGCGTTCCGCCAATCCCTGAACTGCGACGACCTGCAACCGCCCCTCCGCCGCCCCCTAAACCCCCGCACGCCCTCCCTTCGCCGCCGCCTTCCCGATCCCCCACATGCCCGCCCCGCGGCGCATCTCCGCCCCGCACTGACCACTGACCACCGCAGTTCCAACCCATTTCCTCAGGATACGACCGAACCAGCGCGGCGAAAAAATGATCCAATCTGACTGTGGTCTGCTATACTGTCCTGGAATCGGCGTAGTCTGATGGCGCACCGTCAAAAGGAGAAAACCAATGCCTGATGCCACTGCCCCGCGTGGGGACATTGCCGTCTCCGGCCTTGCCGTGATGGGACAAAACCTGGTGCTGAACCTGGAGCGCAACGGCTTCAGTGTCGTCGTGCACAATCGCACCACCTCCAAAATGACCGACTTCGCGGCAGAACATGTCGGCAGGAATCTGATCCCCGCGGTGACGCTTGAGGAGATGGTGGCGAATCTGTCGCGGCCTCGGCGCGTGCTCCTGATGGTGCAGGCGGGGCGGCCGGTCGACGCGGTGCTGGACTCGCTCGTCCCCCTTCTCGACGAGGGCGACATTGTGATGGACGGCGGCAACAGCTACTTCCCGGACACCGAAAGGCGCAGCCAGGAGCTGACGGCCAAGGGGCTGGTCTACATGGGGGTCGGCGTCAGCGGCGGCGAGGAGGGCGCTCTCTGGGGTCCCTCGATCATGCCCGGCGGCGCCGCCGACGGTTGGAAAGCGGTCGGCCCGATGCTGCGGGCAATCTCTGCCAAGGCGGAAGAGGACGGCCAACCCTGTGTCAGCTACATCGGGCGCGGCGGCGCGGGCCACTACGTCAAAATGGTGCATAACGGCATCGAATATGGCGACATGCAGCTCATTGCTGAGGCCTATGACATCCTCCAGCAGGTCCTGGGCCTGGACGCAAGTGAGCTGGCCGATGTGTTCGCTGAGTGGAACAAAGGCGAGTTGGACAGCTTCCTGATCGAAATCACCAGCAAGATCTTCCGCAGAATCGATGATGAGAGCGGCGGCGCCCTGGTGAACATGGTGCTGGACAAGGCGCAACAGAAGGGTACCGGCAAATGGACAAGCCAGAACGCAATGGACGTAGGCGCGCCAATTCCGACTATTAACAGCGCGGTCACGGGCCGGATTATCTCCTCGTTGAAAGATGAGCGAATCAAGGCATCCGACCAACTGCCCGGCCCTGAAGCGCAACGCTATGAGGGCGACCGGCAGGAGCTGATTGACGCGACCCGCGACGCTCTCTATGCCAGCAAGATCAGCGCCTATGCACAGGGCATGGCGCTGTTGCGGCAGGCAAGCGAAGAGTATGACTACGGGCTGAATCTCGGCGAGATCGCGGCGATCTGGCGCGCCGGCTGTATCATTCGAGCCCGCTTCCTCAACCGGATTACCGATGCCTACAACCGCAACCCCGCACTGACCAATCTGCTGCTGGACGATGAGTTCCGCGCCGCCGTGACGCAGAGACTGCCGGCTTGGCGCAAAGTGATTCAGTTGGCGGTCGCGCGTGGTATCCCAACGTCCGCGTTCAGCGCAAGCCTGGCCTACTATGACAGCTATCGCAGCGCCCGGTTGCCCGCCAACCTGATTCAGGCCCAGCGGGACTTCTTCGGCGCGCACACATACGAGCGTACCGATCGCGAAGGCGTCTTTCACAGTGAATGGGAGTGAGACCGCAGTTGTTTAACCCTTGGCACGCGGCGATCCCTATCATTCTTCTGTTCGGTGCCGCGTGGACGTGGATCAGCCGCCCATCCGTCAAGGAAACCGCGTTCCTCGATCCGCAACCGGCCTTGCCCCACCCCGCCCCGGACTTCACCTTGCCGCTGTTCAGCGCGACGGCCGCCGCGGGACAGTCCTTCACGCTTTCGGCTGCCCGGGGGCAGCCGGTTGTTTTGAATTTCTGGGCAACCTGGTGTGGACCCTGTCGGCGCGAATTTCCCACCTTGCAGGCTGCCGCCGCCCGGCACGGCCAATGCCTGGCGCAGGCCGCAACGACCGGCGTCGGCGAAGAAAGCGCAATTAACGCACCGTCTGACCCGGAGTGCGTTCTGTTTATAGGCGTCAATCAGGGAGAGCGTCCGGACGATGTAGCCCGTTTCCTGGAAGAAATCCAGCAAGTCCCGGGTCTGTCTGAAAGTTCGGCAGGTGAGCAGACAGGCGCATCCAATTTCGCGCTCGTGATGGACAGCTCTCTTGAAGTGGGACGGCTCTACAACGTGCAAGGGCTGCCGCTGACCTTCTTTATCGACGCTGACGGCACGATTCGCAGCATTTGGTCTGGCGAAATGAACAGCGTAATCCTGGCAGAGCGGATCGCTGAAATACAGCCGTGATGACCGAGCGTGGGAGGTTGGCAGCGGTACTCCGCCACCTGAAAGTCCATACCGCCTCGTTCATTGGGCGAGGCATGACCTCCTCTCTGTACGACATCGGCGGCGGACGCGTCCTCAAAGTTCATAACGAACAGCAACCGCAAGGTTATCTGCCGCGCTTGAAGCGTTTCTGCGAACAGCTTCAGAGTTTCCCTCTTCCCTTCGCCGTACCTCACATCTACGAATACGGCGAAGTAGGGGAGATACACTATCATATCGAAAGGCGGCTACCGGGCCAGGATTTTGCAGAACTCTTTCCCTGCCTGACCGCCGTCGAACGGCGCAGGGCCATTGCATCCTACCTGGGTGGCCTCCCCCATCTGCACGCCATCCATATGCCCCAGCTGCCCTATGGCGAACCCTTGAACCCACAGGAACACATAACCTCGCAGACTTGGCCCGGCTATCTGCAGGCCCGTGTCGAGGCAACTTTGGCGCGCTCCTACTCCGATTTAAAGGAGGACTTGCCCGGCGTGGACCGGATCGTGGATGACTTCTTCTGTGAACTCAGCGCTCTGCCCCCGCGGCCGCAAAAATGCCTCGTCCACGGGGACTACTTTCCCGGCAATGTCCTGTCTGACGGGCGAGGAGTTCTGACGGCAGTCGTAGATTTTAGTCCGTTGACCTTGATCGGGGACCCGCTGATGGACCTGGCCGGCGCCTACTACTTTTGCCGCATCTTCGACTTCGTGACCGCGGCCGATTACGATTTCCTGCGGAGCCAGATAACCGAACGATACGGCGCCCACTGCTGGCAACGCATCGACCTCTATTACACCTTCTATGCCTTTCGTTTCAGCGACTGCAAAGTCCCCGACAACGACACCTACCTCTGGTGCCTGAGCCGGCTGCGGGCGCTGTGAATCTACCCGCGCAACCCTCAAGGCGGTAACGAACTCGTAGCTGTCGGCGCCTCCTCCGGACTCTCTTTAGCCCTACGCGCTGTCGGCGGCGCAAAGAGATGCAGCAGAAAGACCCACACGAGCAACAGGTCTGGCAGAGCATACGAAGCATCGATCAATCCGTGACCTAACGCTGCCGCGACCGCGGCCAGCGCGCCGACGGCCAGGGCATCCCTCTTCGCTGCCTGCCAGAGCGAACGTACCCCCAGGAACAGCCACGCCGTCGCAAGCGCGAGGCCCGGCAAGCCAAGCCGCGTCCACCAGTCGAGGATAACGTTATGGGGGTGGTTGAGGCTGGGATCGCGCCAGGCGGAGGGCAGAATATAGCCGCTTCGGTAGCTGTAGAGGAAATTGTCCGGCCCCACCCCCAGCCACCAGTGATCCAGCGCCATCTCTACGCTGCTGCGCCAAAGGCTGAGGCGTATGCCGGCGGTGCTATCCGGCTGGAAGTCGAACAGGTTGCGGAATCGCTCGGTCCCCAAAAAGGGCGCCAAGCCCAGAACCATGGCCGCTGCCACTGCGGCCAGACCCCAACCCCAACGCGCTGAAAATCGCCGGCCCGGCGCGGCAAGCAGGCGCCGTCCAGCCACCGCCAGCGCCAGCAACATGGCTGGCAGGCCCAGAAAGAGCGCGCCCTTGCTAAATGTCAAGAGCAGCGCGATCAACTGCGGCACAGCAAAAAGAATCCCGGCGCGAGCAGCCGCAGGCGCTCTCTTCCAGGCCCCAAAAAATGATTCTCTCTCTCCTCCTGTCGAACTTCCCCCGCTCTCCGCGCGCCCCCGCGATCCGCGGGTGAAAAGTGCCAGCGCCAGGGCCACGGCCCCTGTCCGCTCCAGGTAAAGTCCAAGATTGTTGGGCGAGCCGTAAAAGGCCCGCACCCTGTTGACACCTTCAGCCTGGATGATGTTCTGTTCCGTGACATATTGAAAGAGGCCCGCCGCGGCAACGACCGCGCCCCCCGCCAGCCAGGCGAGCGCGAGCGCTGTGCGTGCCGAATTCCGGTTTTCGGAACTGCCCAACGTCTCATGCAGCAGCAGCGCAAAGAAGGCTGCGCTCAGGAAAACTGTTCGCCACTCGCGCAGCGCGACAGCGCGTTCCGCCGCCGCGAACGCGGCAACCAGCGCGACCGAGGCTAGGATGAAAAAGAGGCTGTGACGCGTGTCCAGGGCCGAATGCGCCTTCCCACACGTTCGCGGCGCAACCAGCGGCGCGATGCGCCTTGCCGCGACCAGCGTCAACCCTCCGTATACACCGATTTCAATCAGATTGAGTGCCCGCCCCGGCAGAATCGGCAGCGGGTGAAGGTAGAATGGCAGGCCGAAAAGGAGTGCTCCTGTCCAAAGAACGGGGTGTTGCAGCCCGGCAACGCCCAGCAATACGAGTCCGGCGTCAGTGAGCGGCCAGCTTCCGATCAGCGTTCCCGCCCCAACCAAGCCCGCTCCTGCAAGAGCCGAACCGACTGCGACCGGCCAGGGCAGGAAGAACAGGAAAACAGGCCTTAGGCGTGCGACAGCTCGCGACAAGCCGGAAACCAATCTGTCGAGCGGCGAGAGCAAACTGTCAAGAGCGCCAGAACGGGGCTGGCCCCCCGCCAAAGCAGTGCTGGTGAATGCGCTGAAAGCTACGATGGCAAGCCAGCCTCCGACAAGGGCAAGCAACACCGCGGGCCAGATCGGTCGAGGGCTGCCCGGCAAGCCGTCAACCGCCACCCCCCGCAAGACTGTCTGTCCCCAGCCCCGCCACACCTCGACAGAGACCTGGTGTGGCCCTTCGCTTGAAGCCCTGTGCGCGACGACCCACTCGGAAGCGGGACCTTCGGCGGTATGTTTTTCAGGGGCGAGCAGGGGACGATAGCCGGCTAGCCCCCCTTGGCTGTCGAGATTGCCGCGCAATACGGGCAATCGATTGGCGGGCCGACCATCGACCGAAACGAAAATGTAACTCCAGTAGTCACCCAACGCCAGCTTCAGGGCGAGTTCGCGACCGCTGTACTGAAACGCCACGCGCCCGGAAGGCTGCGACCACGGTTCCTCCGGTTCGGATGTATCCGCGCCGAGGGCAGAAACATGCCAGCCTTCCTCAAAGGCGAAGACCGGGCTCGCCATCGACGCGACTGTGCCGCTGACGAGCCGGTCGACAACCTCTAAGGCGCCCGCGGGCGCCGCCTCGTCCGCGGGCGGGACCATCCAGATCGCCCCCGCCGCGAAAAAAAGCAGCGCCAAGGCAAGGAGGATGCGGGGCGATTTCGCAAGTCGTAAGGGCATGATGGTGAAGATCCTATCACACGCGAGAAAAACGAGATAAGGCAGTCTGCCAATGATCATAGTCAAGAAAAATGAAACTCTTTCGATGGTTGATACGTCATGAACAATGTACAGAGATCGACACAGTTGGCAATGTCGCTGAACTTGAAAAGGGGGAACCGCCCAATGAACGGCAGATTTTCGGCAAATGCAACGATTGGCCTGGTCGCGGCCATTTCTGTGCTCCTGATTGCCTTATTCATCGCGAATACCGCTTCTCCCGCGCCGGCAGCGATGGCCCGCGCGGAATCGCTCACCGCGACAAACTCCCATTCGGTGACAGTGGTGGGAGAAGGGACCGTGAGCATCCAGCCCGACATAGCCACGGCGTCGATTGGCGTGGAGGTCGTGCGGCCAACTGTACGGGAGGCCAGCGTGGCGGCCCAATCCATCATGGAAGAGGTACAGGCCGCGTTGCTGGCGCAGAACCTGGATGAAACCGACATCCAGACCAGGCATTTCAGCATTTTCGCCGAACGGTTTGGCCCGGGCGGCCTGCTCGACGAAGACGATGTTCGCTATCGAGTCAGCAACACCGTCTTTATCACGATTCGGGATCTGGAGAGCATCGGCGACGTTCTGGATGCAGCCATTGACGCCGGCGCCAACAACATCTACGGTGTTGATTTCAGTCTCGCCGACCCTGCCTCGGTCGAGTCCGAGGCGCGTGCCCAGGCCGTCGCTGATGCCTACGCCAAGGCGGGCGAACTGGCGAAACTGATTAACGTTGGCGTCGGCGACGTGATGGGGATCAGCGAGATTATTGGCCAGGGCGGGGGCTTCTTCGGCGGCAACTTCTCCAGGATGGCGGCCGCAGAAATGGGCGGAGGCGCCGGCCCCATCAGCCCCGGGGAGCTGAATCTGACAATGCAGCTGCAGATCACTTACGAGCTTCGATAAGTCCTGCTCCGTCAGCTTCACCGATGGCAGCCGGGCCCCGCTCCCTGTACCCGCACGGCCGCCTACGAACCACTGCAGTGCTCCCTTTCAGTTCAGCAAGCCACCATTTTTTGACAGGGCCCCTGCCGCAGTCTATAATGGGGGCTCTGTGCTCTGCTGGTAGGGAAGATGCCAACAATGGAGGCCGTCATGGCTGAGAAAGAGTCGGACACAAACCCTTTGGAAGATGCCGCTGCCAATCTGAGCGCCGATCTGGAAGGGGAGCGTGTAAATGTGAGCGACTCCGCTGTCGGGGGCGTACAGGGCGGGCATGTTTCCATGACTGATTCCGCGGCGCGCTCCGTCCATGCGCAGGCGTTAAACATGTCCGACGCCGCCGCAGGGTTCGTGACCACCAAATCCTTGGAAATGCGGGACTCCGCCATCGGCTTTGCAGCCAGCGAAGAGACCAACGTGCAAACGGGCAGCATCGGCGTCCTGGCCTCCGGGCGGGTAAAGGCCCAGGAGGTTTGCTCGTGGCTGGTGATTGCCGGCAAGCTGGAGGGCAATGTAAAGACAACCCTGCCGCCGTTGTCCGCGCTGGCCGCGGGTGCAGGATTTGGCTTGGTTGTACTCCTGTTGCGCGGCCTCTTAAGGCGTAAGAAGGGCCCTCTGCCAGAAGATGGGGAATAGCCTGTTTTGCAGATCGATGGCGGCTGCAGGCGTGGGGATTAGAAAACTTCGAAGATCTATTATTTTTGCAGATAAAGAGAGTTGATGAAAGATGTCAGTACTTAAACTGAGTGCCAGCCCTCGCACCATTACCGGCCGCAAGGTGCGCAGACTCCGTCCTGAAGGGCTCGTCCCGGTCGTGATTTACGGTGGTGGTGACGCGCCGAGAAACGCCCAGGTCGAAGTCTCAGAATTCGAAAAGGTGCTGAGCGAAGGTGGCAATTCCCAGCTTGTGGAAGTCGATCTGGCAGGGGATGACTACAATGTGCTTGTAAGGGAAGTCCAACGCCATCCCGTGCGCCACAATCTGCTGCATGCCGACCTTTACACTGTCAACATGACGGAGACGCAGCAGGTAAGCGTACCGTTGGTGACGATTGGAGTCAGAGACTTTGGCGCTGACCTCGTCATGGTTCAATCGATGGACAGCGTGGAGATTGAGGCGTTGCCGGCAGATATTCCCGCCCAGATCGAGGTCGATGTCGCTCGCCTGGAGACCCCGGATAGTCCCCCGATTACAGTCGCAGACCTGCCAGACATGCCTGGTGTCCTTTACATTTCGGACGCCGAAGAACCGATCTGCAGCCTGATCCTGTCCCGCGCTGCCGTCAGCGAAGAGGAAATGGAAGAAGAGGCAGAACTGGTGGACCCCGACGTCGAGCCGGAGGTCATTGGCCGGGGACGAGAGGACGAGGAAGCGGAAGAGGAATAGGGCCTCACGCGCAGCCTTTGCGAGAACGCCGACCTCACGGTTGGCGTTCTTTTCAATTTGAGCCCTATCCGTGTGGAAGAACGCCGTCTGCGCCCCATCTGAACTGCCGGGCCACCCAATCTTTCCGCCAATCCCCAAGTAGCCGGCTATCCAGAGTCCCTGGCAAAGTTGGCGTCATCGACCAGTCTGATCTGCTTCTTCGCGCGCGGTCAATAGCGGCAACAGGGGCTGCGCCAGGAACGGCATCGGATCCACGGCAATGCCGTACATGCGAAGCTCCCAGTGAAGATGCGCTCCCGTGCTGCGCCCCGTTGTGCCGACCAGGCCGATCGGATCCCCTGCCTGCACCGCTTCGCCCGCCGCGACCAGCGCCTCCTGCAAGTGCCAGTACCCTGTGAACAGTCCCGCGCCGTGATCGAGAATCACGCTGATGCCGCGTACTGTCAGCGGTTCGGCGAGAGCGACAATGCCGTCAGCCGGTGCGAGAACCACGGTACCGCCCGGCGCGGCGAAGTCCTGTCCTGTGTGAAACGCGAAGAACTGGCCCGCATTGTAATTGCGCCGGACGCCGAACGGGCTGGTGGTGGGCGCTTCTGCTGGCAGGGGCAGAAGAAAGGGCTTGCGCCACTGAATCGCCGTCGACGTGCGTGACCAGACTGGCGACAGGTATTCATCTTCCTTCAGTGAAATCTCCTGCTCTACCAACGCGTTCTTGTCCGGCGGCAAATTGATATTCTGAATGGGAAAGGCGCGGCCCTGCACATACACGGGGAGGGAACGAGTGACCGTGACACCGGTCGTCGCCTCATAGCTCATGATCAATGGATACACGCCGGGCTCCAACGCAACTGAAGCGGGAACGTATCCCCCCCAAACCGTGACCATATCTCCCGTCTCCTCACCCCCCCTGATCTCGATTGGCCGGATGCCTAAAGGCGCGCCACTCCACTCGACGTCCAGGGAAAGAGGGCGCTCGACCTCCGCCTCAAGCCAGCCCGCCCGGCCCTGGACCACAACTGCAGGGACGCTGACCACCTCGACCGAACCGAATGGTACCGGGCGAGGCCCAGTTGCGCGCAGAAGGCGAATCGGCTGACCGGGAAACAGGCGGGCGGTCGGGTTCGTGTGATTGAGTATGGCCAGCCGCAGAGCCGAAAGGCCATGGCGCCGGGCGATAGTCTGGACTGTGTCACCTGGCCTCGCGATGACGGTGCGCCGGCCGAATCCCTGGGGCAGAAGAAGGACTTGGCCTACGTCCAGAGAATTTATGTCGGAAAGATGATTGGCGGCGACCAAGACCTCAAACGGGATGCCTAGATCGGCAGCAATCGAAGCTAGGGTGTCACCGGACTGTACGACGTATGTTTCGTCTGGAGATTGCGCGGCCGCCCTATCTGGCTGCAGCACGGCCAGCATGACCGCCAGAAAAAGGCACAAGGGCAGCAAGCGGCACAAGGCTCTTTGCCGCGCAGTCAGCACGTCAGGCCTGGACCTGATTTTTCGGAGAAGAGGCGCAATCATGTCCTGTAGGGCATTTGGGTACGGTGCAACCCGCCGATCATGCGATCTCCCGGCAACTGCAGTCGGTGTTTCATCTGCATGGGGGGCCAAAATGCACACCGTTTCCTGCGAAGGCGGCCACTGCGCATATCGCCATGTTGAAGTTGCCGCCGGTTCTCAACAGAAGCCGGATCTGAATCCTGTTCTCTATTCGGATGTAAACTGGTAGATTTCAGGCTTGAGAACGCCGATGTAGGGGAGATTGCGGTATTTCTGGTTGTAGTCCAGACCGTAGCCGACCACAAACTCATTGGGAACCGAGAAACCGGTCCAAAAGAGGTCAATGTCAACTTCCCGCCGCGAAGGTTTGTCCAAAAGGGTAACGACCTCAAGGCTGGCTGGACTTCGGTGCCTGAAGAGCCGCGTCAGATAGGCAAGCGTGTGACCGCTGTCGATGATGTCCTCGACCAGGATAACATGGCGGCCCTCTATCGGCTCGTTCAGGTCCTTCATGATGCGGACCACGCCGGAACTGCTGGTAGAAGCGCCGTAACTGCTTGTCGCCAGGAAATCGACCTCGTGCGGAATCGAGATCGAGCGCATGAGGTCGGCCAGGAAGAGGACGCTGCCCTTAAGGACAGAAATCAACAAAAGATCCTTTCCCAAATAATGTTCATCGATCTGTTGTCCTAGCCCGCGTATACGGTCCTGAATCGCTTGCTCAGGCACCAGGATGCGCTCCACGTCTTGACCCAGGGAGTTTTGCTCGCAAAAGGCGGTCATCTCTTCTGTCGCATTCGTTGCGGCTGATGGGCATTTGGCCATAGGCAATCCTCCAGAGTCGTATTCCAAGTGATGGACGAAAACAAAGGGGAAGTCTCGGCAACCAAATGCAGATGCCGAAGCTTGGCCTGCAATAGGGATTGGATCGTATCACCCGCAACTAGCGTGACCCAAATCCGACGGCCTCCGGCGGGCACATCCGTATCACCGCGAGCAGTTCGCTGAGTATCATCGCTGTCGCCCCCCAAACGGCCTGCTTCTGTATCGCGAAAAACGGTACCAGGGCTGACCGGTCGGCAAGCTGCCATTCTTCCCGGCGCTGGATGGCTGGATCCAGGAGGTTCGCCAATGGCACTTCCAGCAGTTGAGCAACCTCCGCAGGGTCGGGTCGAAAGGCAGGCTTGACGTTTAGCCGCCCCACGGTCGGGTAAACCTCGTAGTTGCTCGGCCGAATGTAGAGTTCGGTAAGCTTTCCGAGGATCTGCACATCTCCCGGCAATACCCCCAGCTCCTCGTGCGTCTCGCGTAACGCAGTGTCAACTAGGTCCGCATCCCTGTGTTCCATCCCTCCGCCCGGAAAGCCGACCTGGCCGCTGTGCGCGCCGTCATAGGTAGGACGCAGTATAAGCGGCACGTGCAACCGGTCGTGCAGACTGTAAATCAGGACGAGAACGCCGCTCTGACGGGCCGGCTCTTCTGCCCTGTCATCAGGGTCCCAGCCGGGCCGGGGCAGCGGCGCCATGCGGGCCTGGGCAGGACGTCCAGGCAGTGGACCGGCAAGATTCTCCTGCAAACAGTCGAAAAAACGGTTGAATGAAACGTTCAAGACGGCCCAGTCCTATTTGGCTCGCAACCAGCGTTGACTCTACTTCGAACGGCGGGAATGGAACACAATGCGCCCCTGTTCATCCACTTCCCAACCGTACTCGTCCAGATAAATTGCGCGATCCGGCAGGTGTAAGCGCCGGGCGCGCCGATCGTAGGAAAACTGAACTGTCCCGTTCGGGTCTTTCAGAATGCCTTCGGCCAGTTCAGTCTCGCGCCGCGTGAAACGCATGGCCATTCCTTCCTGACGCGTCACCCACAGAACCAGTGGACGCACACTCATCGGGTGGATTCCTCCCAGTAGAAGTGATAGAATCTGCGGCTACGGTCCCTGACGCGCGCAAAGTGCGCAATCTGGTGTCCTCCCACCCACACCACGCGGTCTCCGTCGAGAAGGAGTGGCCAGCCGGCCCGCAAGAAGCGGGCGACCTTGCGATCAGTGAAGAAGTCCGCCAGGGATTTGCCATGCCCGCCCAGCCCAAGCGGCTCGAACCGCTGGCCCGCGCGCGGCGCGCCAAGACTGAGCTGCCGCACCGCGTCGGCGTCTATGTAGGCCTCCCACGGAGAAATTTGCCCGCCCAATCCCTGACCTGGAATCGGGCTGTCGGCCGATCGAGCGGCGAACACGCCTGGCAGGTCCCCTCTTTCGACCTCAGCGCTGCGCAGAATCCAGCCGTCCGTCTCGAGTTCTCCCGGCACGGACACGCTTCGATCCGAAAACACTCCGCGCGCGCCGCAATCCAGGAACGGATGGTTCGGAACAAAAGGCAGTGCCTCCTGTAGGTGTAAGCCGAAGGCGTTTCGAGTCCTTGTCACCATCACGTCTTTGACCCACGTGTAAGGGCCGCCGGTCCGGTCACCGCTGCAGAGCGATTCACGCAGCCGTTCCACCGAATCGAAACCGATTCCCGTCAGCGGTCTCCCCAACTCGAGCAGGGCATGGCGCAGCACGCTTCTCTGGTCTGCCTTACTCAGGCTACGAAAGGCAGGCAGGTCAAAGACCTGTCGGACTGCTTCACCGAACGGCTGCCCTCCCTCTGCTGGCGTCGCGTCGCGCGCTGTGCTGGCTTGCCGCCTTCCTTCACCGCTCCTCCGTGTCGCTGCCAAAGCCTCCCGTGTGGCGTGATCCGACCGCTTCAACTCGTCTCGCAGCAACGAGGCGGTCCGGCAAAGAGAAGCAACGATCTGCGGGTTGATCTCTTGCAGGCAGGGCAAAATATCGTGTCGAACCCGATTGCGCACAAAGGTCCGGTCCTGGTTGGTCCTGTCTTCGCGCCAGGGAATTTCGTGAACTCTGAGATAGTCCACGATCTCGGAGCGGGTTACAGCCAACATCGGTCTGACCACGCGAACCCCGGGCACAACCCGTCCCTGCAGCGTCAACGGCCGTACAGACCGCATCCCGGCCAGGCCGCGCAGTCCGCTGCCGCGAACCAGGTTCATCAGCACTGTTTCAGCTTGGTCAATCGCCGTGTGCGCCACCGCGATATCCACAGGCTGTCCATCCACCTGCCGGTCGACCGCCACCTGGGCCAGAAATCTGTAGCGCCACTGTCGGGCGGCCGCTTCCAGGTTCCCCTCCTCCTTCAGCGCGTCGGCCGGCAATCTGGCTGTCTCGAACGGCAGGTTCCAGCGGCCGGCCATCTCGCCCACAAAGGAAGCATCCTCTGCCGACTCCGGACGAAGACCGTGATCGAGATGAGCGGCCACCACCCTGAGTGACCATTCGCCCTGCAAGAGGCTGAGCAGATGCAAGAGGGCCATGCTGTCCGCACCTCCACTGACCCCAACAACCACCGTTGCCTTCGCGCCATCATCCTGTTGCGGCGCAGGAAAGAGCCGGTCACGCGCACGCGTCTGCCGCAGCAGTTCTGTCAAGCGCTGGGGGACGTCAGGCTGCGCTGGCGATCGGGGCGGAGCCGGGTCTGCGCCGGAATCCCTTTCGGCCTCCGGCAACCGGCGCCGGGCTCCAGGTCGAGCGGCGCCTTCAGCTTCCTGTTTCGGCATGGACGGGCTCTTTCTTCCGCGCAATAGACATCCAGCGTATCCGACTCGAAAATGCAGTCACTGCGCTCCTCGTTGCAACCTAAGAATAGCGGAGGGCAATGCTCTTGCGCAAAACGGAGCGCAGATACAGAGGAAAAGCGAAAGTTTCCTCAACTGGGTTGGCAGCGCGGTCATTCCTTGTGACCTGTCGCCATCCATGGGCGGCGTATTAAGCTGAAATGTCAAATGCAATCGCCAAAGGGGGCGCTTTCAATGCGCCTTGGCGCGTGGCAAGTAGGCAGGCAGCGAGGAACGTCGTCGCCTGCCCTCGGAGGGAAATCGCCCTTGGCTTAGCTGTTACGTCAGGGCGATTGCATCTAAATTGGGTCAGAACATCGAAATGCAGCCGAATACTCTTCCAGGTCGGGGTAAGACACAGGGAAATGTACGAAAGATGGCACGTAGACGGAGAATTTAACTTATCTCGCCGACTGAGGGCC
>JAJDZJ010000176.1 GCA_022824685.1 Caldilineaceae bacterium
CAGGCCCTCAGTCGGCGAGATAAGTTAAATTCTCCGTCTACGTGCCATCTTTCGTACATTTCCCTGTGTCTTACCCCGACCTGGAAGAGTATTCGGCTGCATTTCGATGTTCTGACCCAATTTAGATGCAATCGCCCTGAAGATCATTTGGCGCCTTGTGGATGCGAAACCGGAAATGGCATAAAGGAGGAACGAACGCAGCGTAGCGACTACCTAAACTGATAATCGAAATAGGATAGGCCTATGAGTCACATGCATCAACGTCCAGAGTTGGGTCCAACACCTGGCCCAAGCATAGCGGAGATGGAAGAGGGGCTGAGAAGATGGGCGGCTGCCCGGCCTGGAATCATGCAGGTCGAGACCGTAGGGCGAACACCGAAGGGGCTACCTGTGCTTCTTTGTCGCATCAGCGAGGCTGATGTTGCGGACGAAGACAAGCAGGTGGCCCTCTTTACTTCGACGCATAGCGGTGTGGAGAGGGTCACGACAGCCGGGCTTCTCCAACTGATCAAGTGGCTCATCGGCGACGCCCCCCTGGCGGAAGAGATTCGACGGCGTCAGATCGTTCTGATCATGCCGGCATGCGAACCGGAGAGCTATGACCGGGAGCTGATCGACGTTGCCGAGTTTTTTGCTGGCCGCAGCCGCTGGGTCTATGAGGGATGGGGATGGGACGGCCCGTTGGATCCAGAGAATCAGCCGGAGGCGATGGCTGTCAAGGAAGTTGTGGACCGGTACCAGCCGGAGGTCCATCAGGACGTGCACGGCATCTGGTTTGAGCAGTCTACGATGACCGAGAGCACCGGCATTTCGTGGGCCTCGAATCTGTACCGGGGGTACTGGCGGCGTATCCCTGATCTGATGAACCAGGCGGCGGAAGATGCCGGTTATCTGACAACCCGGGGCGAGGAAAGCGCCGGGCAGATGCTGTCCACAGTTCCGGTCGAGGGTGTCGAGCACTGGTTCTACGGAAGTACGTCAACGCCGAAGGTCGTGTGCGGCCTCTATTCCTACATCCAGTACCATAGCATCATACAGACGATGGAGGTCGGCTGGGAGGAGAGCGCGGTGCTGCGGTTGCGCCGGCTGCTCCAGGTCGGCAACGAGGTATGGCGGGAGGAGCCCTACGCCGGCTACCCCGCCAACCAGGTGAGCTGCCGGTCGTCGGTTGCCATTGCGGGCTGGGGCAGGACGGCTGCGCAGCGGCGAGCGAGCCGGGTCGAGCTGTGGCGTAAGCTGCCGCAGATCTCGCATACGTGCGGCTGGCCAGAGGCGCGCGATGGCGTTGTCGCAATAGTCTCCACGACGCCGGAAAGTCGCAACCTGTATGCGCCGGGAGAGGAATCGTCCGCGCCGAATTTGAACGAGCCGAATCTGGAGCCGATGTTTGCCAAGCTCAAGCGGAACCCTCGCTTCGACGGCGATGCCTTGGACGAGTTTCTGCGGCTGTCGGTCTCACGCCAGGTTACGTGGCCGCAGGTGGAGTATGAAGGTCCGGCGGAACCGATCCGGAACGGTCTCGCGATTCGTCTGCGTCTTCCCCATCCGGACGTGACTTTCAAACATCTCAGGCTGGATGGACACATTGTGGAACCGTCGGACGTCGACGGCTACTTTGTGTATCACAATCCCGGCACCATCGTACAGGTCAACATTCCACCGGGCAAGGTGGAGGACTTTCATGTGGTGACCGCTGTATTCGATTCAGCTGCGGAGCGGACATCGGGCTTCCACCCTGAGGACTGGGATCTAGGTGAATGAAGCGCTGAAAGGGGCCTTCGCCGAGGCGTTCGCTCCACCTTGAGATAGCGGACAGGGAGGTGTTATGCCGGTCAGATGTGCAGGATCGGAATCGCGTATTGGGCCTGGGCAGCCTTCGGTCGTTGCGATTCTTTTCGTTAGGAGCAAGCGCGTGACGACATCGGGAGATCCTTCGATAGGCAAACAAAGTCATGGAGGAGAGATCTGAGATGAAACGCTATCCTATAGCTGTATTATTTGTGGTTTTAGGGCTGCTGGTTACGGCCTGTGTTGCGCCGATGCCGGCCGGAGGCGAGGCGGCGGCCGGGCAGGCTGCAGAGATGGAACCTGCCGAAGTGAAGACGATTCGTTACGGCATGATCCAGTCTATGAAGACATTCGATCCGGCGCGGGAAGGTGGATTTGGCCGCTTCATCATGCAGCATGTGTGGCTGCCGCCCTTCGTTGCCGATCCGAACGCGAATCTGACGCCGGGCACATGCACGTCGTTTGACGTCAGCGACGACGGGACGACTTATACGCTCCATGTGAATCCAGACGTGAAGTGGTCGGATGGCAGCCAGTTTACCGCGGGCGATATCAAAGCCTGGTTCGAGTATATCGCCAATCCTGAGAATCCGGCCGGTTGGGTGCCGCCGAACTATGCCGGCATCGTAGGCTATGATGCGGTGCGCGAGGGCACGGCCACCGAGATGGAAGGTCTGGTGGTCGTAGACGAGTTCACCTTGGAAATCAATCTGAAAGAGGCTGATCCGCTCTTCGTATTCAAGGTGCTCGCCAACTACAACTCTGCCACGGCCAAAGCGGAACAGGCCTGGGCCGATCTGAATGGGGAGTGGTGGACGAATGATCCGCTGGTAACCGGCCCCTACACGATCGAATCGTGGGACGATGACGTGATGAGCTACGTCTACGTGCCCAACCCGAACTACTGGGGCGAAAACACGGCATCCCTGCGGATTGAGGTAACGTCTGTGCTTGCGGAGGAGACGCTGAGCCTGATGTATGAGAATGACCAGTTCGACATCGTCATTTTCACGGGCGCGGCGGGTGATGCACTGTCGCTAAAATACCCCGAAGACGTCGTCCCAATGAACTACAGATACAGCAATATCTGGGGATTCAATCCAAACCTGCCGCCAATGGATGATCCGATGGTGCGGCGGGCGTTGATCCACGCAATCGATCACGAGCGCATCGTGCAGGTCATCTACGGTGACACCAAGGACCCGGCGGCCGGCCCCATTTATCCGGGCCTGTCGAGTCACCGGCCGGAGATATTCGAGGAGGCCGGGGCGCTCAAGTATGATCCCGAACTGGCAAAGGAGGAGCTGGCCCAGTCCAGTTACGGGTCGGCGGAGAATCTGCCCAAACTCAATCTTGCGCTGGGGACACCTGATGCCGAGTGGGTACGCGGCATGGAGATGATCCTGGAGATGTGGCGCGACACGCTTGGCATAACGAACGTCGAAACGAAGCCGTGGTGGAATGACTGGGCGCAAGGCGCGGCCAGAGCCGATGTCGTCCACATGGGCGGTTTTGGCTGGGGCACACTGCCGGATCCAGGGCACGCGGTGTGGCGGGCCGCTTACACCGGCAATGCCATGAGCAGAATCAAGTACAGCAATCCCGAAGTGGACGCACTGCTAGACGAGGCCATGTCCCTGAGTCGCGATGATCCCCGGTTTATTGAATTGGTCCACCAGGCAGAGCTGATCTATCTGGAAGACTATGTTTGGAAGCCGTTCTTCGTTGTTTCTTATTCCTGGCATGCGAAGCCATGGGTGCAGGGCCTGCAGGGTACCTGGTACAACAACTGGTACAACATTGAAGAGGTAACCGTAGCAGACCACTAGGATTTGGTCTGACCGGTTTGGCGCAAAGGGAGGCTGGCTCGGGACCCGAGCCAGCTTCCCGGTTGCCCGACCTTCGTGTTTGGCAAGTTCCGATTCCTGCCAGAGACCTCAAGTGAATTCAGCCTCAGGTTTCGACCAGGAATCTCGCGGCGGCCAGCGCGAGATTTTTTCTTTGTTCGGGCATTCGTGATTCGCCAGATAGAAGGATGAGATACTTTCGAGAGTTCATGAAATGCCGGCAATTGCTCGACATAGGTGACCAGGAGGACTCAGTTTGCTTAAGTATCTGATCATGCGCGTGCTCGGCATCATCCCTTTGCTGCTGGTCGTTCTCGTGATCATCTTCACGCTGGGCCACCTGGCCCCCGGCGACCCGATCGAGATGATGTATGAGAGTATGGAGACGGTTGTGGCTACGGAGGAGATGGTGGACCGGGCGCGGGCGCGGCTTGGCCTGGATCAGCCGCTTCACGTGCAGTTCATCAGGTATGTGGGCAACGTGCTGCGAGGCGACCTTGGCGACTCCATCGTTCGCAGCCGCCCCGTGTTGGGCATGATCCTGAAAGTCTTCCCGATTTCTGCCCAGGTGGGTCTGCTGGCGTTCGTGGTTCTGGTCGTTACAGGCATCCCGTTGGGGGTATTAGCGGCAGTCAAGCAGAACACCGCAGTGGACTATTTCATTGTGGGGGGAAGTCTTTTCCTGCGCACCGTTCCCGTGTATGTTCTGGCTCCTCTGCTGTTCATCATCCTGGTGCTCAGGCTTGACGTCATGAACGTTCCCTACGGCTGGAAGGGCATCACGCACCCGAATGTGATTATGCCGACCCTGATGTTGATTCTGTTTCCTCTTGCCGTCGTGATCCGGCAGATGAGGGTTGGCATCCTGGAAGTGGCTGAGAACGACTACGTTCGCACCGCACGGGCGAAGGGGCTGAAGGAACGGCAGGTCATTCTGGGGCATGTCATGCGCAACGCGATTACTCCGGTGGTGACATCACTGGGGTTGATCGTCACGGGCCTGATCACAGGATCGGTCTTTGTTGAGCAGATCTTCGGCATCCCCGGGTACGGTAATCTGTTCGTAACCTCACTTATTCAACGCGATTATCCGCTGATGATGGGCTGCACGCTCTTTGGGGCGTTTCTCATAATGATGAGCAACCTGATCGTGGACTTTGTCTACCCGTTCCTTGATCCGAGGGTGACGCTGTGACGGACCAAGTTTCGAGGCGCGAGATCGAGCAGTCTTCGTCAGAAGTCAGAAACAGAATCCTCAAAGAAGAACTCGAAACACCAGTATCGGGCCAGAGGGGTCTGTGGAGCGACGCGTTCAGGCGGTTGCTGCGAAACCGTTTGTCCCTCATCGGCCTTATTGTCGTCGTATTCACTTATGCAACTGCGCTTGCGGGGCCCTATCTTGCGCCGTACGACCACCTGGACCAGAACCTGGAACAGATCGGTATGCCGCCCAATGCAGAGCACTGGCTGGGCACTGACGACGTGGGCCGCGACTATTTCAGCCGGTTGCTGCATGCGATGCGGACGGCGGTACTGATATCGATTCTTGTGCCTCTGCTGACCCTGATTATCGGAGTGACGCTTGGCACGATCAGCGCCTATTCGGGCAGGGCGGTTGACAACACAATCATGCGCCTGGCCGATGTCGTGATGACGATTCCTACCATTCTCTTCGCGGCTCTGATCAACGCCTCGATTGCCGAGCCCTTGGAAGCAGTGCTGGCCGTCTTCCAGGACCAGACTGGATGGAAGTTCCTGACCAATACGGTTTACGTGGATTATCTGATCGTTTTCAGCGCGCTGTCGCTTATCTCGTGGCCCGGCGAGGCCCGGCTGATCCGCGGCCAGATTCTCTCATTGCGGGAGCAGGACTATGTGCTGGCTGCTCGTTCGGTGGGCGCGACCACCAGGCAGATCATGCTCAGGCACCTGGTTCCCAATGCGCTGGGCCCGGTGATTGTCAGTTTTACCTTCAGCATGTCCAGCGCCATGATTCTTGAGGCTTCGCTCAGCTATCTCGGTATCGGCATACAGCCTCCCGGCGCGAGTTTGGGTTCGATGATCAACAGGTCGATGCCGTCCTGGCGGACGTGGCCGCATCTGATCGCCATTCCGGCCATCGTGCTGGGCATCGTGACGCTGGCCATCAATTTCCTGGGCGACGGCCTCAACGACGCGCTGAATCCCCGCCAGGCAGGCAAATAAAGAGGACGCTTCGTGAATCTCAGTTGGACCCCTCGCGTTTGGTCTCAAGGATCAGCCGACAGCGGCGATCTCCTTTCTTACCCGTCTCTACCTGAACTGGAGTCGTTTTACAGAAGGTTACAGAGCGACTTTTCGGGTTACGTTGTCCTGGAAGAGGCTGGCCGTTCTGTGCGGGGCCAGCCGATCTGGTTGTTGACCTTAACGGATCAGGAGGTCAGCGACGACGACAAGCAGCGCGTCCTGATGGTTGGGCAGGAGCATGGGCAGGAACGCAGCGCCAGCCTGGCTCTGCTGGAGCTGGCGCGCTGGCTTGTTACGCCTGCTGCGGACGAAATTCGCCGCAAGCAGCGCATTGGACTGATGCCGGTGGCCAACCCTGATTCGTGAGAGGACCTGCGGTTCAACAATGTGAACAACGTGAACCTGTATGCGGATTTCTCGCTTGACGGCGAACCCACACAACCGGAGTCTCAGGCCGTGGCGGAGGTATTGGAACTGATGCAGCCGGAACTGTAATGCTCGCTTCACGGGACTGAGTTTGGCTGGAAGTACCGCATGGGCGAGAGCAATGGGTTTTCGTGGACGACGAGCCAGTTTGACCGCACGCATTCGCGTCTCTTTATCGAGGAGATCAACCGGGCGGCCGAGGCTGCTGGATTTCCGCAGGACCGCGGCGAGGAAGAGGCAGAGCGTATCCTTCCCTGGCTGCCGGGGAATGTTCACCATTCATATTACTCGGGCCAGCGCATTACGTCCTGCGTCCATGCTTATCACCGCTATCATACGCTCGCCAATACAATGGAGGTCCACCATCCCCGCAGCGGCTTGATTCGCTGCAGGAGGATGCTGGAGCTTGGCAATCAGCCGTGGCGGTATGAAGCTGTGGCAGGCTATCCCGTGCGGACGATGTTTCAGCAGGATGAGGCGTTTGTGGCGGCGTATGGGCAGACGGCGGCTGAACGCAGGGCGAGCCGGGTGGAGCTGTGGGCGCACACGAACCAGTTTGTGGTCGCACGGGGGGTCAACGAGCCAGTAGGCATGGCGCTGACGGCTTTTTCACTGGATCCTGGCGATTACGACCGCTGGCGAGCAACTGAAATCGATCCTTTTTTGCAGAAATACGGCCACGATCAGGGGATAGACGTTAGCGAGATCCGGGCTGCTTGCCGGCGGTACCCTCGTATGCAAAGCCTGCGCTGCGATCAGATTAAGCCGGAAGCGAGTGATCGGGCCAGGCCACTTTTGCGAACGGCTGGCCACGGTCTGGCATTGCGCCTCAGGCTACCGCGTTCGGCTTCCCCGCAACGCATTTGGCTCGACGGCCGTCCGATAGGCCCCTCACCCGTCGATGGCTACGAGAGCTGGAATACGCAGAACGGGTTCACAATGGTCCAGTTCAACATCCCTCCGTGCGCAGACTCGGACGGGTTTCAGCGTCACTTGTTCGCGGTGGCTTACAGGGCGCCGCGTATCGATCGGGCCACCTGATTTAGACTGGTCCGAGTTGTCTTGAGTAGAGTAAGCTGGCATGCCGCTCAGGAAGATTGATCCCGGAATGAAGCTGGCCGTCTCCATTTCGGCAGAAGCTGGGGACGACTATCTTGCCTTCCTGAAACAGATGGGTATCAGTTGGGTCACGCTGTGGACGACGGCGCCGCGGGCCGGGGCGGAATACTACCGTCAGGTGAAGAGACGTTTCGCCAATGCCGGACTGCGGGTTTACGGTTTTGGGAATGGCAACCTGCACAACCAGGATGCAATCGTGCTGGGATTGGAGAACCGGGACGCCAAGATAGAGGAGTACAAACTGCATCTGCGCGCTCTGGGCGAGGCGGACATTCCCTACACAACTTATGCACACATGGCGAACGGGGTCTGGAGCTCGGAGCCGGAGAGTACGCGGGGAGGGGCCCGCGCGCGCAGCTTTGATGTTGACAAGGATCCCGTTGGCTACAGAGGGGCCAAACGCTTTCAAACGCCGCTTTCCCACGGACGGGTCTACAGCGAGGAAGAGATCTGGGACAACTTCCGGCATTTCGTTGGGGAGATTGTTCCCGTAGCCGAAGAACAGGGCATCCGCATTGGCATCCATCCAGACGATCCGCCCCAACTTAAACTGGCCGGCGTGCCGCGGTGCATTTTCAGCAGCTTTGACGGCTACCAACGGGCGATGGCTATCGCTGACAGCCGTAACATAGGGATCTGCTTCTGTATCGGCTGCTGGCTGGAGGGCGGCCCTAATATGGGAAAAGACCCTGACGAGGCCTTGCGCGAATTCGGGCAGCAGAACAAGGTCTTTAAGGTCCATTTCCGAAACGTCGACCGCCCTCTGCCACGGTTTGTGGAGACCTTTGTCGATGATGGGTATTACGATATGCGGAGGGCAATCGACACGCTGAAGGAGATAGAGTTCAACGGCGTTCTCATTCCCGACCATGTCCCGCTGATGGGAGATGATCCGCGCATTGGCGCGGCCTACACGATAGGCTGGATAAAGGCGATGGTGGACGGGGCCGAGGGTCAGACCTCGTAGCCCTCAGGGCGCCGATTTGACAGCTCGCCGGTCAGGTGAGAATTGCGTTTCGAGCAGCGACACACGCGATCACAGGTTTCAATTCTAGCAGGTGCATAAGAGGAGAGCTGCAGCCAGAAATGCCGCTTCTTTGTTACTGCATTCCCCTCGTAGTTCCTCACTAAACCCTCGTCATTCAGGTCCTATTGTGCGCATGGATTCCTGCGTGGTCCGACTCGCGGGGACGATCCGGCGCGTGCGGATGCATATTATCGGTTTGTCGGCGGCGGGCGAAAGGACGCAGAGCTATTGCTCGCCTAGCGCCTTATCGACCGCCTCAATCAGCTCGTCTTCCTGCCAGGTAACCGCGATGGCGCGGTAGTCATTGTGCTGGTAGAGGGCATTTCTGGCACTTTGGCGGGCATCAGCGGCGAGGCGCATAGATGGATTATAGTAGTACATGGTGACGCCCTGACCGTCGCCGGGGATGACGTTGGAAGGGTAGCCGAGGTCTGTGCGGCGGGACTCATCCGTGGTGTAACCGTAGAGATGGCCTGAAAAGATGAGGAGACAATCGAGCCAGGTGCGCCCGCGGTCGCGGCTGATGCGGCCTTCGATGCGGAAGGGCGGGTTGCGATTGCCGTAGGTGAGCAGGATGTCGCCATTGGAGAGCCGCACCATGTCGGCGGGATGTTGGCGGGCCTGGGTGATCTGGGTGGACGGGGACCAGGTGAGGCCGCCGTCCTGTGAGCGAGTACTGTGCAGCGCCTGGGCGGTGTCGTCGCGCTGCACGGCCAGGAGATCGCCTTCCGGCAGGACGATAAGAGCGGTCTCATTTCTGTGCGGCGCGATCTGTGAGAGACCTCCCCATGTCCGGCCGTCATCCTGGGAACGCACGAGATAGGAGACATCACACGGCGGCTCGCCTGGCGCGCCTGCCCGGGGCCGGCTGTTGTAGATCGGCGCCAGCAGTGTCCCATCGTCGAGCGAGACGACTTTGCCGAAGAATGACGCGGTTGACAGGGAATCAAACGACAGAGGATATGGCTTTTCCCAGGTGAGGCCGTTGTCGACGGAGCGTGTAGCCATCAACGCAACCGGTTTGGGGCTGGAGATAGGGAGCCCGCCCTGGTAGTTGCCATCGGCGTCGTATCTGTGTTCGCGCTGGTAGAGGAGGACGAGCGTTCCCCGGGATGATACGCCGAACGCCGCATCACGGTCGTCGTCATCGCCGTCGGCGAGCAGATTCGGGGGCGCCCAGGTCAGGCCGTTGTCGGAGGAGCGCACGAGGTCCATGCGCCCGGCGCGGCCGAGATGGCCGGCGCCGCCCCGCAGCGCGGCGACCACATCACCATTGGGGGCTAGGGCCAGAATGGGAAAGAGGCCGCCGCCACAGTAGGCGGTGGTTTCACGGGTGCCAGGGAGAGTTCGGACGTCAACAGTGTGGCGGGACGCCAAGCTGGTCACTTGGGTGTCTCCTTTGGTCGGAGTTGCGGCAGCAGGTTGCGGGGATGTCCCCAACCTGCGCGGCGCTCCGCAGCGGCGTCTTTGACCATCCGGAGAGGTTAGCAGATGGCACGAGGCTATTGTTGCCCCTTGACCGCGCTCTCGACAGCCGCGAGCAGTTCTTCTTCCTGCCAGGTGACGGCGACGGCGCAGTAGTTCTCGTGACCATAGAGGGGATTGCCTGCGCGTTGGCGGGCGTCGGCTGCGCGACGCATGGAATGATTGTAATAGTACATGGTGACGCCCGTGCGATTGCCTCCGGCGCCGTGAACCACACTGGAAGGATAACCCAGGTCGGTGCGGCGGGACTCTTCGACGGTGTAGCCGTAGAGATGGCCGGAGAAGGTGAGGAGACAGGCGAGCCAGGACCGCCCGCCGTCGCGGCTGATGCGCCCTTCGATGCGGTGGGGCGGGTTGCGGTTGCCATAGGTGAGCAGGATGTCGCCAGTGGAAAGGCGCACCAGGTCGGCGGGATGCTGGCGGGGTTGGGTGATTTGGGCGGGCGGGGACCAGGTGAGTCCGCCGTCCTGTGAACGGGCGCTGTGCAGGGCGCCGGCGGTGTCGTCGCGCAACACAGCGAGAAGGTCGCCTTCCGGCAGGACGACTAGCGCGGTCTCATTCTTACGCGACGCTATCTGTGATACCGTTCCCCAGGTCTTGCCGTCATCCTGGGAACGAACAAGGAAGGACGCGTCATAACGCTGGTCGCTCCGCTCGTCTGCCCAGGCCTGACTGTTGTAGATGGGGGCCAGAAGCGTTCCATCGTCGAGCGCGACGATTTTGCCGTAGGGGGAGCCCGTGGCCAGGGCGTCTATGGAAAGAGGGTAGGGCTCCTCCCAGGAGAGGCCGTCATCGAAGGAGCGGGTCGCCATGATGGCGACGGGTTTGCGGTCGGAGACGCGGACGCCGCCCTGGTAGTTGCCATCGGCGTCGTAGTTGTGCTGGCGGTGGTAGAGGAGGACAAGCGTTCCCTGGGATGAAACGCCGAAGGCAGGGTTGCGGTCGTCGTCGTCGCTGTCGGCGATCAGGTTTGGAGGCGTCCAGGACTGACCGCGGTCGAGGGAGCGGACAATCTCCATTCGGCCTTCGCGCCCAATGTGGCCGGCGCCTCCGCGCAGGGCCGCAACGACGACGCCGTCGTTGGAAAGGGCAAGGACAGGGAAGAGTCCGCCGTTTTGATAGGCCAGAGTCTCGCGGGCGCCGGGTAGCGCGCGTACGTCGACGACAGGTTCGGTTGCCACGGTTTACGCACCTCTTTCACTCTAATCAGAAACGGTGTACCTGGATTTCGGGAATCGCTCCCCTCGCTACCGCTCCACAGTTGCCCTGACCAGCCAGACGCTATTGGTGTCGTTCATATCTTCGGGAATGCGGCGCCAGCCGTTGGGCACCCGGTCGTACATGTAGAGCAGATGGTTCTCGTCGACGGCTACTATTTCAGTGTAAGAGGTCGTGCGCTGGCGGGAGAGGTCTTCGGAATATTCGATCTGCTCTTCGGGGTGACAGGCGTTGTGGTGGGCAAGGATGTCTATCTGCTGCCAGTCCTGCCCACTGCCGTCGGCGTTAATCCAGAGGTAGAGGCCGGGCCGGCCGCCGGAGAGCGCGATGGCGCCGTCGGCCATCACGGCGAGGCTCGGCTGCACGGAGAAGACGCCGGGCATGGCGACGGCGGGCGTCCAGGAGCGCCCCTCGTCGCTGCTGAAGGACTGGCCGAAGGGCAATTTACTTTCGACGCGGAAGACGCACATGATGCGGCCGTCCTGCAGGCGACAGATAGCGGACTCGCTGGGTCCTCCATCTCCTGGGACGGGGCAGGCGGCGTCGGCGACGATGGAGCGGACCGACCAGTTTGCGCCGTCGGTAGACTCCACTGCCACGATCGAGTCGCGTTCATCGCCTTCGAAGTGCCCGTAGGCGGTTGCGAGGTAGGTTCCGTCCTCCAACCAGAGGGTCTGGCCGTTGAAGGAGAAGGAGACGACATCGAGGCCGGGCAGGATCAGGGGGACGGGCGCGGACATGCCTGTGATGACGACGCCGGTGGGCACATAGTCGAAGACGCGCTGGCCGGCGGGGATGATGTTGTGCGGCGCTCCGATGCCATCCGGTCGGGGACGGAGGTCGTAGGGGAGCATGATGCTGTCGCCGGCGTGGAGGTGCAGAAGCGTCTGGCCTCCGTCACAGGAGACTTGCGGCTCGGACCAGGTAAGGCCTCCGTCCTGGGACCAGAGAACATAGTAGGGGACGCCGGAGAGGTGAATGTCCGGCACGGGCGAAATGGTAGAAAGGAGGTCGCCGTTGGGCATGGTCCAGAGATTGGGAAACCAGAAGTAGCCGCGGCGCCGGCCCACGAGATGGGGTTCGGAGAGCGTGACGCGCATGCCATCCAGATCGACGGTTGCGCTATCGGTCCAGGTCGCTGCCTTTTCTGCCATCGTTCTTTCCTTCGTCTGAAATGTAGACGGATTTCAGTTTCAACCTGAGGTGGAAGGCACTCTGAGTTCGTGCTCGCCATCGAGGTCGGCGGTGACCTGAGCGAATCTGTGGCCATACCGTTCGACGGTGGATACGTCTATCACTTTGCCGTCGAGGGTGGAGGCTGAAGGCGCGGCGCCACCAGCGGGAAGGAGATAGAGCATGGTGGCTTCGTTGAGCTTGTCGGGCGACTGAATGCAATAGGCGCTTTCGTCGGTTGCCCCATTTCCGGTCGGGGATATGGAGACACGGCGGCGGGCGCGCTCCCAGTCGTTAATCTCTTCGCTGGTCCACCATTCCATGCCGAGGCTGCGGGCGTAGGCGACCGTCTCGCGGATGGAGCGTTCGCACTCGGGGTCTTCGACGTGGGAGGGGTGGTAGAGTACGTGGGCGACGCCATAGGTGGCATGGCTCTGGTCGACGAGGGGGCGCATGAAGCCGTGCGGGCAGACGACGGTAAAGTCCTGGGTGAGGAAGGGGAGAGCGAGGACGTCGAGGAAGTCGCCGCGGGGGCGGTCGTCCTCCATAGGCAGCCAGGGGTGGGATGTGCCGAAGGTGAAGCCTCGGTCTCCGCGCGAATGTTCGAGCTGGATGCCCTTGTTCTGGCACCAGTAGTAGAACTCGAGGCGGCCTTGCCAGGCGATGCCGTGGTTCTTGTTGGAGACGATGTTGGAGAGTCCTGTCTCGTAGGCGAGCGTGTCGTACTGCCAGTCGAAGTCCATCTGGCTCCAGCGGGGGGCTTCGCGCACGGGTGCGTTGCCGGTGGCGTAGTGGAGAGCGATCTCGGAGGTGGAGTCGATGAGCGCATTGTAGAAGGCGCGATCATAGCCGGCGACGGGCATCGTACACCAGGTGGACGGTACGTTGAGCTCCTGCAGGAGGTCGAAGAGAGACCAGCCCAGGAGGGGACGGTTGCCGTCGGAGTCGTGGGACATGTGAGCTATCGACGTCTTCCCATCCGGCCAGTACCAGAGGAGGGGCAGGCTTTCACCAGCAGTGCTGAGAAGGTGGAAGACGGCGCGCAGCAACAGTTCCTTCAGGGTGTCGGCCATGGGCGACAGGATGATACGCTGGTTGTAGTAGGTTCGACCATCCTGGAGTGGGATGCCGCCGGAGTAGTAGAGATCGTCAATGTCGTCAATTTCGACGAGATCGCCGTCGCGGTCCGGGTCGAGGATGGATCCGGCGGGGGTGCCTGAGGACTCACGCGGGGGAATGGGGACGACGGGCTTGCCTTGGTGGATGTGGAGCACAGAGGTGATGAGGTCAAGCGCGAAGAGGATGGTGCGGCCTCGGCCGGTGGCATGGGTAACGACGGCGTCGGAGGCGGCTCCGTCGGCATGCGGCGAGGGTTGAGTGGGCGCGACCTGGGCAAGTGAGGCGCCGGACCCGGCGCTGACCAGGGCGCCGCCGAAAACGTGCGTTTCCCTGCTCAGGCCACCGGTGACGGGGTGGGACGCGGAAGGGGGTTGCAGGTAGCCTTCTTCGAGGAGGCGAACGGTCTGCACGCCGAAGAGGTCGTCCATGCCTGACGTGCCGGCGTTGCCGATGAGAAGGCCGCCGGAGTGAACGAAGCCGGCTGCGCCTGCTTTCTGGTCCGAGCTCAGCTCAAGATCCTGGGCGAAGATCAGGAGCCGCGGCAGAGGAGAATCGCCGGCGAGCGCCTCCTGCGGCAGCAGGGTGAAGGGGATGCCGGCATGGCGAAGGATCTCGCTGATATAGGGGGCGGCATAAGGCGGCAGATCGCCCGTCCCCTTGCGAGGTTGTTCCGGATTGACGATAACTCCGATCATTTGGACTTTCTCCTTACCCCTGCGGTCTGTTGATCTCTCTTACGGTAGTCATCTGGCCAGATTTTATGCGTCGCGTGCGCAGCGGAAGCCGACGTGGCGGCGTTGCATTTGGGGGAAGCGATCATAGCGGGCGGCGCAGCGGGCGCGCTCTGCGATGCTGTACCAGGAGCCGCCGCGCAGTATGTTGTGGGCGTCATAGTGGACGACCGGCTTGGCGCAGATGGGGTTGGCGCGCGGGCTGAAGGTGTAGAAGTCGTCGGAATAGCGGTCCTGACACCACTCCCAGACGTTGCCGACCATGTCGCAGACGCCGTAAGGGCTGATATTGCCAGCCTCCGTATAGCGGTCGACGGGGGTGGGATGGCCGACGCCGGATTCGCGGGTGTTGGCGCGTTCGGGGTCCCACTCGTTTCCCCAGGGCCAGCGCCGCCCATCGGTACCGCGGGCGGCGTATTCCCACTCGGCTTCGGTTGGCAGGCGCAGCCCGGCCCAACTGGCGTAGGCTTCGGCATCGAAGTGGGCGACGCCGACGACGGGCTGGATGGGTCCCGTGAACCGGGAGTCGTCCCAGCACTGGGGGGGCCGTGCGCCGGTTTCCTGCAGGTAGCGGTCGTATTGGGCGACGGTTACCGGATACTGGCATATGAAGTAGGGATCAAGCTGGACGGTATGCGCCGGGCTTTCGTCCTGGAAGCGGGTGAGCCGCCAGCCGTATGCGTCGGCCATCTGTTGCGCGTCGGCTGGGTCTGTCCCCATCAGAAATTCGCCGCCGGGGATTGGAATGAGCGTTGAGCCGTCCTGGTTTTCGATGCTGTCCACGGCTATTCGTCCTTGGGTTCTATTGGGCGGCCTGTTCGGCGTAGTGAAGAGCCACTTTGCGCATGGCCGCGGCGATATCTTTGGCGTCCTGTTCGGTATAGGAGTTGCGGAAGAGGATGAAGCCGGTCTTGGGCAGCTCGCGTTCGATGTGGGGCAGGTGGAGCGCGCTGTAGTCGATGCGGCGGTTTCCCTGCTCGTCAACGAAGGGGTAGCGGGACTGGCCGTAGGTATCCTCTTCGGCGAAGATCGGGTAGCGGTAGAGGGGGCGGCCCTGGATGTAGGGGCCGTAGCAGTCGGGAATGCCTTCGGCGCGAACGGCTTCGGAGAATTCATCGGAGGAGATGCCGGCCGCGGTTTCGTCGATGGTGTAGGCGTAGGTGTAGTAGGCGCTGCGGTCTTCGGGATGGACCTTTTGGATCTTGAAGCCGGGGAGCTGGGGCACGACCTCGTCGAGGATGGCGGCGGTAATGCGGCGGACGCGGGTGGCCTCCTCCCAGCGGTCGAATTGGGCGAGGCCGACGGCGGCGTGGAGGTCGGTCATGGGGTGAAAATCGCCGAGGAAGGCGTAGCCCTTGTTGCCGCCGCGGCGGAAGGAGGTGGGCGCGAGGGAGCTGCGGAGGGCGCTGTCCATCTCGGAGCCTTTGCGGGAGAAGCCCATGGCGCGGCGGGCGAGGGGCTCGTCGTTGGTGATGACCATGCCGCCCTGGTCTGTTGTGAGGGTCTTGCCGCCGAGAGAAAAGCAGCCGATGTCGCCGATTGTGCCAACGAGCTGGCCGCGATATTCGGCGAGGTGGGCCTGTGAGCAGTCCTCGATGACGGGCAGGTTGTGGGCGCGGCCGATTTCGAGGATGGGACCCATGTCGCAAGGGTTGCCGTAAAGGTGGACGGCGAGGATGGCGCGCGTACGGGGGGTGATACGGCGCTCGATGTCGGCGGGATCGGTGTTGAAGGTCTCCGGGTCCCAGTCGGCGAAGACGGGGATTGCGTTGTGCAGGATGATGCCGAGAACGGAGCCGATGTCTGTGGTGGGGGTGGTGATGACTTCGTCGCCGGGCTCGGGGTTGACGGCGGCGACGGCGGCGTGGATGGCGCCGGTGCCGGTTGTGGTGGCGACAGCGTATTGTGCGCCGTGGAGGGTGGCAAAGGCGTCGCCGAAGGCCCTCACTTTGAAGCCGGAGCGCCAGCCGTCGGTGGCGTTGTCCATTACCTCCATGAGGTGGCGGCGTTCTTCGTCGCCGAAGATCCATTTGGGGCCGAAGGGCAGGCTGCGTATGGGGGTTCCGCCATCGATCGCCAGTTTTGCGCTGGTCATGGTGTTGTTCCTCGTCTGTTTGGAGCAGGATGCGCGTGACTGTTGCCGATTTTCAGGATAGCATTGGCACGGCGCGGCTGGATCGGAGACACGTGCAGGGCCTTGCGGGGAACTGGCCTGGCTGCCCTGCAAGACGCTGGCCTGACCGGGCTGGCGCGCCGTGCGGGTCCTGTCCTGAGACGTTGGGGGCTGCGCACGGTCGCAGGGAGACCGGCCGGCTGGAAGGCGTTACGTGGGCGGGGCATGATTTTGCGGGGGGCGTTGCGGGGGGTGTCCCCCCGCACAAGGGAAGCCGCTTGCGGCTGACCGCCCCAAAAACGAGAAGAGAGTGGCGAAGAGAGATGCGGGAGACGCATTCCCGTTTGCCTCGTTTGGCGTCGCGAACTGGCCATGGCTTGGTCGCTGTCCCGCTCGTTGTTCAGTGCGGCGATCAGATGTCGTCGAGGCTCCACCTGGTGTAGGCGGCATGGCAGATGCCGTCTTCGAGTGTGATCCAGTAGCAGGTAAAGAGCGTGCCGTCGTCGAACTGTACGGTGATGGGGTAGCCGACGTCGGAGCCGCCGCTGTGGCGGGGGTAGTCGGGCCACATGGGCGAGGCGGTACCGGCGTCGTCGCGCATGACGATGGTGTTGTCGGTATCCCAGGTTTTGCCGTTGTCTGCGCTGAGGACGAGACGGATGCCCATGGGATCCCAGCGGTAGGTGACGCCGCAGAGGATGCGGCCGTCCTGGAAGCGCAGGAGGTGGGGCGGGTAGCCCTTGATGTCGGTGCGCAGCGGTTGGGACCAGGTGAGGCCGGCGTCTTCAGACCAGCTTTCGAGCAGGTAGCCGCTGGTGATGTGGCCGGGCGTTGAGTGGCGGATATGGGCCAAGACCTTGCCTGGCTCGGTTTCGATAAAGCAGGTCTCGTCACCGGTCACATCAGAGACACTGGAGCAGAGGGGGATCAGGCGCCAGTTGTCGCCGTCGGGATCGGAGCGCCAGAGGTAGACCTGGCCTTGGCTGCCGTCAAGATTGCGGGCGTAGACAGGAAGGAGGATGTTGCCTTCCTGCAACCGGGTCCAGCGGGGGAAGGCGGTCATCCAACTGAAGCCGGGGGCGAGCCAGTCGCGGCGGTCCCAGGTTTTGCCCTGGTCGTGGGAGCGCATGACGAAGAGCTTTGGCATGCCGACAAGAAGGTCCTCGCTCTGGTCGGGATGGGGGCGTGCGGTCAGGCCCAGTTCTTCGACTTCGGCGGCGCGGTCTTTGGGCCAGACTTCGAAGCCGACAGTTCCCGCTGCCAGGTAACTGCCGTCGGTTTGGATGTCGGCGTAGCGGTCATATTGTTCGCGGGGCAGCGAACCGGGCCAGGCGAGGGGGATGGTCTGGTCGTTGGTTTCGGTGAATGTCTCGCCCTGGTCATCGGAGACGAGCACGATCCAGTCGGCGAGGCCGTAGTGGTCTGCGAAGGGGGAGGAGACGACGCCGACTGTCAGGCGCCCGTCGGGCAGCAGTTGGGGGACGGGGCCAAGGGAATAACGACCGGGCCGTTTGTAGAGGATGCCGTGTTGCATTGCTGGTCTCCGTGTTGAACGGTCAGGGTGGAAAGTCAGGACGGTTCACAGGCCGGACATCCAACTGTATGCGGCCATTGTAGACACTGCGTTCGCTGCGTCCTCAGGGTTTCTCTTCACATTGTCCGGCGATTTGGGCGCCGATTCAGGGCAGATTGGGATTTTGCGCATTTGCAGTGGTTCGGCATCAGGCTGTTGGGGATCGTCCCGGTTCCCTTATCTGCGGCGGCGCGGATCGAAGATGTCTCGGAGGGCGTCGCCGATCAGGTTGAGGGCGATGACAGTACCGACCAGGACAAGGCCGGGCGGGACCCACAGCCACCAGAAGCGCTGGATCAGGGTCAGGTTGTTGGAGGAGGTGAGAAGGTTGCCCCAGCTGGGCGTAGGCGGTTGGACCCCAAGGCCGAGGAAGCTGAGGCCGGCCTCGGCGATGATCACGACGCCGATATTCAGTGTCATGTTGACGAGCACGAGGTGCATCACATTGGGCATGACATGCTGGCGGATGATGCCCCAGTTTGTCGTGCCGATTGCGCGGGCGGCGAGGATGTAATCCAACTCGCGGATGGAGAGGATCTGGCCGCGGAAGACGCGGGTGTCCGGGGGCCAGCCGAGAGCGCCCAGGCCGATAAGGAGCATTGAAGGTGTGGGGCCGAATATACCGACCAGGATAAGGAGGAGGAAGATCGTGGGGAAGTTCATCATGATATCGACGACGCGCTGGATGAGGAAGTCGGCAACGCCGCCGAAGTAGCCGGAAACGGCCCCAAGGACGAGACCAATGACGGTGCGGATGATTACGGCCAGGAGACCGATGAGGAGCGATACGCGGCCACCGTAGAGGATGCGGGTCAGCATGTCGCGGCCGGTCAGGTCGGTGCCTAGCAGATGGTCGACGCTGGGCGGCTTGCGAATTGCCTGCACGTCGATTTCCTGGGGTTCGAAAGGGGTAACCCAGGGTGCGAAGATCACGGATAGGGTGATCACCAGCATGAAAGCCAGACCGACGACCGCGCCCGGATTGCGCAGAAACATACGCGCGTTCTGGGCGGCCAACGACGGTCTTTCTATCGGGACCTCTTGGTCTGATTCGGTAGAGGTTGCAACCTGCACGCTCATTCTGGAAGGTCACTCCGTACTTTCGTCGGGTTGACGTTCAGGGCGACAGTTGGGTTGTGCCAGGCCGGGGCAAAGAACCCGCTCGACTCTGGCATTGGGAACAGCCAGCCAGACGTCAGGAATAGGCAACCCTGGGGTCGACCCAAACATAGGCGATATCCACCACAAGGTTTACAAAGATGACGAGAACGGCGGTAACGGTCGCGGCCGCCATCAGAACGGAAAAGTCTTTGGCTGCGGCCGCTTGGGCGACCCACATCCCCATGCCGGGGTAGTTGAAGGCCAACTCAAAGAAGGCTGATCCGCCGATGATGTCCGGGACGCCGCGCCCGATGATGGTAATGACCGGGAGGAGGGCGTTGCGGAAGATGTGCCGACTGCGAACAACCCTTTCCTTCATGCCTTTCGCCCTGGCCACTGTCACGAAGTCGGCGCGCATGGTTTCGAGCACGCTGGAGCGGGTCCAGCGGATGAGCCCGGCTGAGCCACTGATTCCCATGACGAGGACAGGAAGCGCCATATGGTAGGCGCGGTCGGCGAAATCTCCTCCTGTACGCGGATTGTACATGCCGCCGGCGGGGAACCAACCTAATCTGATCGAGAAGAAAATGATGACCCAAGTAGCAAGCAGGAAGCCGGGTACGCCAATGAAGATATAGGTAATGAAGGAGACAACATTGTCGAACAACGAGTACTGGTAGAGGGCGGATATGGAACCAACAACGATGCCTATCAAAACGCTGAGCAAGGTGGCGAGTATGGTCAGGCGTACGGTGACGCCGACGCGCAAGCGCATTTGGGGACCAATGAGTTCGGCAGTACGCATCGCACGGCCAAAGTCACCCTGTACAACCTTGCTCATCCAGTTAAAGTATTGGACTGGGATGGGATCGTTGAGTCCGAGTTTTTCTTTCTGGAACTCGCTGGCGCTGACGACTTCCTCGTCCCCGCGTCCTTTATATGCCTCGCGTATGCCCATCTGGTCGCGAACTTGCTGCGGCGTCATTCCTTGTGTATCGCTGGCCAGAAACATGAACAGGGTAGGGTCGCCTGGCGCCAAGCGCATTAGCGAGAAGGCCAGATAGGTGATGACAAGGAGCATCGGAATGACCGTCAGAAGTCGACGTACGATGTATTGGGTCAACTATCGCTTCCTTTTGCAATGTTCACCGTTTCGCTACCCTCAGTGCGCCTAAATTAGCTCGGGAGACTGCCGCAGGCCAGAAAATAACTAGACCAAGCGCTCAAGCTGGATTACGGAAAGCGCTGGTTCCCGGCCTCACTTGTGCCAGGCGGTGCGGACGGGCGTTAGCGCTGAATGGCGCCGGACACGTTGATCCGGCGCCATTCAGCCTGAAGGGACTGAACGGAAGGTTTTTCACCTGCGGGTCGGAGCTACTCGATCCAGTACCAGCTGGAAACGCCCTTATCGCCGCAGGTACCCAGGAAGTTGAAGGCCTCTTCGGGGATGAAACCGCCAAGGTTGGCGTCTGTGACGTAGAACTCGGCGATCTGGGTTACGCCCCAGATTGGGCCGTCGTTGAAGTAGATCTGCATGATCTCTTCACTGAGCTGGGAGAACTCCTCAGGGTCTGTGGTGCCCATTGCTTCCACGCAGAGGGAACGGAAGTCCTCGTTGCACCAGTGGAATTTGGACGGCCAGTAGTCCTGTTCACAGCTGCCGACCCAGTAGGTGCAGTTGCGGATCGTATTCATAACCCAGCCGCCGACCATGTCGATGTCGTAGTCACCGCTGGCTTGCCGTTCCTGGCGCAGCTCTTCCCCGGCCAGGATTTCAGTTTCGATGCCGACGGCCGCGAGTTGCTGCTGGAGCAGGACAGGCGCGTCGCCGCCGGAACCGGTCAGAATAGTGAGAACGCGACCGGGGTCCCAATCGCCGTCAGACTCGGCTTCGGCCAGAAGCTGCATGGACTTTTCGGGATCGTAGGTGCGAGGGAGAACCAGACTTTCGTCGCAGTCGGGGCAGAAGGAGTCGGCGGCGCCCATAAGGTGGCCGCGCAGGCCAAAGACGGAGTCTTCGGGGTCGCCGAAACCGAAGTAGAGCACCTCAGCCCACAGGTTGCGGTCGATGGCGTAGGCGATCGCGTCCATAACTTTGCGGGTGAGCTTGCGATCTTCCATGCGGTTGAGGCCGTAGCCCGTCATCATGAAGGTACGGGGGTGGATGCTGACATCGGGCAGGTCTTTGACTGTGTCATAGTCTGTGGCGCCGATCTTGACGACGTCTGACTGGCCTTCGAGGAAGTTTTCGAGTCTCAGACCGGATTGTTCAGCGTAGCGCATAATACCGGGCTTACCGTAGATGGCGTTGCCCCACCATTCTTCCCAGCGCTGGTTTTCGAGGTATTTCGCTTCTTCGTCGAATCTGACGACCTGGTAGGGCCCGCTGAAGACTTCGGGCGTCCAGGCATCGGGGAAGTCGCCGGCCCAGAGCTGGGCAGGCGTATAGCCGCCGAGGTGGTGTTCGGGCAGGATGCCGAGCATGCCGAGGTCGCGCCAGATTTGGCCGACGGGTGTATCAAACTCGACGCGCATGTTGAAGTCATCGATTATCTGAATGCCAGCGATGGACTCAGTGGCGCCATCGTAGTAGTCCTGTCCGCCCGAGATGTTGGGGATCATGCCGCGGGCATCGCCGAGCCAGTAGTCGGCGTCGGCATGATAGAGGAGATGGAGCGTGAAGGAGACATCTTCGGTCGTGATGGTTTCACCGTCGCTCCACTGTCCCTCTTCGTACAGCTCGATTTCCAGGGCGGTCCTGTCATCGACGGGGTCAACGCGTTTGGCCAGCCAGGGAGTGGGGGTGGAGTTTCCCAGGGGGCCCAGGAAGATGAGAGGCATGACGGTCATGTAGTATGTTTCGCTGCCGAAGTTCCAGTTGCTGGCAGTGACGGAGCCCCAGACACCGACACCGAATCGACCGCGGCCTGGCAGAATGAGGAGGCGGTCGGATCCTACTGTATCGGGATTGATTGCCAGATTCGCGTCGGGGATTTCGGCTGCGGCCTCAGATGGGGCGGCCTCTTCCTCCATAGCGGCTTCGTCTCCGGAAGCGGCCGGGGCGGCACAGGCGGAGACGAGGAGCGCAAGGACCAGCAGAAGCGACAGGAGGGTAAAGTTCAACCAGTTCTGTTTGAAGCGCATGTGACTTTCTCCTTGGGATGATGGAATCACTCGGGCTTATTCCAGTTGGTGTCGTTGCAGGATGATGCGAGGAAGAATCTTGGGGGCCATTTTAGGAGAGTATCCGAGGTCTGTCAAACAGGAAAAAAGAGATGGTATTTTTGGGAGCAGGATGGGGAGGATGGGGGAATCAGGACTTTCAGAACGATTTTCAGGATTTGCAGGATGGGGGTGGGCACGACATGGTGGGGGTTGTGTGAGAGGGGGACGAGCGTTTATGAGCATTGCATGAGTGGATGGGGGAAAAATGTTTGCGCCCAAGGGTGAGATTTGTGGGCCTTATTGGGGACTTTCAGAAGTGCGGGCGCAAAAGGCGGGGATTGTAACGTGGGAACCTCTTCGAGGACCGTCTTGTGGTCGAGATTAGGACGGGTTGACAGATTGTTCGCAGCAGCTCTTGATTCTTGGAAGAATCGAGCTTCATTGCATGGAAAGAAATGGAGGACCCGGTCCAAACTGGGCGAGGATTCTCTGCCAGGCCGCGGTAGGCGCCGCTGTCTGGTATTACTCCCGAGCCATGGCGTCTGCTTTGCCTCCTTGGCAGGGCGATGCCGGGTTCGGCTGGGGCCGAAGAGACGGACAGCGTGATCTCTGCACTCGGCAGCCGGGATTCTGCCGATTGATGTGCCTTCGTTACCGCCTTGGCAGAGCCCCTCGCGGGAGAAAGAGGAAGTTCCCCTTTCTTCCCTGAACGTGATTCGCTCTCCTCTGTCTAATGCAACCCACGAGAAACGAGAAACCGCACGATCTCCAGAAATCGGGAGGCCGCCGTTCTGAAATCGGGGATTCCGCGCGGCACATGGCCTCCCGAATGCGCGTACGCTACTGCGTTGAGGTAAACCTCACACCCCTTCCATCGGAGGCAGTCTGGCCCAATTCTCATACTGCCTCTCACAGGAGGCATCGCGATGGGGAAACTCGCAGTCGTACTGACGATCATGACGACTCTAATAGTCGCAGCTATCACACCCGCGCAAGCCCACGAAGAGGGGCCGGAGCCTCCGGACGCCTCGTGTCCGGAGGTTCAGGTGGAGAATCCTGACGCTCAAGTTCAGCTTGAGACTTGGGAGGTCCAGGAGATTCAATTTGGAGATCGGGAGCACTCGCTGCTGCACGGAGAGCTAGATGTGACAGGCACGTTGCGGAGTGATCTGTGCGTGGGCAGCTTCTGCATGGTTGGAATCGGTACAAGCGGGTCAGGCTATTGCCACGATGACATTGCCTACAGTTGCAGAGAATGTATGCGATGGGAAACGTCGGGTATAGAACCCTTTTGCCCTGTTTGGCAGAGCAAGATATGTGTTCACAGAGGTCATTGCAAATCCTGGTTCAAGGAGGATGCGTGCCTGGATAGGAAGTAGCTCCAGACCCCCTCCCTGCAGGTATTGGGAATCGTGCAGGATTCAGGTCTGGATTGACCCGGAATCCTGGATGTGCCTTTCTTCACAGTACTTTCCACGGAGGTATTTTCCACACGCACGTTCTCCTCGCAGAGCGTATCTTCGCCCAGATTCTTAATCAACACCACGTCTGCTCGGCAGTAGATGGCTGTCAAGGGCCTTCATTGCGCCACCAGCGGAGCTCGTTACTGCCGCGTTCGGCGGCGGCGACGATGTCGAGGCGGCCGTTGCCGTTGATGTCGGCGGCGATGACCATATTGGCATTGGTCCAGCCGTCTTTGAGGAGCTGTATATCCCAGGGACCGCGGGGGGCGCCGCGGTGTTTGAAGTAGGCGACACGGCCGGTGCCGAGGAGGTCAGGCCTCATTCGAATCCCTGTTGCAAGAAGAGACTCTTCGAACTGGTACTGCTGCCACGGCCAGATGCGGTTGCTTGGGCAATAGACCTCTACTCGGCACAGCCCAACTCAAATTTTGCCAAACGTCTTGATTTCCGTTTTCCCTTTGGCAGTGACCGCGCAATGGTTTAGAGAGCTGGCACTGTCGTAAACCTCTGGCTTTCCTTCGCACTCCTCCGGTTTGTGCGATTCGCGGGAAACGTGACTTTGCGAAATCTCCTGAAACAGGGAGGACGACATCGTGAATTCGGGAAACTTTTGCGAGACAGTCGCCGAGGAACCTGAGTATGCTGTCCCATAGCAGTAAACGATTAACGGTTCCTGTTGGAGTCACGCAGTTCCTCTACTCCGACCTGTACGCAAAGGAGACATCTCGATGAAAAAGTTCACAGCAGTATTCTTTGTCGCGACAGTTCTTGTCGTCGCTCTGATTGCGCCTGCGCAAGCTCACGAGGACGATTCAGAGCCTAAAGACCCTGTGTGTCCGGTGATGCCTACGGCAGATCCCGACGCGCAGGCGCAATTTGAAACATGGAAGATCCGGGAAATCCTTCCTGAGAATCGGGAGCATTCGCTTTTTCACGAAGCGCTGGATGTCAACGGCGGCTTGCAGGGCGATCTATGCGTGGGCAGTTTCTGTATGGTCGGGATCGATACCGGAGGCCCAGGGTATTGCCACGGTGACAAAACTTACCTTTGCAAGGAATGTGTGCGATGGGAAACGTCGGGAATCGAACCATTCTGTCACACCTGGGAATATAGAATATGTGTCCACAAAGGACATTGCGACAGCTGGGACTAACTTCCCTGCTGCTATTTCATGAGGAGAAGAACATGAAGAGAATTCTCGCTGTTTTCTCAATGGCTTTAGCCCTCGCTGCCGGGCTCGTCGCGCCCTTGCAGGCCCAAAGTGACGGAGATGAATCTACACTTCCGCACAACCAGTGTCAGGTTTCGCAGGTGGACAGAATTGAAGATGTCAGCGAACTGCCATCCTTTGGACTGCCGGAGCTTTATGGACTGCAGTCCGAGTATCTGGAGCACTCGCTATTCCATCAGCTCTGGTCTTCCGAAAATGCCGGTTCAGAGGAAGGCGTTTCGATAGACACCGACAGTTGTCATGATGACCTGAGGATCAAGTGCTGGACATGTCTGCGATGGGTAGATGGTCCCGTAGGACCGGTATGCGCCAAGTGGTGGTTTACCTATTGCATACATCAAGGTCATTGCGACTTCTAGGTCAAATAGGGCACGTTCCAGGAGATGGGGCAAGACCGGACTACATCTGGCCAGTCACACTGGATTCTGCAGCACACTGGTCTGGTTAACCCCATTTTCCTGGATGTGCCCTAATCCCCCCTAATGCGCCGCTCACACTCTCCTCGCCTAACCTAACTTCATTCCACTTCGCTCATACAGGCCACAGTTCCGTTCGTGGGGAATAGCTGTCAAGGGCCTTCGTTGCGCCACCAGCGGACTTCGTTGCTGCCGCGTTCGGCGGCGGCGACGATGTCGAGGCGGCCGTTGCCGTTGATGTCAGCGGCGATGACCATATTGGCGTTGGTCCAGCCGTCTTTGAGGAGCTGCATATCCCAGGGGCCGCGGGGGTCGCCGCGGTGTTTGAAGTAGGCGACGCGGCCGGTGACGTTCCAGGCGGTGGCGACGACCTCGACGTCGCCGTCGTTGTCGAAGTCGGCGGCGATGGCCTCGAATGCGTGGGGGAAGCGTTCGCAGATGATGTGCTTGCGCCACTTGCCGGCGGCGGGATGACCGTCGTTTTCATACCAGACGACCTGGTGGTGGTCGAAGGAGACGCCGGTGGGGTCGTCGGGGGGGAGCATGCCGAGGGCCATGACGACGTCGAGGTCGCCGTCGCCGTCCATGTCGACAGGATGGCCGTGGATGGGTTGGGGGGCGTCGTCGATGATGTGCTTGATCCAGGGCTGTTGGGCGGGGTCGCCGGGGTTTTCGTACCAGATGACCTGATTGGCGAGGCGGGCGGTGCCGAGGAGGTCGATTTTGCCATCGCCGTCGATGTCGGCGGCGTGGATGGCGCGGGTCTCGGCGATGTTGTCTTCGAGGATATGTTTGATCCAGTGGCCGTCGCGGTTTTCGTACCAGACGAACTGGTTGCCTTTGCGCCAGGTCGATGCTGCGACATCGAGATGGCCGTTTCCGTTGAAGTCGGCTACGGCGACGGCGTAGGCGCCTGTGAGCGTGCCTTCGTCGATGTAGCGGACGCCCCATGAGCTGGGCAGGCGCGGGTCTCCCTCATATTCGAAGTAGAGCAGACAGCCGTTGATGTTGTCGATGAAGACGATTTCGGGGCGGCCGTCGCCGTCTATGTCGGCGACCTGGTGGCGTTCGAGCCATTCAGGGGTGCGCTTGTGGATGACGTGGCGGGTGAAGTTGCCCTGGCCGTCGTTTTCGAGCCAGTAGAGGCCGACGTCGGTGTCGGGGGTGATGAGGTCGGGTACGCCGTTGCCGGTGAGGTCGAAGGCGGAGATGCCGTAGGTGTATTCGAAGCCATCCTGGGCGAGGTGTTCGGTGAGGTTGATGAGGTTGGGCATTTTTCCTTCCTTGGCAGTTGGGTGCGGGTGGTGGGGGCAGGTTAGCAGGGATGGGGGGAGAGGGCAAGGGAAGTTTTTGGTAGTCGGCTATTCGTCTTTAGTGAACTGCAGCCGGCTGGATCAGGCGGCGGCATCGTCAGGGCTCGTTGACGTTTGTATGGACGCGGCTGAATTTGAAGCAGACGGGGTTCTCCGCTGAGGGCAGAGAATCTTAACACTTTTTGGATCCACGGAGGAACACGGAGGGCACGGAGAATACCTTTTTGATCTGCGGAGGGTTACGGATGGGACCTTTTTGATCCGCGAAGGGCCGCGAGGAACACCTTAACACCTTTTTTATCGACGGAGGGTTACGGAGAGGACCTTTTTGAACTGCTGGGGACGCGGAGGGAGAGGGGCAGGATGGGTGGTGAGTGGTTGATGGTGGCGCTGTGGGGAAATGTGATTTGACACTTAGAACATAAGTTCTATAATGGCGGCTGAAATGGGATCCGGCAATCGCTGGAGGAAGGAATTATGCGCGTGGCTTGTGTTCTGATTACGCATTTGCGGGCGAAGGCGGAGATGAGAAGGCAGGGCGAGGAGAGAGGGAACACCTTGGACTGCTCGCCTTCGGAGTCTCCCGGCTCTGATTCGGGCTCGGAGGAGCCTGCGGTTCAGGGTTGTGCGAGTGGGGAGGAGGCGCGGGCGGAGGAGCCTGCTGCGCAGGCTTGTGCAGATGCGCAGGGGATACAGCCGCAAAAGGCTTCTGCTCAGCCTTTTGCGAGTGCGCGGCAGATGCGGTCGCAAAAGGCTTCGACTCTGATTGTGGAGCGCGGGGGGGATGGGGGCGGGACGCCGGTGGTGGTGGACTATTTTCCGGGGGCGGTGGGGGTGAAGGTGGGGATGACGCTGGAGCAGGCGGTGTCGTATCTTGGGGAGACGGTCGTGCTGAATGCGGATGAGCTGTATTACCAGCAAGTGTTCGGGGAGGTGATCCGGGCGCTGCAGGGGGTGAGCGACCGGGTTGAAGGGGCGGAGTTGGGCACGGCTTATGTGCGGCTGGACGGGCTGGAGCGGCTGTATGGGGGTGAGGCGCAGGCGGTGCAGGCGCTGCTGGAGGCGGCGCCGGCGGACCTGACGCCGCGGATTGGGGTGGCGGACGCGAAGTTTCCGGCGTTTGTGGCGGCGCGCATGCGGGAGCCGGGGGTGTCGCACGCGCCGGAGGATGCGCGGGGGTTTCTGGCGCCGTATTCGGTGGAGCTGCTGCCGGTGGACGCGGATGTGAAGAGCAAGCTGCACCGTTTCGGTCTGTACAGGATGGCGGATGTGGCGGCGATGGAGGAGCATCTGCTCGCGGCCCAGTTTGGCCGCGAGGGCAGCCGGTTGTGGGCGCTGTGCAATGGGATCGACGACAGTCCTGTGGTTCCGACGGCGTTTGAGGAGTCGCTCGTTGAGGAGATCGCGCTGCCGTTCAACTCCACGTCGATCGAACTGCTGCTGGTGGCGGTGGATACGCTGCTGCGGCGGGGATATGCGCGGCGTGAGCTGGGGGGGAGGGTGGTGGGGGCGGCGGCGCTGCAGGGCCGGGCGCGAGGCTGGCCGCCGTGGACGTTGTCGGTGGCCTTCAAGGAGCCGGTGGGGCGCTGGGAGAACGCGGCGGCGCTTATCAGGAACCGGATGGAGCTGGAGCCGCCGGAGATTCCGGTTGAGGACGTGACGCTGACGCTGTCGGATTTTCGCGGGGGAACGGGGATGCAGATGGGGCTTTTTGAGGATGTGAAGGAGACGGCGGGACGGCGGTTGATGGAGATGGAGAAGCGGCTGCAGGTACGGATGAACGGCAACCACGTTCTGCACCGCATTGCGGAGGTGGCTCCGTGGCATCCTGCGCCGGAGATGCGGGCGCTGCAGATCCCGATCGATCCGGCGAAGCGGGATGACATGAGGCCGTTGCATGCGCCGGCGCGGGTGGCGGTGCGGGAGGGGGCGGGGGGAGAGCCGGCGGAGGTACAGCTTGGGAAGCGCTGGCGGCGGGTGGCGCGGGTGGCGGACCGGTGGACGTTTGATCTGTGGTGGCTGGCGCAGCCGATCACGCGCGCGTATTTTCGGGTTGGGTTGACGGGGAATTGGTTTGACGATGGGCAGGTGACGTTGTTTCGGGATGAGCGGGATGGTGTGTGGTATCGGCAGAAAAGCAGTGGTCAGTGAGCAGTGGTCAGTGAGCAGTGGTCAGTTTGTGGTGGCGAGGGGGAAGGGGATAGGGAGGCGGGGTTATGGATGGGGGATATGTTGAGCTGCGGGTGAAGAGTTTTTATTCGTTTGGTGAGGGGGCGTCGCATACGCATGAGCTGCTGGCGCAGGCGAAGGCGTATGGGTACGGGGCGCTGGCGCTGACGGACACGAATTTGTGCGGGGCGCTGGAGTTTGCGCGGCTGGCGAACAGTTTGGGGATGCGGCCGATCAGCGGGGGGACGTTGACGCTGGTGGACGGGTCCCGGGTAACGCTGCTGGCAAAGACGCGGCAGGGGTATTCGAACATTTCGCGTCTGTTTACGCTTGCGAACGGGGTGGATCGCAGGGAGCCGCGGCTGGATCCGAGGCATCTGGCGGGCCATGCGGAGGGGGTGATATTGCTGACGGGGGGGCGGGACAGTTGTGTGTCGCGGCTGGCCCTGGCGGGGCGGCGGCAGGAGGCGGCGGGGCTGTTGCGATCGTATGCGGAGTGGTATGGCGGGGATTCGGTCTATGCGGCGTTGCAGCAGAATTTTCTGGAGGGGGACACGATGCGGAACCGCAAGCTGGCGGGACTCGCGGAGGAGGCGGGCGTCCGGCTGGTGGTGAGCAACGACGTGCATTACCACGCGGCGGAGCGGTACCGGCTGCAGAATGCGCTGGTGGCGATCCGGCTGAACACGACGGTCGACCAGGCGTTGCCGCATCTGCAGCCCAACGATCAGTTCTATCTGAGGACGGGGGAGGAGATGGCGGCTCTTTTTGCGGAGTTTCCGGAGGCGGTGGCGAACACGGCGCGGATAGCGGAGCGGTGCGCTTTCGACCTGGGTACGGATTTGGGGTATACGCTACCGAAGCCGGCGTTGCCGGAGGGGTATACGGCTGAGGGGTATCTGCGAGAGCTATGTTATGAGGCGGCGGCGCGGCGCTACGGCGGGGTAACGAAGGAGATCACGGCGCGGCTGGAGGAGGAGTTCAATCTGATCGGGCGGCACGGGCTGGCGGGTTTTCTGCTGCTGTACCGGGAGATCGTGATGCTCGCGCAGGAGATTGTGGAGGAGAGAGGGAGGCGGTCGGAGAGTGAGGGGCAGGAGCCGCCGGGGAGAGGGCGGGGATCGTCGGTGGCGCTGCTGGTGGGGTATCTGATCGGGATCAGCCATATTGACCCGCTGAAGTGGAATCTGACGCTGGAGCGATTTCTGTCTGCGGAGATGACGGTGCTGCCGGACATCGATCTCGATTTTCCGCGGGCGCTGCGGGACGAGTTGATCGAGCGGGTGCATCAGCGGTTCGGGGCGGAGTATGCGGTGCTGGCAGGGGCGATTTTCACGTACAAGATCAAGGGGGTGTTGCAGGACCTGGGCAAGGCGTTGGGATTGCCGCAGGAGGAGTTGAAGCTGCTTTCGAAGCAGATGCGTTCGCATGATGCGGGGCGTTTGCGGGAGGAGATGGAGCAGCTGCCGGCGTTCAGCCGGCGGGTGAACGCCGGCGGGTGGAGGGAGTTGATCGAGCTTGGGCCGCAGTTGATGGGAGCGCCGAAGCTGCTGAGCCAGCATGTGGGGGGGATGATATTGAGCAGTTCGCCGATTCCGGAGATGGTTCCGGTGCGGGCGGGGGCGATGGAGGGCCGGTTCATCATGGACTGGGACAAGGACAGTGTGGCGGACGCTGGTTTTGCGAAGATCGACATACTGTCGCTGCCGGTGTTGGATCAGCTGCAGGAGGCGCTGGATTTGGTGGAGGCGCGGGAGGGGAGGCGGCCGGATTTGAGCCGGATCGATCCGGAGGATCCGAAGGTGTACGACATGATCAACGCGGGGCTGTCGAAGGGGATCTTTCTGCTGCAGTCGCCGGCGCAGCTGAAGATGGGGCAGCGTTTGCTCTCGCGCAATCTGCTGGACCTGGCGTACCAGGTGGCGTTGATCCGGCCGGGGGTGGGGGTGCAGGGAAGCGCGGTGTCGCAGTTTGTGGAGAGGTACCGGCACGGTGCGGAGTGGACGTATGATCATCCGCTGGAGGAGCGGGCGCTGGCGCGGGGGTACGGGATTATTGTGTGGCAGGAGCAGGTGGTGCAGCTGATCACGGATGTGACGGGGTTGACGGCGGCGCAGGGGGACGAGATCCGGCGGTCGTTTGCCAAGAGGAACAACGAGCATCTGATCGCGCTGCACTGGGAGCAGTTTCGCGAGGGCGCGCGGGGCAAGGGTGTGCCGGAGGAGACGGCGCGCACGATTTTCGAGAAGATCAACGGGCACTACATGTTCCCCGAGAGCCATTCGCATGCGTTCGCGATTACGGCATTCCAGGCGGCGTGGCTGAAGTGTTATTACCCGCTGGAGTTTTTTGTGGCGCTGATGAATAACCAGCCGATGGGTTTCTATCCGCTGGAGACGCTGAAGCAGGATGCGCGGCGGTTCGGGGTCCCGTTTCGCAATCCGTGCGTGAACCGGAGCGACGTGCGGTGCGCGCCGGAGGAGGGGGCTGTGCGGATGGGGCTGGTGTTCACGAAGGATGTGGGGGAGTCGTGGGCGAGGCGGGTTGTGGAGGAGAGGACACGGAATGGGGCGTACGTGAATGCGGGCGACCTGGCGCGGCGGACGGGGATGACGGACCAGGCGGTGTTATCGCTGGCGATGGCGGGGGCGTTTGACGGGATCGCCAGCAACCGGCGGGAGGCGTTGTGGGAGGCGGGGCTGACGGTGCGTTCTACGGGAAACGGGCAGGGTGCGCTGTCTCTGGCGCAGACGGAGAGCGCGGCGGCGTTGACCGATTTTGATGCGCGCGAGCAGATGATCGGCGAGTACCAGGTGCTGGAGCTCTATCCGAAGGGGCATTTGATGGAGTTTGTGCGGCCGTCGCTGGCGGGGCATGTTCTGGCGTCGGTGGATGTGGAGAGGCTGGATGACGGGGCGGCGGTGACGGTGGCGGGGTGGCCGGTGGCGAGGCAGCATCCGCGCGGGCGGGATGGGACGGTGTTTGTGACGATAGAGGATGAGTTCGGCGACGTGCAGATTATTTTGTGGGGGGATGTGTTTGCGCGGTACAGCCGCGAGCTGGACAGTCAGGTTATCGAGGTGAGTGGGGTGATTTCGAAGTGGGACGGGACGACGAATGTGATCGTGTCATCGCTGCGGGCGATACGGGTGGGGGTGAAGATGCCGCGCGCGCACGATTGGCATTAACTGCAGTGGTCAGTGGTCAGTGGTCAGTGGTCAGTGGTCAGTGGTCAGAAATGCAAGAGTCGGAACGGAAGGGGGAGGAACGAGAAAATTCCGAGCCGGCTAATCGGTGTACTCGGCGAGGAGGGCTCTTACGGCCGGGACCAGCTCGACGGGTATGTCCATGACGGTCGTAGAGCGATCTTCAAAGGCGGCTTCGTCTTCGGCAATGGCCTCTTCGTCGGTCTGGGATTCGTAATGCTGGATCACGCGGCGGACGCGTTGCAGGTTCCAGCCTGGGGGGTATTTGTTGGGATCTTTCATTTGCCTCTCCTTCTCATACGCCTACGATAAGCGGCCAACTGTCTTCCTCTCAGTTCATACGCCGTGATGACGAAGATTTCTTCGGTGTTCGAGTAGACCACGGGAAGGCAGCGGGCACTGCGCGTCCGCCCGATTGCGGTTCGCAGTTGTCTTCGAACGCGCCTGAATCGAAGCCCCGCTACGGGCTGCGATGGTGTGTTTGCGCCGGCGCTTTGTCCTTGAGAAAGCCCCATACGCTAAGGGCGAGTCCGAGGAGGACAATGACCAGGGCGGTGTAGGAGACGTCGCGCAGGCCGGCGACCTGCGCGGCAGCCGCGGCTTGGGTTACGCTGCCGGTGAATTCGGGGCCGGCATGGTGGGAGACGCGGACGGCCCAAAGGGCACCCAGCGCGGCGACGCCTGATGTGCGGCCGAGCGTGCGTCCGATCGTGTTGAGGCCGCTGGCGACGCCGAGCCGTTCGCGCGGGACGGCCCCCATCACGGCGTTGTTGTTGGGCGACTGGAAGAGACCCATGCCGAGCCCCAGGGGCGTAACCCGCAGGATGAAGCCGAGGATGGAGGTATCGGCGTTCAGTGTGCTGACCGTGAAACAGCCAAACCCCAGCATGACGAGCCCCGCGCCGGCGATGATGTGGAACGAAAACCGATCCGACAGGGAGCCGGCAATTGGCGAGGCCACGCCAAAGAAGAAGGAAGCGACCGCCAAAAGGAGACCGACGAGAGAAGGTTCGAGGGTTAGCAGGTTTGTCAGATAGAAGGGGAAGATCAGGGAGACGCCGCCGAACGTGATGAAGCTGATGAGGCGCGTCGACAGGCTCAGACTGAACCGGGGGCTGCGAAAGATGGTGAGATCGAGCAGAGGCTCCTTGACGCGCCTTTCTGTGTGGATGAAGAGCGCAAGCGTAAACAGGGCGAAGGCGAGCAGGCCGATCATCGGAGGCGATCTGTAGCCTCTGCTCTCGCCGACGGTCAGGAAGAGCATGAGCGCCAGGAGGCCGACAGAGAAGGTCGTTGCGCCGGTCCAGTCGAACCGCTCTTTGCCGCGAGGGCGGTCTTTGGGGAGATAGAGCCAGGCGAAGGCCAGGCTGATACAGCTCAATGGGAAGCCGACAAAGAAGGTCCAGCGCCAGGAGAGGAGGTCGAGGAGGACGCCGCCGAGGAGGGGGCCGGCGACTCCGCCGGCGGAGACGGTGGCGCTGAAGAGGCCAAGCGCCTTGCCCCTCTCCGACTTGGCGAAGGTCTCGGTGATGATTCCCATGCTCAAGGCGATGGCAAAGGCGCCGCCGACAGCTTGAACGACGCGAAAGGCCAGCAGGAGCGCAATGTTGGGAGCCAGACCGGCCAGAATGGAGCCGAGGCCGAAGGCGATCGTGCCCCACAGGAAGATGGGCTTGTGGCCCAGCATATCGCCCAGGCGGCCCACGGTCGGTGAGATGGCGGTTTGCGTCAGGGTAAAGGAAAGAACGACCCACTGAACAAGGGCAAAGTCCACGTTGAATTCGGTGACCAGCGTTGGGAGGATGACGTTGGCGATGCCGATATTGAAGGAGGCCAGGAAGACGCCTGTCCCCAGCGCGGCGAAGATCAGCCATTTGCGGGCAATTGGCGGCGCTTGGAAAGTTCTGGTCATTGGGGGCAGAAGACGCGATGGAGGATTGCCAGGGGAATTGAGGTCGATGCGCCTGGAGAGGGACTTTTGTCAAGGCTCATTTCATTTTGGACTCACGAATTTGTGCATGGGTGAACGCAAGCTGATTGGCTCCTTACTCGGGCCGGGCTGTAAAGACGAGCGGCTACACTTGGAACTGTGCGCTGACTTTGGAGAGCACGCGGCCCTGATTTTGGATTGGTCTAGCGCATGAAGGAGCCGCCCGTGACAGGAATCGAAAGGCCGGTGAGAAAGTCGGCTCCGTCTGAGGCGAGGAAGGAGACGGCGTGGGCCAGGTCGTCGGTCTGAGCAAGGCGGCCGATCGGTGTGCTCCCCGCGGCGCCGGACAGGAGGGCGTCGGTGGCGTCCTTGACTTGCAGGGCTGGGTTGTCAAACAGGTTGGTCATATGTCCTACTCGTTCGGTGGGCGTGAGGCTGGGGCAGATGGCGTTGACGGTGATGCCGAATTCAGCCAGTTCCTGGGCGAGCGACTGTGTCAGGCCGACGATGCCGAATTTGGATGAGCAGTAGGCGGCAAAGCGGGCGATGCCGCGCAAGCCCAAGACGGAGGAGACGCTGATAATACGGCCGCGGCCGCCGCGGGCGACCATGTGGCGCGCGGCTGCGCGGCTGCAGACGAAGGAGCCCTTGAGGTTTACTGACATGACACGGTCCCACTCGTCCTCTTCGAGGTCGACGACGGCGACGCGATCTCTGCCGCCGCGGGCCGCTGCGTTGTTGACCAGGATATCGATTTGGCCGAGTGCGTCGATGGCCTGTTGCATGGCGCCTTCAACTGAGGCGACGTCGGTGACGTCACAGGTCAGGGCCAGAGAGCGGCGCCCCATTCCTTCGATTTCAGCCTGCAAAGCAGGTAGGCCTTCCCAGTCGGCTTCGGGATAGGGTTTCTCTACGAGGTCGGTAACGACGACGTCGGCCCCATCTGCGGCCAGGCGCAAGGCAATACCGCGGCCGATGCCGTGTTCGCCCCCGGCTCCTGTGACGAAGGCAGTTTTTCCTGACAGGTTGTACATGGTGTGGTCCTCCAGATGTTCGCTGGCGCTATGTTCTCGATTGAGCGGCGGCCTCATTCGCGCGACCGCTGGACGGCTGATCGTCGATAATACTGTAACCGGAAATAGCTACGGTCGGCAAAGTATTGACTCTGCTATTGGCGTTTTTGGGGGGGGCGCGTGGATAGGGGCGGCTTTACGGCAGTGGTTGGTGGTCAGTGGTCGGTGGTTTACGGGGCGCGTATAGACCGGGGGCGGGCATGCGGGAAACATTCGGGGAGGGCGGTTAGGGGAGTAAGGGAGGAGTTGGCGGGACCGGCCACGGGCGTCCACAAGGGGCGCCCTTACAGGGGGTTGAGGGAGTGAGAAAGGGGCGCTGAGCGCGGTCAGGGGGGAGGGGAGGGCGATCGCTGGATTTCGGTGCCGATGGAGAGGGGGCGGGGTCAGGGCGATTGCATCTAAATTGGGTCAGAACATCGAAATGCAGCCGAATACTCTTCCAGGTCGGGGTAAGACACAGGGAAATGTACGAAAGATGGCACGTAGACGGAGAATTTAACTTATCTCGCCGACTGAGGGCCT